>JADHVV010000007.1 GCA_016783825.1 Candidatus Zhuqueibacterota bacterium | reverse complement strand
TAATCAGCTCACTAATCGCATAAGGAATTTGAGTAAACTCAAATCCTATGCTCATGGCGATCTGACGTGTCACGCCCGCTTTGTGCTTCATTATAATTAACCATTAACTCATGATAAAATTCTTTAGAAATATTAGGAAAAATTTACTTTCAGAAGGAAAAACGGGAAAGTATCTAAAATACGCGATTGGAGAAATTTTTCTTGTTGTTATTGGGATTTTGATTGCATTACAAGTAAACAACTTAAATGAGCAAAGAAAAGCTGAGGCTACCAGACAAGGTTATTACTATCAAATATTGGAAGATTTAAGCAAAGATAAAATCTATATTGAAGAAACTATTTCACTTTTAGATTCTACTATTAATTCGTACCATGTTTATCTCGAAACTTATAAAGAACCCGATTTAAATTTCGACCAAGCGTTCAACAATATTTTACTTTTAGACATTAAATCTAAAGTCATTTCATTTAATACAAACACTATTGAGTCTCTCGAAAGTACTGGTGACATAAAATTAATACCTACAGCTATCCGAAATAAATTAATTGATTTAAAACGGTATCAGAATAGAATGATTAAAGCATCAGATGCAAATCGTGAGAAAGCCGGAGATATACTTAAATTGGCTTCTCTCGAATCAGGAGGCGATTTATATACAAGATTAAGTAATCAATCAAAACTTAGAGAAGTACTAAAACTTGACAGTAAGTTAGAAGACGTATTTTTAATGCTTGAGGCATTTCAACAATGGAAAATTGTTAATGCAATAAAAGATTTGAATAGTTTAAAAAAAATACTTTCCGATGAAGATGATTTAGTAAACCTTGTTAATGAAGAATTAAAAATATAACGAAAGCACAACAAAACCTATACGTAATGCGGGTTTGAGTGCTAAATTGAAAGAGAATGAATATTAATAAACATATAGTTAAGCTGAAAGTGAAGTGCTTCGGAAACCCGCACTACGCATAGCCAAAACGTTATACACAATCGGCTTAAAATGGCCATTGATTAAAATAAAACATTATTTTTAAACAATTAATAACCTAAAAAGTGTAAACCTATTTTTGGAAAAGACCAAACAAAGGAGGAAATAAATGATGAAAAAAGAAAATCTTGAAAAAGTTCAAAGAATACTTGAATTGATAACTCGCAAATGGTGGTTTGTAGTTGTTTTTATTCTACTCAATATATTAGTACCACCTATTGTTACAAAAGGGTACGATCCTTCTAAGACTGGTGAAATAATAGGATACATCATTCGCCATTCATTGCTTACATCTGACAGTCTTTCTTCGCTATACCCAATTTTTAAGATTCTACCGACTATTCTAGTTTTTGCCTTAATTTTCTCAGGAAATCGCTTTAGCCGTATTTTTAGTTTTTATGTTGGTATAAACTACATCCTTTTTGCAGTTCTTCAATACATTTCGATATCTGATACGTATGGTTTTGCAGTTGTATCGGGAAACTTCATCCTAACGCTAGTCGTTTCGCTTTTATGGTTCTGGGAAGTCGCAGTAAAAAGAAATGATTTCACCCCCCGAAAGATACCCCTCATAAGATTCTGGGTCGTTCCATTGGCATTTTTAGCCTTCTGGTATCCATTGAACCTTGAATCAATGAAACCTGATTTTAATCTATCTTATGTATTCACAAATCCGGTGGGTTTAGCCTTTTGCAACATGACACCTGTATATCTTGCAATACTCACTCTCTATTATCCAAGGGTTAATATCGTAACACTTCGGATCACAAGCCTTCTTGGAATAATCGTTGGTTTCTGGAATTTGCTAGTGAATTTTATGATTGACCCAGATATTTTATGGTGGAATGGAGTTTTACATCTTCCTTTAGTATTTATATCTATTTATGCTCTCATCTTTTCTTTTAGAAAGACACAATTGATATAATCTACAAAGGAGATATAGTAGTGGATAAAAGCCGACTGTGTATAACATCGTGTAAAAACAAGGCGGGGCGCGGTATCTGTATGACAAGTAAACCAAAAAATATAAACCAACTATGGTCTGACAAGCAGGTCGGGATAACACCCGCCCAATTTTTACACGAGGACCGTTGTAAGCAATTTAAAGGAATGAAACTATGAAAGAAACTAAAAAGGAATTAGGACTATTTTTAATATTAACGTTCATTATTACTTATGGACTTGGAATAATTGCATTAATTAAAGGGGGACTTGATAAATTCCCTGTTGCAAGATATTCAATGTATATCCCTGCAATTGTTGTCCTAATCTTATATTTGGTTGTATATAAAAAATCAATTTTCAAAAATAATGACATTGGATTAAAATTTAAAGGATGGAAATACTGGTTCATTGCACCAATTACGATATTTGGAATAACAAGTTTAACATTTCTGATTTCTTACATTATATCACCTGAATTAATACTGGATAAAGAAAAAATTATTACGAGTGCAAATGGATTTTTAGATTTAAATAACTGGACATTAAGTTTAGTCATTATTTTCCTTCTCAATGTTCTTATTGCACCATTATTAAACATTTTTATGTTCTTAGGTGAAGAAATTGGATGGCGTAGTTTTATGACACCCAGATTATTAAAGTTTTTCAATCCATTTACCGCTTTTTTAATTGCCGGATTTGTTTGGGGAATATGGCATGCATTTGGAATTATTATGGGACTTAATTATCCGGGACATCCTATAATTGGCAATATTATGATGATATTATTGATGATTCCAATCGGAATTATATTTCAATATTTCTATTTTATCAGTAAATCTGTTTTTGTCCCTGCACTAGCACACGGTGCGTTAAACTGGTCTGCTTCAACTTATTTAATGTTTGTGTTTAATAGTGATAAAGTTGATACTTTGATTTATGGACCAACAGGAACAGTCGGATTGATTATTTGGTGGATTTTTGGAATTTGGTTTTTTATGAAGTTCAAAACTGCTTACAACAATGTATATAAAAAATAAGCGAGATTGCAGTAGTATTAAGGTTTGTAGCCAGTTTCAATATTTTCATAACTTGAAAGATTTGTGCTTCGAAATCGCTTACTTTTCATATACTTAACGTTATATGAAATTCCGAACCCCCTTCAAGGATAACAGATAAATAGCAAAATAGATATTTAATGATTAAGAGGTGAACCATGCCTGTATCGGATCCTATGGCAAAAAAGGCCAAGAACGAAACATCATTTTCAGAGGATCACTATACCCCCCCTGGCATCTTGATAGCCATAGGCGGGAACGAGGATAAGGAAAATGACATAGAGGTCATCAGGGCGGTAGTTGATGTTCTTGAATCTAAAAAACTCACAATCGAGGTGATAACAACCGCCAGCGATATACCGGAGAAGACCGGAAAGGGGTACATGGAGGCATTCGATATAATAGGTGTCAAGGACACAAATATGATGCATATTAAAAATCGGGAAGATGCGGAGAGAGTGGAATACGTAGACCGTATCAAAAAGGCAAACATCGTATACTTCACTGGAGGGGATCAACTAAAGATCACCAGCATATTGGGGGGATCAATGGTTTTAGAGACGATAATTAAGAAATATCGTAACGAGAAGTGTGTCATTGCTGGTACGAGCGCTGGCGCAAGCGCCCTGTCCGAGGTCATGGTATACGAAGGGGAAAGCCAGGAGGCGCTGACAAAAGGCACCGTTCAGGTCACCGCAGGGATCGGTCTCGTGACCAACGTGGTGATCGACAGTCATTTCATCAAAAGAGGCAGATTCAGCAGGCTCATGGAGGTGGTGACCTGCAACCCGGGCCACATCGGGCTGGGCCTCGGTGAGGACTCCGGTGTCATCATCAGGAAGGGTCATGTGTTGGAGGCGATAGGTAATGGCCTAATAGTCATTTTTGACGGACAACACATCAAATACTCAAACGTGTCCAAAATCGATATGGGGGATGCTATCGCTGTCGAGAACGTTATTGTTCACACATTGGTCAAGGGAAATGGATTTGACCTTCAAAGCAGACGATACCTTAAACCTGATTATATTATGGATGACGACCAATGGACATCCTAGAGATTCGGGCTATCCGGGGATCGAACTACTATAGCCGGTATCAGGTTATTTACATGGAGTTGGACATCGGGGAATTGGAGAACCAGCCCTCAAACAAGATACCCGGTTTTGCAAAACGCCTCCAATCACTTATCCCAACCCTCAAACAGCATTATTGCTCCAGGGGATACGAGGGTGGATTCCTTGAGCGTGTCAAGGCGGGAACCTTGGCGGGACACATCGTAGAGCATGTCTCAATAGAGCTCCAGTGCCTGGCAAACATGGAGGTGGGGTTCGGAAAAACGCTTGGTACAAATGCTAAGGGAGTTTACGATGTCGTATACAGGTACCGTGACGAGGAGGCAGGCATCCAGGCAGGGAAAGATGCGGTTAAGATCGTTGAATCTCTTTTTCACGGAAAGAAAGTTGATCTGAAATCCATTATACTTGGCCTTAAAGAAATTCGGGAAACCAGCCTCCTCGGACCCTCAACACAATCAATAATAAAGGAGGCACAAAAAAGGGGAATCCCGTTCATTCGGTTGAATTCTGAAAGCTATGTTCAGCTTGGGCACGGCGTTAAACAACGGCGAATTCAGGCCACCATCATGGACGACACATCTACCATTGGCGTCGAAATTGCCGATGATAAAAAA
Source organism: Candidatus Zhuqueibacterota bacterium (assembly GCA_016783825.1). Lineage (GTDB taxonomy): Bacteria > Zhuqueibacterota > Zhuqueibacteria > Thermofontimicrobiales > Thermofontimicrobiaceae > Nigeripontimicrobium. Next base: position 49,863 of record JADHVV010000007.1, on the reverse strand, counting down.
AGGACCAAGGATATATTATCTCAGGCGGGTATACCTGTTCCTGATGGGGAAGAAGTCGCATCGTTGAAGGAGGCTTACAAAGTTGCCGAGGATATCGGATTTCCCGTTGTTGTGAAACCACTTGTCGGACACCACGGGAAGGGGATTTCAACCAACGTCAGGGATAGAAAGGGTCTCAAGCTTGCCTATTCGGATGCAAATCAGATTCATGACTATGTTCTGATCGAGAAGCACCTTAATGGGTTTGATTACAGGGTACTCGTTATTAACGGAGAGTTCATAGCTGCAGCAAACAGGAGCCCGACTCCCATAATAGGTGATGGGGAGTCCACAATCAAACAGATCATCGACAGGATAAACAAAGATCCTGAGCGTGGATACGGCCACGAAAAGGTACTTACAAAGATACAAGTGGACAAAATGACAAAAAGGCTCCTCCGCAAAAATAACCTGACACTGAAAACTGTCCTGCCAAAGGAAAAAAAAATATACCTAAAATCCACGGCAAATTTGAGCATGGGTGGAATCGCCATTGACGTTACAAACGAGGTTCACCCGCTTGTAAAAAGCATGTGTGAGCGCATATCCAAAATAATCGGCCTTAATGTGATTGGAATAGACATAATAGCACCGAGTTTACGCGAAGCCCCCCTGGGAAACGGATGTGGCGTTGTTGAGGTGAACGCTGCGCCCGGGTTAAGAATGCACCTGAAACCCTACAAAGGGAAATCCATAAACGTAGCCAAACCAATTATCGATATGCTCTTTCCTCCCGGGACAGAAGGCACGATCCCTATTATTGCGGTCACCGGGACAAATGGAAAGACAACAACTGTAAGGCTGATTTCCCATATTTTGAAATACAGTGGGAGCATCGTTGGTACGACATGCACAGATGGTATCATCATCGGCAATAACATGGTGATAGAGGGGGATTATAGCGGACCGGCGGGAGCCCAACTTGTGTTGATGGACTCCACGATTGACCACGCCGTATTGGAGGTGGCCAGGGGGAGCATCATAAGAAGAGGTCTTGGTTACGACGAGAGCGATGTCGGTGTTTTTTTAAACGTGTCCGGTGACCATATCGGTGAGGGTAGGATTAACACTATCAACGATTTGGCGAGGTTAAAGGGAACAGTTGTGGAAACTATCAAACCCTCTGGTTATGCCATACTGAATGCTGATGATCCCTTAGTAATGGCATTCAAGGATAATATCAAGGCGGAGTCCATCTTGTTTTCAACGGACCCAACTAACCCAGCCCTCACAGAACACATCTCGATGGGCGGCGGCGTGGTCACAGTTGATAATAATCATATAGTGATTCGGAAAGAAGACATTGAATCCCTTGTCGCCAACCTTATTGATGTCCCCATTACGTTGGAGGGGAACGCTTTATTCAATGTATCCAATGCATTAGCAGCCACGGCAGCGGTGTATGCATTGGGCCTTAAAATTGAGGATATACAGGCTGGATTGGTAAGCTTTAATCCCACCATTGGTCAGCTACCAGGGCGGATGAACCTGATCGACATTGGGAACATCAAAGTAATGATAGATTACGGTCACAACGCCTCAGCAATCAAGGCCCTGGCCGAGCTAATTCCCCACCTGGCAACAGGACGCAAGATAAGCGTCAATCACGGTACCGGGAATCGCCTTGAAGATGCCATCATGGATTTCGGCCGTGCTATCGGGGGAATATATGATAAGATATTCCTAAGCGACGCTGATCCAAGGAATCGCCCTTTTGGGGAGACGCCGAAGCTGGTCCTCGATGGTGTGCTCTCAACGGGCTTTTCTGAAGATAGCGTTATTATCCTTGATGATGAAAGAAAGGCTGCAATTGCCGCCCTTGAAGAGGCCCGAGACGGCGATCTGGTGGTAATCCAAGCTTGTGACGTACAGCAGATAATCAAGGATGTGTTGGATTACAAAGAAAGGGTGACCAACGTTTGAAATATACCAGGTGCATTGGCATGGTCCAAGAAGCGAAGATGAAGGTTTGGACTTACAAACCAATGAAACGGTATGGGACAATATAGGTTTTATTTGATGGTTGGAGGCTTTATTGGAGATGAATTAAAGTCGAATATGGAACAGCTTAAGATTCTAAACGAAGAACTGAGAAAGAAAGAACAGGATTTAGAAAAAACATTTATTGGGATTGATTATTCACAAAGGCAGCGCTATTATTCCCAGCGGAGATACGCAAATTAATGTTGGAGATAAGATAATGTTGATGGGCAAAAAGGAAGCCGTGGTTGAAGCGCTTTACAATTTTACTCCTCCAAAAGAGGAATCACATTCAAATGAAAATAGTTGAGTTTTTAAAATCAGTAAATGAATACTTTAATTACGCCAATGGAACAACAACTTGAAAAACTAAGCCAATGGATAGGGCAATCGCTGAACATTTCGACAAGTTTCCAGAAACAGCTATTGAGCAGCCTGATCATTATTTTTCTGTTTATTGTTTTTCGATATATCTTTTTGTTTATCGTATTTCGGCAAACGAAAGACGTAAAGAAACGGTACCACTGGCGCAAAAGTATTGCTTATGTTCTTACTATTTTAGCCATTTTTTTAATCGGGCGCCTTTGGTTTCGCGGCTTCCAGTCCTTTGCTACTTTTATGGGAATTTTTGCAGCAGGGGTAGCCATTGCGTTACAGGATTTGATCGCAAATATAGCGGGTTGGCTGTTTATTATGTGGCGGCGACCGTTTGAAGTTGGCGACCGCATTGAAATTAATAATCAGACTGGTGATGTTATTGACACCCGGCTGTTTATGTTTACGCTAATGGAAATCGGCAACTGGGTTGCTGCTGATCAATCAACGGGCAGAGTTATTCACCTGCCCAATGGATTAGTTTTTAAACACAGTTTAGCTAACTATTCCCGAGGTTTTCAATATATCTGGAATGAGGTGCCAGTGTTGGTAACATTTGAAAGCAATTGGAAAAAAGCAAAAGAAATTTTAGCAACGATAGCAAATGCACACGCGGAACATCTTTCAACTGAGGCGGAAAAGCGCGTAAAAAGAGCTGCCAAACGCTATATGATTTTTTACAACAAATTGACACCGATTGTTTGGACTTCGGTAGAAGATTCTGGAGTATTACTTACGATTCGCTATCTCTGCGACCCCCGAAAACGAAGAAGTAGCAGCGAAGCCATCTGGGAAGACATTCTGAGTCAATTTGCTGCTTGTAATGATATTGATTTTGCGTATCCAACAACGCGGTTCTATAACAACCGAATAGAAGGTAAATCCCAGGCAGGAGGTCAAAATTCAATCAATGAGTAATGAAACAAAAAGTATTTTTTCTTTTCTTGATAAACTTAAATCAGGAAAAAAGGGAGTACAGGCAAAAAAATTTGATACTTTTGGCGGCGTCTTCACCCCGGATGTGTTGACAATTCTCGGCGTGATTATGTACCTGCGTTTAGGTTGGGTCGTGGGAAACGCTGGTTTTTTAGGGGCTGTCGCGATTATTCTGTTAGCCAAAACGGTGACAATCTGCACTGGTCTTTCCATGTCTTCCATCACCACCAATATAAAAATCGGCGCTGGCGGCGCTTATTCAATTATTTCCAAATCATTAGGACTGGAGGCAGGCGGCAGCATCGGCATACCGCTTTATATTGCGCAAACGCTGTCCGCGGCATTGTATATTATTGGATTTACCGAAGGCTGGCTGCGGGTTTTTCCAAGCCATACGCCCATTATTGTATCGAGTATCGCCTGGATCAGCCTGCTAACCATCTCGTACATCAGCGCTCAATTTGCCATTCGGGTGCAATATATTATCATGGCAATAATGGGATTGTCTTTGTTATCGTTCTTTTTCACCCCTGAAAAACCAGTCGCTGATTTTGTTTTAATTGGAAAATTCGAAAATGCTAATTTTTGGCAGGTGTTTGCCATTTTCTTTCCTGCGGTTACGGGCATTATGGCGGGCGCCAATATGTCTGGCGACCTAAAAGACCCCAGGCGTTCGATACCGTTAGGTACGATGAGTTCCATTTTTATTACGATGGTACTTTATATTGTACTCGCCTACGTTTTAACAAGAATTAGTTCCCCTGAAGAACTTCGCTCCAATCAAATGATCATGGTCGATAAAGCTTTTTGGGGACCCGTGGTCATTGCGGGAATAATGGGCGCAACTTTGTCTTCGGCATTGGGCAGTATGCTGGGCGCGCCGCGGGTTCTGCAGGCATTGTCTGAACAAAAAACAGTTCCGTTCCATTCAATATTTGCCGCTAAAACAAAAGCCAATGAACCGCGCAATGCTATTATTTTTACAGGCATTGTCATTGAAATTGCACTGATTTTGGGCGACCTAAATTTTTTGGCGTCGCTAATCACCATGTTTTTTCTCATCACCTACGGCATGTTGAACCTGGTAGTGTTTATTGAGCAGAGCATGAAGATCATAAGTTTTCGTCCGACCTTCCAGATACCTCGTTTTGTGCCTTTTTTAGGCGCTGTTGGCTGTGCATTGATCATGTTTCTTATCGATCCTGTTTTTAGTTTTATTGCCATTATTACAATCGTTGCGCTGTATATTTGGTTGGCAAGAAGAGAACTGCATGCTGATTGGGGTGATATTCGCGGTGGGTTATTTTTAGTGATCGCCGAACGGGCTTCGAGATTATCGGCAAAATTTCCCCGACATCAAATAACCTGGAAACCAGATCTTTTATTGCCTGTTGAAAATCCTGAACTATGGGCGGGTCCGTTATTATTAATTCGAAACATTACTTATCCTTCAGGCAGCATTTTTGGGTTTACTGTTAAAAACGAAAATGTTGAGCAAACCCAATCCGCCCTGAAAGAACTGTTGACTCCAATTGAAGAGCAGGGGATTATTGTAAATTCTGTGGTATTAGAAGACAATGATTTTCTGCATGGCGCAAAATTAGTGATTCAAACACTAAAGGGCGGCACATTTCGTCCCAATGTTTTATTTTTAACTATCGGCGAAAATAAACTGAAAGATGACACCATAGAACAATTAGTCGTTCAAGCTGATAGATATGAATTGGGAACAATTATCTTACGTCAGCATCCGCGGATGGCGTATGGAATGCAGAAAAATGTTAATCTCTGGCTGCGGGACAAAAGTCCCAACTGGCACCTGGCAATGCTGATTACGCTGCAACTGCAATTAAACTGGGAAGGAAAAATAAATCTGGTTACCGTAGCAGATGATAAAAAGGACGAAAGACGGCTGCACAATTTTTTACAAAATTTAAGCGATCAGGCGCGGCTGCCATCGATGACTGATTTTTATGTTTTGACGGGTTCCTTTAAAGAAACTATAAAAGAAGCTCCCCATGGTGACATTAACATTTTCGGACTGGCGCAGGATAAATTACCGTTTGATTTTATAAGAGGAGTCTCCGAGTTAACACGGTCATCGTGTATTTTTGTGAAAGACTCAGGACAGGAGAGCGCCCTGGTTTAATATTAGCTTTTATTTTAGCGAATGCCTGGGGGGTATGTTTTATAAATAATCCAAGTAAATATTTTCTAATAAAGCAATTTAACAAAATCAGGAGGTACAAGTTATGAGAACCAAATCTTTAATAATCAACACGACGTTAATTTTTCTCTTTGTTGTTGCTATCGTCATAAGTGGCTGTAAAAAAAATGAAAAGTCTGGACTGCCCGAGGACGCAACTATAGCAGATACTACACAAACAGTTCAGGCTGAAGATGAAGCGGTGCAACCTATTGACCAGAAAGAAATTGCGCTTAAAAGAGAATTAAAAGCTCTATTGTCAGAGGTTGATAAAAAGAAACAAGAAATGGTTGAGAAAGAACAGGAATTAAACCAACGGGAGATGGCGGTTGTCGAGAAGGAAGTTAAACTTACGGAATGGGAAAACTCATTAGTTACCTATCGCACCATCTCTTATATTATACTAATCATCGGTGCCATTCTATTTCTCGTTGGTCTTATTATGATTTTGATAGCAAGAAAAAAAGATACTAAAGAAGAGCGGAAAGCTGCACGCGAAGAGAAAAAATTAGCAAAAAAAGCAGCTAAAAAAGTGGAAAAAAAAGAAATAAAGAAGGAAGAAAAAGAGATTCGCCCAGGTGGGGAGACGAAATCTAAGGATGAACCTAAAAAATAAATTTCCAATTCCCAAATATTCATAATAATATTACGATAAAATCAGGAGGTGAAAATATATGTCAATATTAAATTTTATAATTGCTGTTGTTGCTCTCGTTATGGCAATTATTGCTTACCGCAAAGCTGGGGGTGATACTGAAGGTTTAAAAGAACAACTCAAAACGCTGCGAGAAATTACTGCTCAAGCACTGAAAAAAGCAGAAAAAGCGATTCGTCCCGATGAAGAAACAGAAACAAAAAAAGAAAAGAAAAAATAAAACAACAAAAAAAAGTTAAAAGTGCACTAAAGTACTTGAAATTCCTAAATTAATTTAAGTGAAAAAATGTTGAATAATTTTAGGCTATTGTACTTTGGTGCATTTTTATTTTTGGTCACTTTAGTTCTTTTTAACATTGATGATAGATTCTACAATTAAATGCTAACGCTGGAACGAATTTAGAAAACACAAATAATTATTTTATTGGTTTTGGAATTTCGGTTCGCAGGTAAGTTAAATCTTTTTTATCTATTTTTATGTTGATTCCAATGTTAATTTTTTATACATTTTTTTCAAAATCATTAATGTATTTTTTAAGAGAATATATGTCTAAAAATGAGACAGCCAAAGAGCTGAGTACTCTACCTGTACAAAAATTCGGTACATTTTTGGGCGTTTTTACACCAAGTATATTAACGATTCTTGGATTGGTCATGTACCTGCGATTTGGCTGGGTGGTTGGTAATCTCGGTTTACCCGCTACTATTTTCATAGTATTATTGGCAAGTTCAATTACTTTTATTACAGCTTTAAGCGCATCTGCAATAGCAACGAATATGCACGTTGGTGTTGGTGGTGAATACTATATAATATCCCGAAGTTTGGGATTAGAACCTGGTGGCGCTATTGGAATTCCGTTGTTTCTTTGTCGTACATTAAGTATCACGTTTTATAGCTTCGGACTGGCAGAGTCAATTGTAACATTTTGGCCTTCCGCATGGGGGCCTGTTACCCCGGTTACGATACAACTTCTGGCAGCAGGAATTATCATTATTATAACTGCAATCTCCGGGAAAAGCGCTGGAATGGCGCTTAAGCTGCAAATACCAATTATGATTGCAGTGGGATTATCGTTGATTGCTTTGGTAATAGGTGTGTTAGTGGGAAGCACACACGCGCCTGAATTAACAATTAGCTACCGCACAGCGCCAAAAGGATTTTGGTATGTCTTCGCAGTATTTTTCCCGGCAGTAACCGGTTTTTCTGCAGGAATTGGCATGAGCGGGGATTTAAAAGATCCCCAACGGTCAATCCCGCGGGGAACGTTATTAGCAGTTATCACTGGTTCCGTCACTTATATCGTTGTTCTTATTTTGTTATCTATTTCAGCGCGTGTCAGTTATGAAGAATTAGCTGAACCAGGCATTATCTGGATTAAAGTGGCTATTCTCGGCGCCTGGCTAATTTACCCGGGAATTTGGGGCGCTATCCTTTCATCAGCTTTCGGGAGTGTGCTTGGAGGTCCGCGCGTATTGCAAGCGCTTGCTAAAGATGGTTTGGCTCCTAAATTTTTAGCGAAGCTTTCCAAAACCGGTCAGCCTACAATTGCAACCTGGATCAGTGGCGCCATTGCTTTATTGGCGGTAATGCTCGGAGGACTCAATGCAGTTGCACAGTTTGTAACAATTCTTTTTCTAACTCTTTACGTGGTCATTAATTTTAGCGCAGCGTTGGAAAAATTAGTGGGAGATCCTTCATATCGCCCTACTATTAATGTGCCCTGGTATGTGGCTATGATTGGTTCGCTGGGAGCAGTTGTAGTTATGTTCTTGATTAATCCTTATGCTTGTTTTATTGCAATTCTACTTGAACTGTTATTGTATTCATTATTACGCAGACGTGCTTTGAAAAAAAGATGGGGTGATGTGGGAGCTGGAATTTGGATCGCATTAGCACGATTTGCTCTTCTCAAACTTCGCCGTCATACAATAGACCCACGCAACTGGAGACCAAATATTCTGCTCTTTTCTGGTGATGTAGTTAAGCGGATTGGACTTGTTCGACTGGCTGCCTGGTTTAATCAGAATCGCGGATTGCTTACCTCATGCCAACTTATCACTGATGATCTTAAGCAAACGAATACAAACATAAAAAAGAAACGACAAAATATGATCCAAACTATGAATGAAAAAGGTCTGGTTTCATTTTGTCAGGTGAGTGTAGTTTCTGAATATGAAAACGGAATAATTGACATCGCGCAAGCCAGTGGTAATGTCGGATTAGAAGCAAACACAATAATGTTCGGTTGGCCTAAAAAGAAAGATCGCCTTATTTCCATGTTAAAGATAATGCGTGCTATGTCCAAAGCTGAAAAAAGTACGATAATTGCTCGCCTCAATTGGGCGCATGAACCGGGACAGGAGAAAAGGATTGATATTTGGTGGCGTGGTTTACAGCAAAATGGCGATCTAATGTTATTGCTGGCACATTTACTCAATCTCAATCTTGAATGGAGAGATGCGAAAATAGTTGTTCGTTCTATTGTTGAGACCGAAAATGAACGCGAAAAAATGGAAGTAAATTTGAGTAAGCTTGTACCGGAAACGCGCATACAAGCGGAAACTGAAGTCATCGTTAAACCTCCAAACACAACACCAGTCAAAATAATGCATAATTACAGTCGCACTGCTGACATCGTTTTTCTGGGTTTGATGGAACCAAAACCGGGAACAGAATCAAAATACGCAAAACGGTTAATCGAATTAGCGAGTGGATTTAATACGACCATTTTTGTCAGAAATGCGGGTGAGTTTGCAGGGCATCTCATTTAGACCTTATGCACCAATTTTTGCCATATTGTCGTTGATGTTTAGATTACCATGTTAGCGGAGTGATGGAGTTTTGGAGTGATGGGGTTTTGGATTATGGGTTATCGGATTATCCACTATCTGCTTTTGAAACGTCCATGTGCAGCACTGATAATCCAATACCGTTTCACGTTTCACATTTGACGTTTCACTACCTTTGCGTCTTCGCGATTTTGCATGAAATTATTTTTGAAGTATCCTATCCAGGAAAGGAAACTAAACAATGAGACTTTTATCAGGAAACATATTTAATAAAATTTGTACTTCAGCGCGAAACGTTTCTCCAAAAGTGTTAAAATATGTGCTGGATTTGTGCGTTGAATTAGCCCGGGAAGGACGGGAAGGCAGAAAAATAGGGACATTGTTTACAGTGGGAGATGAAGAACAAGTTTTAAAATATTCACGATGTTTGATTTTAGATCCGCTATTGGGACATCCCGATAATTTGAAAAAAATTGATAATGCTGGTATGCGGGAGACAGTGAAGGAACTGGCTCAATTAGATGGCGCATTTATTGTTTCAGAACAGGGGGTAATTTTGTCGGCTGCACGGTATTTAGAAGCGCCATCGGAAAAAGTGAAATTGCCGCTGGGATTGGGCGCCCGTCATGTAGCGGCTGCTGCGATTAGTTTAAACACCAATGCAGTTGCGGTTGTTGTCTCAAGCAGTTCTGTCATCCTTGTTTTTGAAAATGGAGAAATTATTGCTGAAATTTTTATCGAATTAAGAGGATTCGGCAGGGAAAGCATTTATATTCAACATGCAAAAATCAAAGAATTCCGGGATGACCATTTAACTGTTGTAACAAAAGAAGCGAAATAGTCACCTGTGCAGAAATACTTATGAATAAAATAAAAGCAACTGTTCAGCATAGGTGATTAAATTAGTATTGTTTTTAATAATGTTAACGATAATATTTGTGATGGCAAAATGATTAAGTGGCAAAATAATTATTTTGCCACTTAATCATTTTGCCATTTTTCTTTATATTTTATAGGTTTAATTTTAGGCTGAATAGTTACAAATAAAATTAAATTAATGAATTACAAGCATTTTCTTCGTTTCCATAAAATTAATCCCTATTTGTAACCTGTAAAAATAGATGCCACCCGGAAGATTCCTTGTTTCAAATTTTACAGAATAAATGCCAGCTTGGTGAAGATCACTCACTAACGTTTGAATTTTTCTTCCAAGCATATCATAAATTTTCAAAGTAACAAAATCGGTATTTGGCACTGAGTATAAAATTATTGTTGATGGATTAAAAGGATTAGGGTAGTTTTGGAAAAGTTCGAACTCCCCCGGAGTTTTACCATCTTTAAAATCACCAATGACTGTTTGTCCGGGCGGAAACATCCACCTCCCATAGACTTCCCACGGGCCCGGTAAAATCCTGGCATAATCCGTGCCATCCCCGTTTGCGTTCATGATTCCGGTTCCGATGAAAAACTGGTTTTCATTCCACTCGCTCACAATAATCTTGCCACCGTCTGGCGACCAATCCGGCAATCCGTAAGTTCCTGTAGAATCTGAAGGCGTAAATATAAGCGAATCCGACCTGTCCACTTTCATCTTCATTATGACTCCCGAACCCAATCCACGCCCGGATTCCGGAGATGTTCCCCAATTTAAATTAACAAGCGTTACCCTTTCAAAAACGACCCATTGATTGTCCGGGTTGAATTCAGGATCATAATCTCCAATAGAAAATGCACCAAATTGTTGTGGCGGCAAATTCCCTCCATAAGTAATATATTGAGCATTCTCTCCATTGCTTCTACATTTTACTATCATGGATTTTTTTACCAGCTCATACGGAGGGACTGATTCTCTTTTCTTTAAAGCAAAAACGATCCACTCACCATCATGTGATACACTCACATCGGAAACGAATTTTCCGTGAGTTATACCCAACGCATTATCGATAGAACCTGTAATATTCGTTTTCGTACTATCATAAATGTTTATCTTGAAGATGTTTACTTCATTATTATTTGTATGGTCAACGAGTGATGTATATATGTGGTTATTATCCGGATCCCAATCCACTCCTCCCCAACCTGCATCAAATCCCCTATCCACCCGCCACTGGATTTGATTTTTCAGATCGAGTATCCACACGGATTTCCAATCTAGAAAGCGGAGAGAATTATCACCATCCGTATCTTTCAGAATTCTAACAGCAACTATTTTCTTCCTATCAGGCGACACAGCGAAATGGTTATGAAAATAATGATCATGTGTAATTCGTGTTAAATTGCCACCTGTAGAATCCATCGCATAGAGTTCATTGCTATAGATTTGTACACCGGGAACATTACAAAAAGTACTATCCCGCCGGGAACTAAATACAATTTGGGTATTTTCAGGAATTGGTGTAAATAATTGAGCGTGGACTAATGGGCTAAAAAATGCCATTAAAATTAAAATCATAGAAAAATGTTTTAACAACATGACATTCTCCTTTTTATTAGTGCTTGAATCAAATAGAAAAATTGCGGTTATTAATTTTATAAAAAGATGACAATATTCGAGACGAAACATTAATAAAAATATAGATAATAAATTGAGAACTGTCAAGTGAAAAATGAATTAATTAGTGTCTGTCCGAAAAAGCCCTATTTTCTGTCATTCCGGCAATCCTGTCCAGTTACCTTTAAATATAAAGGAAGACAGACTGGGCTTTCAACCCGGAATCTCACTGTTTATCAGGATAGATTCCCGCTAAAAACATGCGACCGAAGGCGACCAAAGGAAGTGCCCGTGGTAAAGTGCCTGTGGTACGGGAATGACACTGTCGGACAGGCACTATTTAAGTTTTGAATTTTATTGGTATAATTTTTGAGTATGATAATAATAATTTGAACGATATTGAATCACAAAAATAATTACTATTCAAAGTCAAAAAAAAAGATTGTTTGAGATTTTAATTTCAGCTTAACAGACAATTATACAGGTTGAAAGCGCTTTTATTTTTATTTGACTTACAATCGAATAATTTAAATTTGAGATCAATGTAAATGCTGAACCGGAATAACCATTGAAGAGATTAAAAACAAAAAGAAATAAATCATAAAATATCAGTTACATTATGTAAGGTCATGCTTTCAACTTGAAATAAAATAAGGAATTATCAAAAAATAGCCGGAAAGGGAAAAAATGATCAGCAGGGTGTGGGACGTGTGTGCCGTTGGTGTGATCTGTTTTTTATTCGTTGCTTCAACAAATGCAGAAGAACTTAAAATAGAACTTAAATCTGAAAATTATGAAATCATAAAAACATCCGAAGTTTTTCATGAAATTCGGATGGAAAATTTTGGAAACCTATTAACACCGGGCAAGCCCATGCTTCCGGGAAAGACATTTTTAATCGCAGTACCTCCAGGCGCAGAAGTGAATTCTATCGACGTGAAGGATGTGGGATGTAATGAAATACAGGGGAAATTTAGAATCGCTGCTGCGCCTGTTTTATTTCCAATGGATCACAGGAAGGATTTAGTTAACGAAGCAGAAGAAATATATCAATCTAATAAAACCTCTTTTTATGAATCAAACCATTTATATCCTGAAAAGAGAGCATGGTATTCCGGTGAAGGCGCATTCGGAAAATATAATTTTATAAAAGTTACGTTTGCCCCGTTTACCTACTTTCCAAAATCTAAAAAGTTAGTTTATTCTCCCAGTGCGATGGTAACAATTAACTATTCAGTATCCCAAAATTCAAATAGTAAATTAAACAAGTTCACTTCAGATAGTAAGCTACTAAACTCTGATAAAAAAGCTGCTAATATCTTGTTTAACTTCAATGAAGCCAAAGATTGGTATCAACCAAAATCTCAATTAAACAGTTTTTCCACTACTTATGATTATATTATCATAACTACTGAAAAGTTGCAAACGGCTATTTCGTCCTTTGTAAACTGGAAAATGAGTGTCGGGTTTTCAGTGAAGGTTGTAACAACAGCTTGGATAAGTAGTTTATATGATGGTTCAGACCTGCCGGCAAAAATAAGAAATTTCTTAATAGACAAATATAATGAATGGGGAATTGAATATGTGTTGTTAGTTGGAGATATAAAAAACATACCAATGCGTGTTTGTTTTCCCAGGGCAAATTCTGCACAAAATGCCACGCCAACGGATTATTATTATGCCGATTTAACTGGGAACTGGAATTCTGATGGCGACAGTTATTATGGTGAATATGGGCAGGATGATGTGGACTGGGTGCCGGAAGTGTTGGTCGGAAGAATACCGTGGAGCGATTTTTCAACTGTTGCCCAAATTTGTCAGAAGTTAGTAAATTTTGAGGGAGACCAGGGAGCATGGAAAAATGATGCACTTTTGCTTGGCGCCATGAGCAATTATAAAAAAGAAGGGGATAGTCAATTTTCACGGACTGATGGCGCTGCTTTAATGGAAATCGACAAAGGCTTGGTGAGTAATAACGGTGGAAACTCAACAACACTTTATGAAAAAATGGGCATTAATCCAAATGAAAACGAATGTTCCGCTTCGTTGACTCACGATAATATAAAAAATATCTGGTCAACCGGACAATTTGGTTTGGTAAGCTGGTGGGCCCACGGCAGCAGTTCAGAGGCGTATCGAAAATTATGGAATTCCGATGATGGTGATGACATTCCTGAAACCAGTGACCCAAACGAAATAAGTTGGGAAACGATGATCTCATCCGATGATTGCAATTTGTTGAATGATGAATATGCCTCCATTATATTTGCCTGTTCTTGCTTTAACGGAGATCCTGAAGCGGATAATCTGGGAAAAGCAATGCTCAAACAAGGAAGCGCCGGAATTGTAGCTTCAAGCAGGCTTTCCTGGTACAGTATCGGGTGGAGTCATAAAGATCATGGCGGTAATGCCTCAATTGATTATTATTTTTTTGAAAATTTAATTAATAATAAAAACAGGGTGGGCGAAGCGCTTTATAATTCAAAGGTCCATTATTCGAATCATTTTTTGTACAGTTCCTGGGGATGGGTTTGCTGGCAGAATCTGTTCGATTTTAATCTTTACGGTGATCCTTCAATGTGCCATACCGGTTTAACTCCAAACAAAACTTCTTTTAACATCTCCGGCAATATCTATTACAATAATTCAACCATCCCGATTAACAATGCAGAGTTAAGCTTGACAGGGATTTCAACAAATATACAAACCACAAATGACGTAGGTTATTACCAATTTCAATTTTTGCCGCCCGGAGAAGATTATTTAATTACTCCGTTGGGAAATCCAACCGTTTCAGAAAATTGTGTTTCAAGTTATGATGCGGCTTTGGCTGCGCAAATTGCAACCGGATTATTTACCAACGCCACGAATGAACAAAAATTAGCATCTGATGTTGATAAAAATGGGGCAGTACAAATTTTTGATGCTGCTTTAATTGCACAATATGCAATCGGTTTGTCTGATGATCCTAATTCGTGTGTAGGTGATTGGGTGTTTAATCCTGCACAGCGAACGTATCAGTCATTATCGTCAGAATATTCAGACCAGGATTTTAGCGCTTTGGTTTTAGGAGATGTGGATTCAAATTGGGGTGCAAACATGCTTTCCTCCAAACAAAATAATTTAAAGAAAATATATACCGGAATAACTGATGAAACGGTTTTTCCCGGTTCCAATTACTCAATACCTTTAACCGTTGAGGAGCAACGTGAAATAATCAGCTTTGATGTTAGTCTGAAATTTGATCCCGGCATAATGAAATTTAGAGGAATGATCAAGACTGACGATGTAAAAGATTTTGAAATATACACCAATTGTACTGAAGATGGCGTTATCAAAATTGGTGGATTTAGTTTTAATCCAAAAGAGATTTCTGGAAATTATTTAGCGCTAAATTTTAATGTTGTCGGAAATCCCGGAGAAAGTGGAAAAATAGAACTGATGAATTACTCTGTCAACAATGAGCCAGGTTATTTTGCTTCAGCAAATGTTACTATTGAAAATAATGAATTGTCAAGTATTCCATTAAAATATAATTTATCTCAAAATTATCCCAATCCGTTTAATCCCAGCACAACGATTCGATATGAGATTCCCAAAACCAGCCAGGTAACGATAACAGTTTATAATTTATTGGGTGAAAAAATTAAAACGTTAATTAATGAAGAAAAGGAAGCCGGTTTCTATTCTGTTTTTTGGAATGGACAGAATGAAGCAGGGATTAAGATGCCTTCAGGATTGTATTTCTATCAAATGGAGTCAGATGGATTTTCTCGTACTTGTAAAATGTTGTTGACGAAGTAAGGTTTAGTAAAGCTGGAAAACTATTCCATTAGATCATCTGTGCTGAAGTAGTTGTTCAGGCAACTGCCAGCTCTTCTACTTCATCAAGGTTGATTGTTTGCCTTGCCTGCCAAAGATTGTAATTATTCTGCATTATTAGCCAACTCTCAGCAGAACGCCCAAGTGTCTTTGAAAGACGCAACGCCATTTCAGAATTAATATTACTTTGGCACTTAATTAGCCGATTGAACGAGGACGGTGCAACCTTGAGTTTAGTTGCTACGGTACGATAGCTTATTCCGTGAGGTTCAAGGTAAACTTCCCGTATAAACTCTCCCGGATGTGGTGGGTTATACATAGTCATCAGTGATAATCCTCATAGTTAACAATATATACATCGCCATCTTGAAATTTAAAAGTAATGCGCCAATTTTTACTCACATCAATTGCCCATAATCCCTGCAACCTTCCCTTTAATGAATGCAAGCGAAACCCTGGTAAATCAATATCTGCAAGCACGACTGCAGTATCAAGTGCCGCCAAACGCATTCTAATTTTATTTTTTTGAGAACCTTGAATACCTGCGGTACTACCCTTTTCAAAAAATTTCTGCAGTCCTTTATGCTTGAAGGATTTGATCATAATTAAATATAATAATTCACTTGTTGTTTTGCAAGGGATATTTTTAAATCAGGATATTATTTAGCGCATGATTTTAATGCTGTTGGCAATCCTGGAGAAACCGAGGAAATAGAACTGATAAATTACACTGTTAACAACGAACCAGGTTGTTTTTCCTCTGCAAATGTAAAAATTGTAAATAAAGAATCACTAGGTTTACCAATAAAATATAATTTATCTCACATGGCATGCTTCATCCAACGTCAACTCAATAGATGTCTTATTGTCTTTACGAAAACTGTCTATTTTTCGGTTTACCGCTCAACATAAGCCCAAACATAAAAACCACCGGATTTGGCAGGTGAATAATCGACTTGCCGAATAACTTTCACCTTTTCACCAACTTTGAGAACAGACAGTATTTTACCCTGGGAATGCCACTGACCGGGAGTTTCATTCCGAAGATATGTATCTGTTTTTAGAATTAACGTTACGCCTGGTTTTATATCAGGGTCAACCATTTGGATTGTCGTTGGATTGCCGTGCATCCAGGTTGTTTTCGTTTCTTTAACACGTCCCAGACCAAGCCAGCCGCTTTGCACTTTGATTGTTCTGCCTGTAGCTTGCAGCGCTTGCTGCTGATCGTAAAGTGAAGCCTTCAGTTTGCGGTCGGCCTTTTCTGATTTGGTAATGAGGATTTGCACTTGTTGGTTGATCTTGCGATAACTTTCCGGTCGCTGATTGACCGGTTGACTTTGGACAGCAGTTAGTTGCTCTTTGATCTCAACAAGCTCCTCGTTGACGGCAGCAACTTCCTTTGCGGCGTCTGCCGTTTCCTCCTGCGTTTTCTCCCAATCAAAACCTAGCAAACTGCCTTTTGTAAAACCGGCCTCGTTTAAAATCTTGTTGAAAGTTCCTGGGAAAATCAAAACAAGAATGAATAGCGCAATGATGATTGCTTCTCTAATAGCGGACAAGAAATTTTTAAGATTTTCGATTTTCATTGTTACTTGCCTTTCTAATTTCTTTCACGTCAATTTTTTTCGGTTTATATACTTTCGCTTTTATCGGTTTCCCTTCAAAATATTTAATTGCTTCTGCTAAACCTTTTTTGATACTTTCAAATGCTGTATTCATTATTTTTGATTCCTTTTTAAAAAAGATTCTGAACCGCTAATTACGCAAATTTCGCGAAATTAAATTAGCGCAATTCGTGCCTGTACCCTTCAGGGTATAATTGGCGGTTAAAAAAGCATAAATTGTGTCCTCCGATAATCAAAACCTCAAAGTAAAAACCGTCTCAACTCCAGGCTCCGAAGTAACACTAATATTGCCCCGGTGCAGCCGCATGATTTGCTTTGACAGGCTCAAACCAATGCCTGTTCCTTCCTGCTTGGTTGTAAAAAATGGAATGAAGATTTTGTCTAATACGCTTTGAATGATACCCGCTCCGTTGTCGGAAACCTGAATGATAACTCGTCCCATTGAATCCATTCTGGCTAATAATTTGATTTTGCCTTTCTGTTTTGTTTTTACAGCGTCAATAGCATTCAATAAAAGATTAATGAGTACCTGTTCCACCATTTCCGGATCTGCTGTCAATTCGAGCGATTCAGGATCGATGTCTGAAAAAAAATTGATTTTGTCTTCTTCCATCTTTGTTTTCATAAGTTGTTCGATTCGACTGAACAGGTAAGAAATAGTAAAGATTTGAAAATCAGGTCTGGGAATGCGGGTTAACTTGCGGTAGGATTCTACAAAATTTAACAGCCCTTTGCTGCGTTTTTCAATAGTCTGTGCTGCGCTGCTGATGTCTTCAATTGTTTCGGATTCAAGTTGGGCGCATTTTTGCGTGTCGTTTTGGCAGTCTGCTAATAAATTATTTACAGTTGAGGCGAGTGAAGCAATTGGTGTAATGGAGTTCATGATTTCGTGGGTCAGCACGCGGATTAGGTTCTGCCATGCTTCCATCTCTTTTTCTTCTAATTCGGTTTGAATGTTTTGTAAGGAAACCAGTGTATATTTTTGTTCACGTAAAATAAATTCAGTGCCATAAATTATTACCTGTTGTGTTTCACCATTTTTTTCTATTTTTACTAATTTTTTATCACCGGGTTTGAGTTGGAAAAGAGTCTCTACAAGTAAAGGATTACCATGTTTTAGGCTATTAATATTTTTTAATACATTGACTTTTAATAAACGCTTGGCTGCTGTATTCACGAGTTTTACTTCGCCATCGGTTTCAAAGGATAATAATCCGATTCCAATATGCTGAACCACTGTTTGCATGTAGCGGTGGTGTTCTTCTTTTTCCGCTCTCGTTTTTTGGAATTTTCGTAAAACATCATTAAAAGCAGTTTTTAACTCATCAAATGATTTTCCCAATTTTTTTCCGCTGAATGATAAAGAAAAATCTTCGTATTTGATTGCCTCTAAAAATCTAACATAATCCCGGTTTGATTTTTCAACATATTCTATGAGCGAACAGATTTGAAAAATGATTATCAAACCAAGAATTACCATCACGGCAATTAGCTCTGTATTAAATACCAGGAATGAAAAAATTAATAAAAGTGTAAATAGAAAGAAAATACGCAGCGTACAATTTATTCTAAAATTTCTAAATACCATATTTTTCCAATCTCCTGTAAAGAGATGTGCGCGTCAGCCCTAATTCAATTGCTGCCTGGGTGATGTTTCCATTATATTTGCTTAATACTTTTCTGATGATTAATTTCTCTGCTTCGTCAAGATTATAATTTTCAAAAATGAGTCCTTCTTCTCTTGTTTCCCTGGTTGATAAAATAATATCAGTTGGTTGCAGGGTATCGGAATCCGTCATAATTACTGCCCGTTCAATGGCATGCGACAATTCCCTGACATTTCCGGGCCATGAATATATTTCCATTTTTTTCAAAGTTGAAGAATTAATCCGCTTCTGTTGAACATTGTATTTTTTGCAATAAATTTTCAGGAAATGATCGGCTAAAAGATGGATGTCTTGTAAACGTTCACGCAATGGGGGAAGATGAATTTCAACCGTGTTGATTCGGTAGAGTAAATCCTGGCGGAAAAGTTCTTTGTTCACCATTTCATAAATTGGCTGGTTTGTTGCGCAGATAAGCCGTATGTCTATGGGAATTTGTTTGTTCGAGCCAACCCTGACAATTTCCCTGTTTTGCAACGTAGTTAATAATTTCGCTTGCATCGGGAGAGAAAGATTTCCTATTTCGTCTAAAAATAGTGTACCGCCTGAAGCAATTTCAAACCGACCAACACGGTCTTCTTTGGCGTCGGTAAAAGCGCCTTTTTTGTGTCCAAACAGTTCGCTTTCAAACAATGTGTCAGTTATTTGATGGACATATTGTTACTGAAAATTTGAAGGATAAATTTCATGTTTGAGCACAGAGGGATTGGAGTTCGTTGTAACAAACTGAAATTAAAAATAGAAAACGAACCACTAATTACACGAATTACACCAATTAATAATTTGTAATGCTTTATTAAGTTGGTTTAAAAAAGTTTATGATAATTTCCTCAATGAGAAAAGAAAGATTTTCTCGTGTGAAATTCATATTCTTTGAAGGAATACGATTATGTTTTATATCAGGATGGATGTGTTTATGGTGCGGGTGGGTAGATTGCAGCGAAGCGTCATTGGGGTGTGGTTGTGAATCGTACCAGAATTGTTTATTGCCACCAACATGAACTTCATAACTATAAGTTTTAATTACACCTTTTCTAAAATCAATGAGTTCTTTGATAGACAGTTTTATATTATTCTTGAAGAAAATTGTGCCAGATACTTCAGCAATAGAGCGGTTGTATCTTTTCACAACAAGCGTTGAGTATTCTATTTCACGATAGTTGTTAGGGAGAGAATATAAAAATATTTCATAATCTTCAATAGAAGTTAACTTTGCCATAACTTTGAATTGATATTAAAAATTTACAAGTTCGTCATGTTCAATTGTATCAATTAATGGAAGATCAATAATTACTTCTTTAAATTTGCTTTTGTATTCGGATTCCCGATCAAGTTTTATTTCATATAAACCAGCCCAGTTTTGGAAATCCCAATTTTCTTCAAGTTTACCGGCTTGATAAAGTTTATAAAAATAAGGAGAAAGAAGTTTGTATTTTTTTTCATATTCTAAAATTTTAGGCTCAATCGCTTGTAAATCTTCTATGATTTCGTTGAGTGTGAATTCTATTTGCATAGGATTGCTCCGGATTTATAAAAGTAAAATTTAGCTGTCAATAAAATATAAATTATTTCTGATAAAGTCAACAGAAAATATAAGAATAGCAAATTGCGCATTATGAAGCAAAAATCACAGTGCTACAAACCGAAAATATAAAAAGAAAACGAACCACTATTTTCACGAATTTACACTAATTGAATTTATTGAAATTCGTGCAATTAGTGGTTCAAAATCATTAATAATTATCTTGCTAAATAAAATTTTAATCTTTAATGCTAATGATTATTTTCGCTATGCGCCATGCTCTCTGCGCTTTGCGTTATCAAACTCAATTAGATTATAAACATCTTTTAAAGGAATTTGGAAATCAATTTTTGAAAATTTAAGAATAGAGTTAATATCATTATATTCAATTAATAACCATTGTTTTTTTGTTTCGATAAAAAAATGTTCGATATAAACGCTGTATTGGTCGATTATAATATATTCTTGAAAGGTAGGAATCGAACGATAAAATACAAATTTTTCACCACGGTCATAATTTTTTGTTGAATCTGATAAGACTTCAATAATGATCAATGGATTCGTAATAGTATCTTTGCGGTTGGTGTAGTATTCGAGTTTACCACAGACAATCATAAAATCAGGATAAGTAAATAAATTTTTAGCATTAATCCATAATCGCATATCATTCGTAAATGAAAAACATTTGTGTGTTTTTTGTGCATTATTTAGCCCTGTTAACAGGTTGCCTGAAATAAAGTTATGGTTAGCTGTCGCTCCTGACATGGCGAATATTTCACCCTGATAATATTCACTTTTATATTCGGCGGTTTCTTCAAGCTCTAAATACTCTTCAGGAGTGTAGTATTTTTTTTCTAGTTGTTGCATGCCATTTTCCTTTTATGGGTAAAAAAGCATATTATTAAAATATAAAAAATTAATCTTAAAACCAACAAAAATATTTCATATGAAAAATTAATTGATGTTTATAACAAGTTTACCAGATAACGTTAATATTGCCCCATGAATGAATCTTTTTGTCTTTTGAAATTAAGGATATGTTATTTTGCATACATGTCGCTACAATCAACCTGTCTGCTGGGTCACCGTGGAATTTACCAGGAAGACGTGTCGAGAGAACAGTGATTTCAGGATTCAGATTTAATAGTTTAACTCCGGGATATTTTAATGCCTGGTCTATCCATGATTGTACATCAATGTTTAATCTCAATCGATCTTTGGCAACTAACATGGCTATTTCCCAGCATGAAATTATGCTAACACCTAATGTATCTTCGGATTGGATTGATTCAAGTGCTTTTGATGACAATTCGTCGAGACTATCGTTTACCCAAAAAAACCAGGCATGTGTATCAAGTGCAATCATTTTGCTGCCTCCCATTCTACGTCGATGGGGGATACAATGTCGCCAATGTAAGTAGCAGCTCCTTTTAACGGCTTTTGGTTTATGTCTTTATTTTCGTCAAATGGCATAACTTTCACCAAAGGCTTTCCATGTTTTGTTATTATTATAGATTCATGGTCTTGGGCGATGTTATCAATAAGTGCTAAACATTTTGCTTTAAATTTTGCAGCAGCTAAAGTTTTCATTTTTGTCCTCATTTTTAATTTATGACCATAAAAATATGACTATGATTATAATATAAAAAAGATCAGAGTATAAAACAAGCAAAAAAGAAAAAATGTCGATTCATAGTCAAGTTATTATATTTTGGATTTTATTAAGCAGTTCAAATAGGAGGTTACAATGTTCAAAAACTACCTAAAAATCGCATTCAGAAATATTTTCAAATTCAAAATCTTTTCGACAATTAATGTATTGGGTTTGGCAATCGGAATGGCGATCTGTTTACTGATGTTGATGTATGTTGTAAACGAAATCAGCTATGAGAATTTTCACCAAAAGAAAGACAGAATTTATCGCATCGCTGTTGAATGGGGTAGTGAAAAAAGTAAAATGAAATTCGCTGGTTCAATGCCGGCTTTAGCTCCCGCGCTAAATTCACAAATCCCTGAAGTTGAAAAAGCGATTCGGATACAGCCTGATTATGATGCTGTTATAAAAAATCAGGCAAATGAGGAAATAAGAGAGGAGAATTTGTTTTTTGCAGATGCGGAAATATTTGATATTTTCTCATTTAATCTGTTAATAGGGGATAGGGCTAATGCTCTAATTGAACCCTTCTCGGTTGTGCTTTCTGAAACACAGGCTAAAAAATATTTTGGAGAAAAAAATCCTATTGGTAAATTTTTAAATTATGGTGATACACCTTTGAAAATTACCGGTATTATGGAAGATGTTCCAGTTAATACTCATCTGAAGTGTGAGTTTTTAGTTTCCTACTCAACGCTTGAAGCATTGGGTAAAATACCTGATAAACCATGGAATCACTGGGGCACTGACCTGACTTATGTGTTATTAAAAAAGAATGCTACAACAAATTCACTCATAAAAAAAATGGACGAGCTGTTATTAAAAAACACCGGTGAATGGCATACTTCCAGAATGGATTTTGTCGTGCAGCATTTGTCTGATATTCATTGGGACAGAGAATCGCGCGGCGATATTGGAGCAAAGGGTAATAAAATGTACGTTTACATTTTCCTGACTGCGGCTCTGTTTATACTCATTATTGCCTGTTTTAATTTTATGAACCTGTCAACTTCCCGCTATTTAGACCGCATGAAAGAGATTGGTGTGCGTAAAGTAGTCGGCGCAGGAAGAGGCCAATTAATAAAACAATTCCTGACTGAATCATTTTTGGTAGCCATAATTTCAATTATAATTGGCGTGATATTGTTTGAGCTTATTCATTCGGTTTTATATTCGTATCTTGATTCAAGAGCAATGTTGGAAGTAATTAACTTTAACTATTTCTACGCCATTGTTTCAGGGATGATTTTAATCGTTGGATTATTTGCAGGCGGATACCCTGCATTATTTTTATCCCGGTTCAGACCTGTCGAAATTATGAAAAGAGGAAAAGTTAATGGAAACGTCAAATTCTCCTTTCGTAATATTTTGGTGGTGATACAATTTGCTATTTCAATTATTTTAATCTTTGGGACGACAATTATTTACCAGCAGTTGAATTACATGAAAAATTCTGATCTTGGGTTTGACAAAGAAGACGTTTTACTGCTTAATTTTCCTTTTTCAGATAAGCTGGCAAAACAAAAATATCCCGTATTGAGAGATGAATTAAAGAAAAATCCAAATATTGATGCTGTGACGTGCGCTTATACGGTTCCCGGCATTAACAGCAGGATGAACATGAGTGTGAGAAAAAAAGAGGATTCCCAGGAAAATTCTATAAATTTGCAAGCCCTGCCGGCAGATTTTGGATATGCTTCATCAATAGGATTAAAGATAATTAAAGGCAGGGATTTTTCAGATAAATTTTCGCTTGAAGAAGAAAATGTGATCTTAAACCAAACAGCGGTAAATGTTCTGGATTTGGAAAATCCAATCGGTACAAAGCTGAAGTTACCCGGTAATAAAGATGTAACAATAATCGGCGTAGCACAAGACTTTCATGTGGAATCTTTCCATAAAAAAATAAATCCGATGTTAATTTATATCAATCGAGATATGTTTATATTGATGGCATTAAAAATAAGTCCACAAAACACAACCGAAACAATTGCTTATGTTAAAGAAAAATGGAAGAATGTTTTGCCTGATGTTGAATTTAATTATCGATATATAGATGACGCCTACGACAAACTGTATCAAGCAGAGGAAAAAACAGGCAGGTTGCTATCAATATTTACCGCGCTTGCTCTATTTATTTCCTGCCTCGGTTTGTTCGGATTAGCTTCATTCATGACTAATAAGCGCATTAAAGAGATTGGCATCCGCAAAGTATTGGGCGCCTCTGTCACTGGAATTATTTTTATGTTGAATAAGGAATTTATTAAAAGAGTTATTTTTGCTAATATTTTTGCCTGGCCTGTTGCCTGGTTTGTAATGCATAAGTGGTTGCAATATTTTGCTTATCGAATTGATATTGGCTGGTGGACGTTTCTTTTTGCTGGAGCGATAGCGCTGGTTATTGCGTTGTTTACAGTGAGTTATCAAGCTGTAATGTCGGCAATTGCTAATCCAATTGATAGTTTGAGATATGAATAAATTCGATTTTGGATTTACGATTTTGGATTTCGGAATTAAAAATATGTAAATCAACATTCCGAAATCGTAAATCCGAAATTGGAGGAATCATGCTAAAAAATTATTTAAAAATCGCATTACGAACCCTTTATAAATACAAAGGCTATTCGATAATCAATATTTTAGGGCTCGCTATTGGAATGGCTACTTGTATTATCATCCTGTTGTGGGTTCAGGATGAAATGAGCTATGATAGATTTTTTAAAAATTCAAAGAATCTGTACCGGGTTTATGCCGAGTTTTATTCAAATGAAAGTTGGGCGGTTACTCCAATTCCACTGGCGCCTGCATTAAAAAGTGATTTCCCGGAAATTGCTGATGTATCAAGGTACCGATCATTCAGCGCTTTAATAGAAAACAATAATGTTCGATTCAACGAAAGAGGGGCGTTTGTTGACCCGTCCTTTTTAACAATGTTCTCGTTTCCGCTTTTAAATGGGGATGCAATAACAGCTTTAACTGATCCATATTCTATCGTGATCACAGAAACAATGGCGGATAAATATTTTGGTGATAATAATCCACTTGGGAAAACAATTAAAATTGATAATGTAAATGATTATAAAATTACAGGTGTTTTGAAAAGCAATCCGGGGAATTCTCATTTTCGTTTTAATTTTCTTCTTCCTTTTGAAATTTTTCTCAAGAAAGATAGAGGTCAAATTAGCTGGGAACGTTTCCAGCTTCGCACTTATGTACTTCTTAATGAAGACGTGCAAAGCGAAAAAGTTGAAGCATCCATCACAGAATTATTAGATCAACATAACCCTGAAAATGATATAAAATTACATCTTCAGCCGCTAACACAAATTCACTTACATAACTTAAATGGTGGCGGAAATATCGAATATGTTTACATTTTTTCCATTATTGCTTTATTTGTTCTGCTCATTGCATGTATCAATTTTATGAATTTAACCACTGCCAGATCATCCACAAGGACGAAAGAAATTGGTATGAGAAAAGTTACCGGAGCTTCGAAATTTGATTTTATTAAACAATTCATGGGTGAATCAATTTTGCTTTCTTTATTTGCGTTTATTATCGCTATTAACATCGTTTACCTGGTGTTGCCAATTTTTAATGATATTTCCGGTAAAATGTTAAATCTTAATCTAATCAAAAATATTGATATTGGATTGGGATTAATTGGATTACTCCTATTAACAGGCATAATATCCTGCAGTTATCCTACTTTTTTTCTTGCAGCATTCAAACCTGTCGCTATTTTAAAAGCTAATTCATCTCTAATTAAAAAGAAAAATAAGGACGCTATCTTAAGAAAAAGTTTGGTTATTCTTCAATTTTCGATTTCAATTTTTCTGCTTATCGTAACCCTTGTCATTTCGCGACAATTGAATTTTCTTCTAAACAAAGATCCTGGCTACAACAGTGAACAAGTAGTGTATTTACCAATGAAAGGAGATTTGAAGCAGCAGAATGAGCCATTCAAAAATGAGCTTCTGCAGAATCGAAATATTGTTAATGTAGCTGCAACATCAGGGATGTTGGTTGACATGCTATCAAGCTATGATGGATTTGATTGGGATGGGAAAAATCCGGATAAACGATATTCTTTTGTACTTGGCGCGGTTGATTTTGATTATTTACAAACACTGAAAATGGAAATGACTGATGGACGAGGTTTCTCAAAAAAGTATTTGTCAGATGAGACAGGTGGCTTCATAGTCAACCAGGCAGCAATTGAAGCGATGGGGATGAAAAATCCAATCGAAAAACGATTTTCTTTTGAAGGTCGTCAGGGATGGCGCCATGGAACAATAGTTGGCGTGGTGAAGAATTTTCATTTCCAATCACTTCATAACAAAATAGAACCTTTTGTGATGATGATACAACCTGATAGATACAATTATTTTTGTCTGCGGATTAAACCGGGTACTCCTGATATTTCTGAAACATTAACTTTTGTTGAAAATACATGGAAAAAATTTGTACCTAATTATCCTTTTGAATATTCTTTTCTTGATGAAGAATTTGAAAGCCTGTATCGAGCCGAACAACGGACAAAAAAAATATTCAGCTATTTTTCGTTTTTAGCAATGTTTATATCCTGTCTTGGTCTTTTTGGATTATCATCTTTTACGGCTGAACGCCGCACTAAAGAAATTGGGATCAGGAAAGTATTGGGCGCTTCAGTGCCTGGTATAATGCGTCTGCTTAATAAAGAATTTCTGTTTTTGATCGCCGTATCAAATTTAATCGCCTGGATTTTTTCATATTTTATTATAAAAAAATGGTTACAAAATTTTGCCTATCATATTGAGTTGGGTTGGTATTTTTTTGTTATTTCCGGATTGTTAGCAATGTTTTTCGCGCTTGTTGTTGTGAGTATTCAATCCAGTAAGGTGGCGTTTCAGAATCCAGTGGAGAGTTTGAGATATGAATAAATTCGATTGCGGATTGTGGATTTCGGATTGCGGAATTACTAAATAAATCAAAATTCCGAAATCGTAAATCCGAAATCTAAAATCAGGAGGAATTATGTTCAAAAATTACCTAAAAATAGCGTTCAGGAATATCTTGAGAAACAAAGTGTACTCATTCATTAATATCGTTGGATTGGCAATTGGCATGGCGTGCTCAATTCTTATTTTTTTATGGGTACAGGATGAATTGAGTTATGAGAAACATCACGTAAAGTCAGATCAAATATTTCAGGCATATTTAAAAGGCATTCGGGGAGATGATATAAATTTTCAATCGACAACATCTCCTGCTATTGCTGGTATATTAAAAGAAGAATATCCTGAAATTACAGATGTAGTAAGAATGGGAAGACCTGGGGATCTTGTTGTGAAATATAATAACAAGATTTTATTAGAGTCGCAGGGTGCTGCAGCTGATCCATCTATCTTTGATATTTTTACTTACCCATTTTTGCAGGGCGAATCCATTTCAGCGCTAACTGATCCTTACTCCATTATTTTGACAAAAGATTTTGCAGATAAGTATTTTGGCGATGAAAATGCATTGGGTAAAATTCTAAAAATAAATAATAAATTTGATTTCAAAGTTACTGGTGTAATACAAAATCTACCACTTAATGCTTACCGGAAATTCGATTTCATCGTTCCGTTTACTTTTCTCAAAGAGCTGGGAAATGATATTCAGGGAACGCCATTTTATCCTTGTTCATATTTGACTTATGGCTTGGTACGACAAAACACATCTTATGACCAATTGAATCAAAAAATACATACACGGCTATTGTCAGAAGGCAAGGAAATCACATTTGAAATTGTAGCGGTTCCATTGACCGATACTTACCTGCTTGATACCGGGGGAAACCAGAAATTATATGCTTTTTCTTTTATTGCACTTGTAATTTTGGTTTTAGCTGCCATCAATTTTATGAATTTAGCAATTGCAAGATCAATCAACCGCTCCAAAGAAATTGGCATGCGAAAGGTTGCAGGTGCAAATAGAACTCAAATTATTAAACAATTTTTAGGTGAAAGCCTTTTCCTGACTTTTATCGCTTCTATAGTAGCTATTATTCTAACAGAGATATCTCTATCATATTTTAATGATTATACATTAAAACAAATTGTTATAAATTATTCTGATTACAAATTTTTATTGAGCTTGATATCAATTGTAGTGATTACAGGTGCTTTTTCAGGACTGTACCCGGCGATATTCCTATCATCATTTAATCCAATAAATGCTTTAAAGAATAAGTTAAAATCAGGCCCAAGCAAAGCATCGTTAAGAAAATCATTAGTGGTTCTGCAGTTTACTCTCTCAATATTTTTTATTATTTGCACGGTAATTATGAGCAGGCAAACGAATTATATTCGTAATTTTGATCTTGGAATGAACACCAATAATATTATTTATGTGCAGTTGGATGGCGATATTAAGAATAAATATGATATTGTGAAAAATGAACTGCTCAAAAATCCAAATATCTATGCTGTTTGCTCTGCATCAAAACTACCAAACGCTATTCGATCAGGTTCGTTTTTCCAATGGGGAGTGAATGATGATCATCATCGTAGAATGTGCTACACTCATGTCGATTACGATTACCTGAAAACATTTGATATTAAAATGGCAGAAGGCAGATTTTATGATAAAACTTTTACAACAGACCTGGAAGATGCGATTATTGTCAATGAAACCGCAATTAAAAAAGTGGGCTTACAATCACCGGTAAGTAAGCCATTTTATTTTTCTGATGGTTACTATAATTTGATTGGTGTTGTTAAAAATTTTCAGCATAATAGTCCACTGAATACACCGCCGGAGCCGTTAGCACTGATTTTACGACCGGAAGGAAATGATTATTTATTTGCCAGGATAAATCCGGCATTAGCAGATATTCATGTCATTGCTTCAACAGTAGAAAGCATAAAATCAGTGTGTAATAAATTCAGTACAGATCGTCTGTCATACAGATATGTTAGTGATTATACATACACCAGTGAACGAACGGTTCAAGCCAGGCAAAAGTTAATTTTTTATTCTACAATTTTGGCGATCATTATTTCCAGCCTTGGCTTATTTGGAGTTTCTTCTTTTATGTGTAAACAAAGAACAAAGGAAATCGGCATAAGAAAGGTGCTTGGATCCTCAATTTTTGGTGTTCTGATGCTTCTTTCCAAAGAACATCTGAAATGGGTATTCATTGCATGTTTTTTTGCATGCCCAATAGCATGGTATGTGATGAAAAAATGGCTGCAAGATTTTGCCCACCAGATTGAAATCAGCTTTTGGATTTTTATTATTGCTAGTGGAATTACAATGCTTATTGCATTAATAACCATAAGCTCACAAACTATCAAAGCGGCAACGGCTAATCCGGTTAAATCACTTCGTTATGAATAAATTCGATTTTGGATTTACGATTGCGGATTTCGGATTAATTAAATCCGAAATCGTAAATCACAAATAGGAGGCGTTATGTTTACAAGTTATTTTAAAATTGTATTGAGAAACATAAAAAGACACAAAGTTTATTCTTTCATCAACATCTCCGGACTCGCCATTGGAATAGCATGTTGTTTTTTAATTGGACTTTTTATTTTTGATGAATTGAGTTTTGACCAGCATCATAAAAATGCGGATCGAATTTACCGCGTGGGTGTTGATCGAAGACCGAAAAAACAGCGCTCTTCATGGACTGCTCCACCGATGGCGCAGGCGATGAAAAATAATTTTTCAGAGATTGATGAAATTACACGGCTTTGTTTGTGGGAGAGAAACACATTAGTATTGTATGAAGACAAACAATTCCTCGAGAAAAGAATCATTGGCGCTGATTCTACAGTATTTGATGTGTTTACAATTCTATTAATTCAAGGGGATGCAAAAACAGCGCTCACGCGACCAAATACGCTTGTTATCACACAACGGGATTTGAAATTTAATTTTATTTCAAACCTGTTTTTATTCCCTGTACTGTTTAGCTTTACCGCATTGATCGGTATTCTGGCTGGCAGCTATCCGGCATTTTTCCTTTCATCATTTCAACCGATAGAGACCGTACGAGGCTCGCTCGATAGAAAAACTGGCAAAAAATCTTTACGCCGTTTTCTTGTGGTATTACAATTTTCAATCTCAATTGCCATACTTGTTAGTACGATTGTCGTTTACAAACAATTGCAATATGTCCGGGAAAGAAACCTGGGATTTGATCAGGAGCAAATTTTGGTCATTCACAGAACTTACAGCATTGGGAGACAGATACAAATATTTAAGCAGGAATTGTTGAAACATCCAAATATTAGTAATGCAGCAAGGTCTAACACTACACCGGGCAGGCATTTTAACGGTTGGGGGCATACCATTGAAGGGAGACCAAATACAGAAAGTTACCCGCTATACACAATCTGGGGCGATTATAATCTGGTCGATCTTCTTGACATGGAAATTGTGCAGGGACGATATTTCTCCCGCGATTTTGCCACTGACAGCGCAGCGCTTGTCATCAATGAAACTGCGGTGAAGGAAATGGGGGTGTTAAATCCAATTGGAACACGCTTGCTGTACCGGGCTGACTGGGGATATTTTACTGTGGTTGGCGTGGTAAAAGACATACATTTTGAATCTTTGCACAGTCCCATCAAACCAATGGTGATTTATCCCATTACTGGGAATTGGGGGAATTATACGTTGGCAAAAATTTCTACATTTAACGTTAATGAAACCATTCAATTTATAGAAAAAACATGGAATAAATTTTCCCAGCAGCAGCCGTTTGAATTCAGTTTTTTGGATGAAGATTATGGCAAATTGTACAGGGCAGATGAACAGACCGGAAAAATATTTGGTGTGTTCTTTGTTTTGGCAATCCTGATTGCTTGTTTGGGACTGTTTGGTCTTATCTCATTTAGCACTGAACAGCGTTTAAAAGAAATTGGGATCAGGAAAGTTTTAGGCGCTTCTGTTCCGCAAATTGTCTATTTATTATCAAAAGAAGTATTCGTTTTAATAATGATTGCAATTGTAGTTGCGTCTCCCATTGCCTTTTATTTTATGTCCCAATGGCTGCAGAATTTTGCTTATCGGATAAACATTGAGTGGTGGGTATTTTTGTTTGCGGGAATGGTTGGATTGGCAGTTGCATTGCTGACTGTTTGTTTTCAATCTGTTAAAGCAGCTCTATTGAATCCTGTGGATAGTTTGAGATGTGAATAATCGCACAGCGCATGGCGCAGAGAGCAAAGCAAAAGAGAGCTACGCGCTATATTATTTGTAATAGAACTAAATTACACAAGATTTTTTATATTGGTTAAACGATGTGAAGCTTAAGAAATAGATTCAAGTCATTAAAATATGGGAAAATATTTTGAGTTAGATCCAAATATTAGTATCATGGTCAATTGATTGTCGCATATTTGTTGCAAACAAAACCTTATGAAATAAGAAAACTACGATAAATGGAGAAAATAATAATCTCTCATATTATTCATTTTGTATTCAATCAGTTATGACCTGTTAGATATAAAATTTTTCAATTAAATATTAATCCATAAATCCACTGCATCTCGTCACATCAAACATCCTCTGGAGTAGTAAAGTTCTGTTTCTGCGTTTGTATAAATCATTCCTTTGACTTTTTCATAAAAAATTTGTAAAATGAATTCTTAAATATTATTTCATACAAAATGTTCATTGATAGGGGAGACACCATTTTTTGAAATCCCAAAACAATTCAGGAAAAATATTGAAGAAGTCAACTGAAACATAATCAAAAATTTGGCGTAAGTGTAGAAGTAATAAAAAGATTAGTTGTATCTATTCTATTATTTCCAAAGTAAATTCCTAATCAAAAGTAAAATCATAGCCAAAAGAATGAGGAAGATCGTGATGAGATTAAATCGGTTGATAAACTTTATTCTACTTGTTATCCTCTTATCCTCTATTGCCTTTGCTCAAAATCCCCAAGAATCCTGGCAACAATACGCTACTCCTGAAGAAGCCGGATTTTCATCAGAACAACTAAATAAGGCGAAAGTCTTGTACGACAGTCTTGATGCGGTTGCTTTTATGGTAGTTTATGATGGAAAAATTCTATTTTCCTGGGGAGATGTGGAAAGAAGATTTATGTGCCATTCTATTAGAAAAAGTCTATTGAGTGCTCTTTATGGCATTTATGTGGCTGATGAATTAATTGATATGGACAAAACCATGGCAGACTTGAATATCGATGATAAAGATCAGTTAACAGAAGATGAAAAGATGGCGCGAGTCAGAGACTTGATAAAAGCCCGTTCCGGGGTTTACCATCCAGCAGCTTACGAAACAGCGGGAATGAAAGCGAGTCGTCCTAAACGGGGCAGCCACCCGCGTGATACATTTTGGTATTACAATAACTGGGATTTTAATGTATTGGGGAAAATTTTTGAACAGGAAACGAAAACAGATATTTTCGATGCCTTCAAAAACCGTTTAGCTGTACCACTTCAAATGGAAGATTTTCGTTTGATGGACGGTTATCATCATCTCGAACCGGAAAATTCAATTCATCCAGCTTATCCCTTTAAGCTATCAGCAAGAGATATGGCACGATTGGGACTCTTATATTTGAATAATGGTAAGTGGAACGAAAAGCAGATCATTTCAGAAGAATGGATTAAAGAAAGCGCTACATCGTATTCAGATGCTGGAAACCGGGGCGGATATGGTTACCTTTGGTGGATCGCCGGGGAATTTAAGGACGTTGGTATGTATTCAGCATTAGGTGTTGGGACACAAATAATTGCAGTTATCCCGGGTGCAAACATGGTTTTAGTTCAACGTGTTAATACTTATGAAGGCAAGCGCTGTCCGCCAAATGCTCGTTTAGCCAGAATGATTTTGAATGCAAAAGTTACCGAACCGAAAACAAATCCCAAGCTGATTCCTTTGCAGAATACACCGTCTTATAAGCGCGCTGAATTAATTACACTAACATCCGAGACACTGGATAAATACGTAAAAGAATATCCATTCGATCAGGGAAAAATTGTGGTTGAGAAAGTTGATAATGTACTTTTAATCAAATCACCCAATTTGGGGAATTACCGGTTGCTGCCAATTTCTGAAACCGTTTTTGTGGTTGAAGATTTGGAACAGTACGCTGTTTTTGGATATGATGATAATCAGCCAACTACAGTAACTTTACAATTATCTTCGAAGGCTGCACAACTTTATTCAATCATTGTTAAGAGTGGTATCGAAACAGCTGTTGAAAAATATAAAAAGATGAAAAAAGCTGGTGATGTTGTTAAAGAATATCCAATGAATTTTTTGGGTTATCAATTAATGGGCATCAATAAAATGGAAGAAGCTATCAAGATATTTAAACTCAATGTTGAAACATACCCGGAATCGTTTAATGTATGGGATAGTCTCGGTGAAGCTTATATGAAAAATGATGAATATGAAATTGCCATTAAGCAATATAAAAAATCTCTCGAGTTGAATCCACAAAACAAAAACGCTGAAATAAGAATAAAACGAATGAAAAGAAAAATGGAAAGGAAATAATTATGAGAATGGAACAACACATTACTTTAGCTGGGGCATTAAGAATCGGGGCGGGCGCCCTGGGAATTATGATTGCTATTATCGTGTTTGTCGCAGTCGCAGGAGGAGGTCTTCTTTCGCGTGATCCTGAAGCGATAGCCATCACCTCGATGGTGGGGTCAATAATCGCAGTTGTTTTGGTGGTTTTTTCAATACCGGATATTATTGCTGGCATTGGACTATTAAAACGACGCCCCTGGGCAAGGATACTAACATTGATCCTATCTTGTATTGATCTGATCGAAATACCGTTTGGGACAGCGCTTGGCGTTTATTCTCTTTGGGTGCTGTTAAATGATGAAACGGCTGAAATATTTAACAACCAGACTGATGCTACATAATTCTCTTGTTATTTTAAGAGAAGAAGCAAATATTATTTGCTGATAAAATCATTAAAAAAAGAAATAGACAAAATACCTGTCCCGAGTTTTTCCCGGGAATGGACGACAAAATGATCCCCGCCCACTTTTTTTAATATTTTGTCGTCTATTCCCGAAAAAAAAACTTGGACAGGCATTTTGTTTTTAGGTTTGAAGTACTGCTATAATTTTGTCAGCAACTATCTCTAATTCATCATAGCAAATAGTTAAAGGTGGAAGCAACCGCAAAACTGTTGCGCCTGCCGGAAGCGTTAGAACTCGGGATTCAATTAGTTTGATAATGTAAGGTTTTACTTTTTCTTTTAGCTCAATCCCTATCATTAATCCCAGATGGCGAATCTCCCTGACTTTTGACAGTTCAGCTTCCATGAGTTTTTGAACAAGAAATTCGCCTTTCTTTTTAGCTGCCTCATCAAGTCGATTTTCCACCATAAAATCAATCACAGCCAGCGATGCTGCGCAAACCAAAGGATTACCACCAAAAGTTGAGCCATGTTGATCAATCGGGGCGTTTAATTTGTCCGAACACAACACTGCGCCCATTGGCAGACCACCTGCTATTCCTTTGGCGAGGCAGAGGATATCCGGTTGAAGGTCGAAATGTTGGCAGGCGAACATTTTCCCGGTTCGACAAAAACCGGTTTGCACTTCATCAATGATTAATAATAATCCTTTTTCCTGACACAGTTGTTGAACCTGAAGGAAGTATTCCTGCGTACCAATGTGAACACCGCCTTCGCCCTGGACAATTTCTAAAATGATTGCCGCTGTTTTATCAGTAACAGCCTTTACTAATTTTTCAAATTTGTTGAAAGAAACAAAATTAAAACCACACACCAGCGGCTCAAATGATTTTTTATACGCAGGTTGAAAAGTAGCGCTTAAAGCACCAATTGTTCTTCCGTGGAATCCTCTCATGGCGCAGATAAAATCTGTTTTACCTGTTGAAAAACGGGCAAATTTTATAGCTGCTTCAATCGCTTCTGTCCCTGAATTACACAGAAATGCTTTCTTCAAACTCTTTGGGCCGATTGATATTAATTTTTGCAATAATTCTGCTTTTGTATCATTGTAAAAAGTGCCGCTGCAGGTAATGAGTTTGCGGGATTGTTTCTCAATGGCTTGAATGACTGCTTCATTACAATGACCGATATTCGCAACACCATGTCCGGCTACACAGTCAACATATTCATTTCCCTGACTATCCCAGACTCTGGCATTTTTTCCTTTCGTGAGAACAATATCTCTTTTCGGGTAAACATCAAATTCGTATTCACTTTGAAGCGCTTTATAATCAATCATGATATCACCGTCCCTTTGCCAGCTAAAGCATCTTTTATTGGATTTTCTGCTCTGCCGTCACTAATGATTACTTTTGCTGCACCATTTTCAAACAATTTCCGTAATGCCAGGACTTTTCTTTTCATTCTTCCTTCTACTTGATTTTCCTTTTTTTCAAGCTCTTTTGAATCCAGCTTTTTTATGACAGAATCCGGCTCATTTGAATTTTCAAGAAATCCTTTGGCTTCAATTAGTTGAATAATTGTTTTTGCTCCCATTTTTTTAGAAAGCAACCGGACAATATCATCATTTTCTGAATTAATGGCAATGTTATTTTCATCAAGTATCGGAACTGTCAAAACCGGAACATATCCATTTGAAAGTAATAAATTAAGCAACTCAACATTAATCGATTTCGGTTTGCCGGAGAAATCGCGGATAATTCTCAACTTTTCCCCTTCTTTAACCCGAATTCTTTGGTTTCTTTTCCCTAAAACAGCTTTGCCATCGACACCCGATAGACCTACAGCATTAATTCCATGCTGTTGGCATAGTTCAACAATCCTTTTATTTTTGAGCCCGGAATATGCCATCATCATAATATCAAGCGCTTCCTCATCAGAAAAGACGCTTGAGTATCCCGAGATTGATGTGATAACTTTTTTGGGTTTATCAAGTTTCTCTGCAAGTTCATCGCGTAATGCATTGGCGCCGTGTACAATGACATAAGATTCTTCAATGTCTGCAATGTCTTTAATTATTCCTTTTATATTAATTGATTTGCCACCGCCTATTTTAATAATTATCATTGCGCAAAAATCCTCCTTGTGTTGTTGGGAATTTTTTCCCAATCAGTCTCATTGGGAAAAGGTTCGGAACAGATTATTAAATCATTTTCAGTTTCTTTTTTATACATCGTAAAATAATCGTGATCTTCATTATGAGTAGATGCCAAATAAATTTGTTTTTTGTCTGCCATAATAATATTCATAGCTTTGATATAATTAGTCCGTTTTTCTATTATTTCCAGCGCTCTTTGAAAGCCCGCTTCCTGATCTTTTCGATAAAACCGGAGAATGTAATTGAATAATTTTTCTGCGCCAATTCGCCCCTCTTCTTTTATTTTTACGCCATGCAGCTCACCATTAAAGATAAAAAAAATATTACCTGATTGAAATGGCATGTTATTCTCAATTGTAATCCCTTCATCGCGAAAGGCGCTTCTGGCGTGGGCTAACAAATAAGTTGAACTGCCAAACTGATTCGGATCATCAGTCCAGATGGGATTAATGTTTTTATATTTTTTCCAACTACCATTTTGGAGATAAACGCAGCCCCAGCCATGTCCCTGGTATTCCCGGCTGTTTTCTGCAATATAACTGAATTTCTTCAGATGATAGGAAATTGGGAATTCGGTTTTTGATTTTACAAGTAGTAGTCTGCACATTTTATATTCTTGCCATTGACATCATATTATAAAAGAGGTTAACGAATTTCACGAATTTTCACTAATTATTTTTAGGTGAATTCTCAATTGGTGAATCAATCTATTGTAAAAGTCCGCCGAAGATTGATTTTATTGAAATTAGTGTAATTCGTGTAATTAGTGGTTTTTTGAGTGAACTCATTATTGGTTTTGAAATAATAATACCAACACGACAAAATTCATAACAAAAAAAGATAAAGTCGCTGCGAGAACACCGAACACAGGAATTATTAACGTACTAATCAATAATGCCCCGATAACTGAACCAAACAAATCCCACGCATAAAGTGTCCCACCAATACGGTCAATTTGTTTTTTGTGCTGAAAGATTAAGTAACTAGCAAGTGGAAATTGAAAACCGCCGATAAAACCTAATCCTGAAATTAAAACTAAAAATGAAGCCTGGATTAAAAATGAAGATAAAGTGATTTTTGAAAGTGAGATCAAAACAAAATAAGTTAATAACGGATATAAAGTGAGAAAAGATTGAAAAACCAAATAACGTTTAAAAGCAGTTTTTGAACGTTTTAATAAGTGAATGGAATACCAACTCCCCAAAGCCAATCCAACCATAAAACCGGTTAGAATAAGTGATAGCTGGTAATAAGCATACCCATAAATTGCCTGAAAACCATGAATGATAAGTATTTCCAATGATATTGTTGTGCAGCCGATTAAAATAATTGAAATATAAATGGCACGATTAAATTTCTTGTCTTGATTTTTAGCACGAAAAAAAAGTATCAAAAATAATAAAACAAAACCAAAAATAATCAACGAAAAAAGCAGCTTGCTCAATTGAAAAAAGTCATGGATCGAGCCAATCATTTTTTTGTTGAAATTTGTAAACCACAAATAGATATTATAAAAATAGCTGATAGGGTGGAAGTCGCGGTTGATTTTTGTGGGATTACCTGTTTTAATTATTTCACTAATATATTTGATTCTATCGGGTGACAATCGAAAACGAAGATAATAATCTTGAATATACTTTGTAGGCAAGTTTCTATGCTTTATCCGGCTGATCAGGATTTCCGGATCATTTGTCAAATTGCCTTTTTTATTGCTGCCAATAAAATGAAGGGTGTAGCCGGGAATAATAATTATTTCCTGAAAAGCCAGGTTGAAGGTAAAAAATAAACATCTCAATAGTTCAGCCTGCTCAGATCCAATGACGTTTTCTGAAGCTGCGATTGAAAAGCTCATCACGCCATTCTTTTTTAATCCTTTTTTCGCTGCACGATAAAATTCCGTTGTGTAAAATCGATTTATTTGCGTTGTTTCCGGCGCAGGTAGGTTGATGATAATGACATCATATTTTTCTTTGGTTTTATCCAAAAATTGTCTTCCGTCTTGATAGATGATTTTTATTTTTGGATTATTTAAAATGTGCTTTGTGGATGGAATGTACTTTTGTGTTAACTCAATTAAAGCCGGATCCAAAAGGAGGAAATCAACTTTTTCGATTATAGTATGAGATAACACCTGGTTTAAGCTTCCCACAGGATCTCCGCCTATTAGCAGGACGTTTTTTGGGGCTGGATGCTCTAACAATGCAAAATGAACCGATTCCTCCGCATACAAAAGATCAGGATATGTAAACATTAACATACCATTTTCATAGAAACTGATTGATTCACCAATTTTGGTAACAGAGATATTGCCATAAATAGTTGTTTTCGATTCAAGTAATTTGATGTTACCCCAAAATTTACTATTAACAAATTTTTTCAACTGGGGCGAAAAGAAAACAATAAAGAAAAATAAACCAATAACAATGGGAGTCAAGATTTGAAATTTCTTTCGACTTGAAACAAATAGCAGAAATAATCCGGATAGTAAACATATGCCGGAAATAATTAAAACGATTTCGAAGTTATTTAGAAAACGGAATAAAATAATGCTGGCAATAAAACCTGCTCCTCCAGCGCCGATTGCCTCGAAGAAATAAACTTTGCCAGGAACAAAAGATTTCGTTTCATCTTTCTTGGAAAGAATGTTACAACTCAACGTGTACAGAAATCCGAACGATGTTGCAATGGGTGCCAACGTTACCAGGGGAATTAAAATAATCAGCAAGGGGTGAGAAATCTCACCTGCTGATAAAAAAAGAATAAAACGACTCAGCCTGACAGCAACTATGGTGAGAGGAAGCAAAAGGACTACGAAGAATTGCAAATAAGAAAACAAGTTAATAGGCTTTTTGACATATCTCGTGAGCCTGCCAAAAAATCCACTGCCAATAGCCGTCCAAAGAAGCCACACTGCTAAAATAATTCCAATTGTCAATTCATTGCCGGTAAACAGAAAAATCAATTCCCGAATTACAATGATTTGACTCATCATTGCGCTAAAACCCAAAATGATGAAAGCGAAGTATAGAATTTTAGAATTATTTTTCAATGTCATTTTTTGATTGTTATTATCCATTACCATTTTTACTTATGAAAAGTAATGATTTATATGTTAGAAAGTAAACCTAAACGAGTATAGTAAAAATACCCAATTCAATGAAAAAAATCAAGCAAATAAATTTATTTTTTAATTGACTTTAACGATATTTTTATTAAATTAGAAGATTTAAAATTGTACATTTGAATGGGTACTAATAACTTTTTGTGAAGTCATCATGAAAAAAACATCGGGACAAATATTATTTTTAGTTGTTTTATTAATTACAATTATCGCCATCATGATTATTGTAAAGACCGATAAAATTGGCTTTCAACCAACACCCATACCGGAGTTTGATACAGATGCAAAAATAATAGATGGCAAATATTACAATAAACGATATAATTTTGGAATTGCTTTGCCCAGCGCTGATTGGGAGATTTCTTACCGTCAGAATACTGATTCTCTTTTGACTCAAAATTCATCTTTAACACTTATTGAGAATATAAATTTATTTGCTGAAATGAACCGCAGAGATAGACTTGATACATTGTCAATCGTTCAAGTTGGAATAATTCCATTGAATGAACCGCGCATGCCGGCAAGCCTGGCAAAACAAAGTTTACATGAAACGAAACAAAATTTTCTTTCCCCGGATACAATTCGAGTGATAAGTGATGTAACGGTGACAGGCATGAGTAAGTTACGCGGCGCCTATTATATGGTTGAATTCCCGGAGCAATCACACACAGAATTTTCTGTTTGGCTGGTTATGTTTCTTGTTCAAAACAGGTTATGTTATACTATTACCTGTCAAGTGAAATCCGAAGAATATGACTTTTTGCGGTCTGATCTTGAAGACATTCTAAAAAGTTTTCGGATTTTTGGAAAAATAAATGCGGATTACAAATAGATGAAAATATCGATCATTTCTAATGAAATTACACTTGATTTTCTGGAAGCAGCCCGGATTGGAATAGAGTGGGGAATCAGAGATTACGAAATACGATATTTGAAAAGCGGCAGGGTTCCCTATATTTCAGAAGATGAGATTGAAAGGCTAATCAAAATAAAGAATGAATTTGACTTGAATATTTCCGCTATTTCTCCTGGATTATTTAAAATTTCATTAAGCGACGAAGTGCAATTAAAACTTGAAATTGAGGAGCACATCTACGAAAGTTTCCGATTAGCAGAAAAATTTGGTACCAATAATGTCATCATTTTTGGATTTATGAAATACGAAAAAGAACCTCAAACCAATTATGTCCAGGTTCTGCATATTTTAGGAAGGATGACCTCATTAGCAGAAAAGTATGGATTTAAGCTGCTGCTTGAAAATCATCCTGGATTTTGGGCTGATACGAGCGCTAATACCGCTAAAATTTTAGACGATGTAAATTCAAAACATTTGAGAGCGAATTGGGATTTAGCGAATGCTGCGTATGCCGGAGAAATCCCCTACCCTTATGGCTACCTAACAATTCGTCACCATATTTATTCAATTCATGTTAAAGATTTTTTGACAAATAAAAATGGTGAACCGGAGTTTACGGTTTTTGGTGATGGAACAATTGACTGGTATGGACAGCTTAAAGCGATAATAAATAATAAAGAAGTAAAATACCTTACAATCGAAACGCAGGTAAAACCCTTAATCGAGAATTCAAATCGAAATTTATTTAGAGTAACAAATATGTTAAAGGATTTGGAAATGGATGATAAATTTGTGTTGAAGTGATTTTTAAAATGGTTTAGGCTTAATCAATGTTTTTTAAACTAAAATGTAACTATTTAGGCGCAACTTTTTTCTCCCACAGAAACGAACTCCCACAGAAATAAATAAATAGATTTTTTCTGTGACAGTTCTCCTTTAGCGAATCAATCAATAGTAGAAATCTGCCGAAGGAAGATTCTAATTCTGTGGGATATTTATTAACTTTTTCATTGATGTTTGGATTAGCTGAATAGTTACACTGAAATATTTACATAATTTCTTGAAATAGGAGACCAAATATGTCAAAATTAGCGATCAAAGGCGGATCACCGTTACGAACAAAATCTTTCCCCAAATGGCCCGTATGGGACGACAACGAGATTAATAATTTGAAAAAAGTAGTAGAAAGTGGAAAATGGGGGGCGCTTCATGGCGACCAGGTGAAAACTTTTTCAGAAAAATATGCCAATTATCATCAAGCGAAATATGGAATTTGTGTGAACAGTGGGACAACGGCTTTGAAGGTTGCACTTCAGGCAATTGGTGTTGAGACCGGGCAGGAAGTAATATTACCATGCTATACTTTCATTGCATCTGCTACTGCTATTCTTGATGCAGGCGCTATTCCGGTTTTTGTTGATATCGATCCCGATACATATAATATAGACGCAAACCAAATTAAAGGCGCAATAACTGATCGCACTGCAGCTATCATGCCGGTTCATTTTGGCGGCCGCCCGTGTAATATGGATGAAATTAATGGGATTGCAAAAAAGCATAATTTGAAAGTCATTGAAGACGCAGCTCAAGCCTGGGGTTCCGAATGGAAAAATCAGAAAGTCGGCGCTATTGGTGATGCGGGCGGTTTCAGCTTTCAATCTTCAAAAAATATTACGGCAGCCGAAGGTGGCATCATATTGACCAATGATGAAGAAACAGCAAAGTTCTGCCGGTCTTTTTCCAATTGCGGTCGCATCGAAGGTGGTGTTTGGTATGAGCATTATTACTTGGGCGGGAACTTTCGAATGTCTGAATTCCAGGGCGCGGTTCTTTCCGCCCAGTTTGAGAGATATCCTGAAATGAAGGCAAAAAGAGAAAAAAATGCAAAATACTTAAATGAGCAGCTCTCACAAATTGATGGCATCGAAA
Organism: Candidatus Zhuqueibacterota bacterium; assembly: GCA_016783825.1. Taxonomy (GTDB): domain Bacteria; phylum Zhuqueibacterota; class Zhuqueibacteria; order Thermofontimicrobiales; family Thermofontimicrobiaceae; genus Nigeripontimicrobium. Next base: position 8,144 of record JADHVV010000007.1, on the reverse strand, counting down.
CTTTAAAAGCAGACGATAATATAACGAGTAATTCATTGCATCTTTTTATTTGTCGCTATCAAAAAGAACATTTTAAAGATGTTCCCAAAAATACATTTATCGATGCAATGAGAAAAGAAGGATTCATTCTCAGCGCAGGATATTCAATTCCCTTGTACACACAGCCGGTATTTAAAAATTTAGCCTTTGGCGCCAGGGGTAAAAAAGTTGATGTCGGCGTTGATTATACAAGCTATCACTTGCCGGAAACTGAGAAAGCCTGTTATGAAGAAGCTATCTGGGTGCCACAGTCCGTGCTCTTGGGTGAACAAGACGATATGAAAGATATTGTGAACGGAATTATTAAAGTAAAAGATAATGTTGATGAGTTGGTTGAAAACAAGATGTAGTCCACCTTAGGTTGTGGTTGAATTTGATATTGATAACTACAATAAATAATTTTGTTGATTTTACTATCTGACAATTTCAAAAGGTGGGCTACATCTTCGTCACAAAAAAGTCTTGACAAAAGTTCTATTAATGCTTATATTGGACATAATTAAATCTGGTTAATACATTATGAAACAAATTTATTCCCACAATTTCAAATTCACAAATCAAACGGTCTTGAAATATTATTATCGGTACTATTATTATTTTAGTTATATTGATAGTGGGAAGAATCCATTTAAGTATATTTGAGAAAAATTAATTAAAAAAATCAACCCACTATCAAACACGATAGTGGGTTTTTTTTTAGGAGAATGCTAATGAGCATCGATGAATTGCGTAAAAAAGTTGATCAAATAAACCGGGAAATTCTGAAATTGCTGCAAAGGCGCGGCGAATTGGCGTTAGAAATTGGAAAGGTTAAAGATAAGTCTAAACAACCAGTTTATGATTACACGCGTGAAGCAAAAATTATTGAAGATTTGTTAGGACGAAATGAAGGTCCATTACAGGATGAATCGATAAGAAACATCTTTGAAGCAATTATCAGGGAATGTCGAAATTTGCAGGAAAACAATTTAGGGAAGGAGCAATAATGGTAATAATAATGGAAGATAATGCCACCGAACAACAAGTCCAAATTGTCACTGATAAAATAAAAGCGTTGGGCTTCGAGGTTCATCGATCCGACGGAAAAGAACGGACTGTTTTAGGTGCAGTTGGTGAAAAAAGAGGCATTGATAAAAGAGATTTGGAATTACTTGCCGGCGTTCGGGAAGTTGTAGCAATTACAAAAGCCTATAAATTGGCGAGCCGCGAATTTCACCATGAAGACACGATTTTGCAAATAGGTGATGTTAAAATTGGCGGGGATAATATCGTAATAATGGCGGGTCCCTGCGCTGTCGAAAGCAAGGAACTGCTGTTTACAACAGCAGAGTTACTGGTAAAAAATGGCGCTCAAATAATTCGGGGCGGCGCTTTTAAACCCAGGACATCTCCCTATTCGTTTCAAGGATTGGGCGAAGAAGGATTGAAATATCTCAGGGAGGCAGGAGATAAGTATAAGCTGGCAGTTGTCTCGGAAGTGATGGATGTCAGTCAAATTAAAATGATGTTGAACTATGTTGACATCTTCCAGGTCGGCGCCCGTAATATGCAGAATTTTTGGTTGTTGAAGGAATTAGGGAAAATTAGAAAACCAATTTTGCTCAAAAGAGGGATGTCCGCAACCATAGAAGAATGGCTGATGGCTGCTGAGTACATTATGTCCGGTGGAAATTACCAGGTTATTTTATGTGAACGCGGCATTCGAACCTTTGAAAATTATACAAGGAACACGCTGGATTTATCTGCCATCCCGGTCATTCAAAAATTGAGTCACCTGCCGGTAATTGTAGATCCAAGTCATGCCACAGGACGCCGGGATAAGGTGCTTCCCATGGCGCGCGCCTCAATTGCAGCAGGTGCCCACGGATTAATGATAGAGATCCATCCCAAACCTGATCAGGCGCTCTCTGATGGCGCGCAATCTCTTTATCCTGATCAATTTTCTGAGTTGATGGATGAATTACGAATAATAGCCAAAGCGGTGAAGAAAACTATCTAACAAGGAAAACAGATGTTCTTTAATAAAATATGTATTATTGGTACCGGTTTGATCGGTGGATCATTGGCATTGGCTTTCCGCAGGAAATATATTGGCGAAAAGATTATTGGCATCGATTTTCCTGAAACAATAAAAAAAGCTGTTGAGCATAACATTATTGATGAAGGTTATACGCCGGATGAAATAGAACAGCAGGTGAGTGATGCAGACCTTGTGATATTAGCAACTAACATCCAACAGATCATCAGCGATTTGAAAAGAATCCCACCTATGTTAAAAAAGGATGCCATTGTTACAGATGTGGGAAGTTCAAAAGAAACAATCATCATAATTGCCGATCAGGAATTCCCGGATTACATTAATTTTGTTGGCGGTCACCCGATGGCAGGTTCTGAAAAAAATGGAATTGACGCAGCTGATCCATTTCTTTTTGAAAATTGTTTTTATATTTTAACACCGCAAAAGAATACGCCGCCCGATGTGCTGAATAAATTAGTGACTATAATGGAACTTATTGGCGCTAAAGTATTATTATTAAATGCATCAGTACACGATAAAATAGCTGCTGCGGTAAGCCATCTTCCTCAAATGTTAGCAGTAAAATTGGTGAACCTGATAGCGGATTATAATCAGGATGAACCAAATTACTTAAAATTAGCTGCCGGTGGTTTTAGAGATATGACGCGCATCGCGTCCAGTCCATTTAGCATGTGGGAAGATATTTTTAAAACGAATTCAGAAAATATTTTGAACATTATTGATGAGTTTATCGTAGAGCTAAATAAATTAAAAGACGAGTTGTCTTACACAAATTTACGCTGTGAATTTGAAAATGCAGCAAAAACGAGACTGTCTATTCCAAAAGATACGAAAGGTTTTATCCACCCCAATTACGACATTACGGTTGTGGTTGAAGATGAACCGGGTGTTATTTCGAAAATAGCTTCAACGTTATTTGAAAAAGGTATTAACATCAGGGATATTGAAGTGTTGAAAGTGCGGCTGCTTGAGGGAGGCACCATGAGACTCTCGTTTGAATCAGAAAAAAATAGAGAAGCAGCAATTGATCTGCTTACGGAAAAAGGTTTTTATTGTCGGAAGCGATGAGATGGTTGAAAAAATAACAAATATGAATAAACTGCGTGGAGAAATATTCTTGCCGGGTGATAAATCAATCTCACACCGAGCTTTAATGTTTGCTTCATTGGCAAATGGTACCTCGGAGATTTTTGGACTTTCATCTAGTGAAGATGTGCGAAGTACGATGGATTGTCTTAAAAAATTAGGCATCAAAATTTGGAATGATAAAGATAAAACTTATGTTAAAGGAACCGGACTTCATGGATTTCAGGAACCAGGTGGAGTTTTAGACGCTGGTAATTCAGGAACTACACTAAGATTATTATCCGGGATTCTTACCGGGCAAAATTTTACTTCGACGATCACTGGAGATTCTTCATTAAAAAGTCGTCCCATGAAAAGAATAATTAAGCCACTGATGAAAATAGGAGCGAACATTGAAGGGGGAAAAAATCAGTATGCGCCGCTTACTATTAAGCCAGGGAATTTGAAAGCATACGAACATCAATTAAATATCGCCAGTGCACAAGTTAAATCATGCTTACTTCTTGCCGGTTTATTTGCTCAAGGAAAAACAACAATTGTCGAACCATCAATTTCACGCAATCATACTGAAAAAATGCTGAAATATTTGGGAGCCGAACTGGCAATAGAAGAAACAAGCGTTACAATGGAAGGAATGCCTGAACTAACTTCTAACGTTATTAATGTACCTGGTGATATCTCAGCAGCAGCTTTTTTTATGATTGCTGCATGCCTCACAAAAGATTCAAGTATAAAAATAAAAAATGTTGGACTGAATCCCACCCGCACAGGGATAGTTGATGTGTTAACAAAGATGGGAGCAAATTTTATTTTCCAAAACCAGGAGACAAAAAATAACGAAGAAACCGGGGATGTTTTAATTGATTCCTGTGCGCTGCACGGAGTGGAGATAAAGGGAGATATGATTCCGAGAGTCATTGATGAAATTCCGGTGCTCGCTGTGGCAGCCACGCAGGCGATTGGTGAGACTGTGATAAAAGATGCCAGGGAACTCAGGGTAAAAGAGACTGATCGGATAGAAGCTGTTGTAGAAAATCTGCGTAGAATGGGAGCACAAGTTACGGAGTTAGAAGATGGAATGGTTGTGCCGGGAAATCAAAAATTGACTGGCGCTGAAATAGATAGTTACGGTGATCATCGAATTGCCATGGCGTTTGCAGTCGCCGGATTATTTGCTGACGGCATTACAACAATTAAAAACCCGGACTGTGTAAAAATATCGCACCCCAATTTTTTTCATCAATTAAAGGAGTTGGCTGATGATTAATTCTTCAACACAATTATTAGGAGTTATCGGAGACCCGATTAGTCATAGCCTTTCACCTGAAATGCAAAACTTCATAATTCAAAAATTAGGTTTAAATTATTGTTATAACGCATTCCATGTTATTCCATCTGACCTCGAAAAGGCAATCGAAAGTTTTCAGGCATTAAATTTTAAAGGGATAAATGTTACATTGCCGCATAAACAGGGTGTTATTCAATTCCTGGATGAAGTTTCTGAGGAAGCGAGATGTTTAGGTGCTGTAAACACAATTGTATTTAAAAATAATAGACGATTTGGTTTCAATACGGACGTAATCGGATTTTTAGATTCTTTGGGAGAATTCAGGCACTCTCTAAAAACAAAAACAGCAATAGTAATTGGCGCCGGGGGATCTGCACGTGCTGTGATTTATGCGCTTATTCAGGATGGAATTGGTGAGATTAAAATTTTTAATCGTACAACTCAGAAAGGCGAAAAATTAAAATCTGAAATGATTAGTATTACCCAGTTTGATAAAATTTATTCAATTCCACCCACCATGAATGATTTGACAAATGAAATCCAAAACGCCTCGATCTTAATCAACACAACGCCAATTGGTATGCATCCGGAAGTTCATGCCAGTCCCGTGGATGATGAATTCCTGTTCCCAAAAGATATTTTGGTGTACAACTTGATCTATAATCCGTTGGAAACCAAATTTTTGCAAAAAGCAAGGAGCGCCGGCGCACACATTATGAACGGATTGGATATGCTGATATACCAGGGCATTGAATCATTAAAGATTTGGACTGGTGTTGAAATAGAAACAGAATATCTTGTACCGGAATTAAGAGAATATTTAATCAAAAAAATTAGTGGGCAGACGCGGTATTAAGCAAGCAATACTTTGAAAGGTAATTTGGTAACAATGTAATAGAGTAACAGGGTGATAGGGTAATTGGGTAATAAAAAAATAAGTAACCATTCACCTGTATCTAAAATGAACTCAAATATTTGATTTTTAATAACCTTATTTTTAGACCTTAGTTCTACTTTGTCAGATTATACATAAATGACGGGCATCTGTCATTCCCGCATGTTTTTAGCGGGAATCTCCATGGAAAACAAAGGAGATTCCGGCTTAAAGATTGCCGGAATGACAGGGGAATCCTAATCTGATTAAGTAGTACTAATATGAATCCAAAAATGTAAAGATGAAAAAAACCTTCAATGGAAATATCTATTTAATTGGTTTTATGGGTTCGGGGAAAAGCACTATTGCGCCAAAAGTTTCCCAAAAGATGAACCGTGCTTTTTTTGATTCAGATTTATGGATTGAAAACAAAACCGGTAAGTCGATCTCTCAAATTTTCAAAGATGAGGGAGAAGAAAGCTTTCGTGAAACCGAAAAAGAATGTCTTAAAATGGTTTCACAGATGGAACAAATGGTTGTTGCCATTGGTGGTGGTGCGATTATGTTTTCGGAAAATTGGATCAATCTGAAAAAATCCGGAATTACCATTTATTTGAAATGTGCATTAGAAACACTGTGGGAACGAATTCAAAATAGTGAAACGCGACCACTTCTTCCAAAGAATAAAAATGAAAGATACCAAGAGATTCAAAATTTATTAACGACCCGGGCGCGATTTTATGAACGGGCAGATATTATTTTTCCCTGTGAAGAAGGGGACTTACAAAGTAAAATCGCAGACCAGCTAATTGAACGAATAAGGAAATTCATTTGAGAAAAGTAATCGTTGACCTAAAGGAAAGAAGTTACCCAATATACATTAAAAGTGGGATTATAGGCGATATTGGTTTATTGTGTGAAAAACATTCCATCAGCAAAAAAGTCGTTCTAATAACTGATGCTACTGTAGATAAATTGTATGCAAATGGAGTGGCCTGCACACTTGAAAAATCAAATTACCAGGTTGTTAAAATTGTCGTAGCGGTTGGTGAACAATCCAAGTCATTAGAAACAGCTGAATATATCTTTGAAGAACTGATTAAAAATAGAATTGACAGGACTGCCACAATTATCGCATTGGGGGGAGGCGTTATTGGAGATTTGGCTGGTTTTGTAGCTGCGACCTATAAAAGAGGAATTTCTTTCGTTCAAATTCCAACCACGCTGCTGGCTCAAACGGATAGCAGCGTCGGCGGAAAGGTTGGCATTAATCATCGTTTGGGTAAAAATTTAATTGGCGCTTTTTACCAGCCAAAATTTGTCCTTATCGATCCGGTTGTGCTGAAAACATTGGATAATAGAGATGTTATTTCCGGTTTGGGTGAGGTAATAAAGTATGGTTTGATTTGGGAAAAGAAGTTTTTCGCAAAACTAGAAGACAATTTCAACGAGTTAAAAAGAATTTCCCAATTAGAACTTTATGGAGAAATAATTGAACGATGCTGCTCAATTAAAGCAGAGATTGTGAGTCGTGATGAAAAAGAAACAGGATTACGCACAATCTTAAATTTTGGACATACGATTGGTCATGCTTTGGAAGCAGAGACAAACTATCAATATTTCCGGCATGGTGAGGCAGTATTGTGGGGAATGCAGGCAATGAGTTGGTTATCAACTGAATTGGATTTATTGGAGATGGATGATTACAATAGAATCCATCACTTGTTGGAAAATATGATAGAAATAAGTTTACCATCAAAACTTTCCGCCAGAAATATTTTAAAAACTGTCTATTTTGATAAAAAAAATATTGGGAATGAGTTGCAGGTTGTCCTGTTGAATGGAATAGGGCAAGCTTTGACGAAAAAAAATATTGAAGACAAGTTTATTTTAAGTGCGATAAAAAAAATATTGTAACCAGGCTACAAAGTTACAAGAAAAATATTATGTAAAATTAGGTCACAGAAATGAACAGCCCACAGAAGTTTTTATAATTTATTTTCAGTGACGTGTTCGATTTCTATGACCTATTATTTTTTGGGAATTAAAATGAAAAAAATACTAATTATTAACGGGCCAAATTTAAACCTTTTGGGTGAAAGAGAACCGGAAATATATGGACATTTAACTCTTGAAGATATAATTAAGAAAATAAAAGAATACATCAAGAACAAAGACGTTGAATTCAAGTTTTTCCAATCAAATCATGAAGGACAAATCATTGATTTTCTTCATGAAAACCGAAAATGGGCGGATGGCATTTTAATAAATCCTGCTGCGCTAACCCATTACAGCTATTCTCTCAGAGATGCTATTAGTGGAGTGGCTTTGCCAACTGTGGAGGTACATTTATCAGGTATTTCAAAAAGAGAACCATTTAGGCGAAATTCAGTGATCAAAGATGTTTGTGTTGCCCAAGTGAGTGGTTTGGGATTAGGGAGTTATTTTAAAGGATTGGATATTTTGATTAGGGAAATATTGAAACAAAACGCTTAATTTCAATATGAGTTATTACCAAATATAATAAAAATTCCTTGCTTCTCATAAAAAAAGTTAGTATTTTTATCCGTCAATTTTTGTTGATGTTTTGGGAGTGCAAGGGTACCTGGTGGGCCCCGCGGACTTCAAATCCGAGATTCTAAATAATTTGTCTAAAAATAGGCCTCGTGTTAATATGTAACTTGCATTCCGCACCCTTTTGTGCAAAATTTATTAATTATGTAAAACACAAAATAACACACATAACATACATATTCAGATATATTAAAAAACCATAAAACATATTTAGCTAATAGAATTAAAATAAAGATAGTTAATCA
>JADHVV010000082.1 GCA_016783825.1 Candidatus Zhuqueibacterota bacterium | reverse complement strand
TTGCTGCCAGACAAACATGAATTGCAAAACTGGAAGCCAATAGATGAGCCAGTTAGATTTGTTGGAGATGATTTATTTGAACTCATCAATGGCGGTGCAGAAATATATCATGAATACGGCTTCAAAGAAATTATATCAGGGGAATATGAAAGTGACAGCGGTAAATCTATAAATCTCGAAATTTCTAAAATGGATTCCCCGACAAGCGCTTATGGCATCTATTCATTCAAAACCAGCAGTGATGGAAAAAAGTTTAATATCGGAAATGATGCATTGTTTGAAGATTATTATTTGAATTTCTGGAAGGGAGAATATCTCATTACTTTAGTTGGTTTTGATACTGAAAAGGAAACTATTGATGGAATTCTGCAACTTGCGAAAATCATTGATAAGAAGATAACAACTACAGGACAAAAGCCGGAGCTTGTTGATTTGTTATTTCTGGAAAAAATATCACCAAAAAAAATAAAATATTTGAAAGGTAATTTGGCATTGTTTAATAATTACGAATTTGATAGCCAAAATATTTTTGGAGTTTCTGAAGGTGTCATTGGTAATTATGAAACATTCAGGATATTTCTTTTTAAGTATGAATATGAAGTTTCAAGCTTGAAATGGTATAAAAATGGCATAAACCGCCTTATAAAAAATACCCGCTACAAAATTATCAATTACATTGATAAAAATATTTCTTTATTGGATGAAAAAGATAACATTATTTATATCGAGCCATTTGAAAATTTTATCATTGTTTTCATGGAAAAAAATGAATTTAAAAACATTTTTGTACTTAACGAAATAAAGAGAAAAATTAAGCAAAGAAATAAAACGAATGGAGAAGGTTAATGACAAAGTCTGAAAAAGTATTCAGCTTATTGAAAGCGAAAAGGTTAATCGGATTGTTAGCTCCAATAAATGTTGAACAATGTTTGACTGCGTATGAATATTTAAATCCGCTTGGTGTCGTGCTGGAAATAGCTTTTAGGACAGATGCTGCGGCTGAAGGGATCGAAACGCTAATGAGTAAATATCCGGATGCTTTGGTTCTGGCTGGTACTGTAATGATGAAAAAACAGGCAGAAATGGCAATCGAAACAGGAGTTGCCGGAATCGTTTCAGCGGATTATATTCCCGAAGTTGTTGAAACATGTGTAAAAAATGATGTAATGTGTGTCCCTGGGGGGACAGCAGATTGCGGAAAACAGTTGGTTCAAAAGGCAAATCTCTATGGCTGCGATTTGGGTGAATTAAAAGAACAATATCCCTATCAATGGTGTTATAAGCTTTTCCCTGCCGCAACTTCAACTTCCTCGAATATCGGGTTGGCAAATGCCTGGAAGGGTCCGTTTAAAGAATTGACACTTGTTTATACCGGGGGTGTTTCACTTAAAAATTTGTCTGAAATTTTATCAGTAGATCCAACAGCTATTTGTTGCGGTTCAGCGGTGACCAAAGCAATTGATGAACCTGGAAAAATGGTTGAGGAAACGAAAAGGTGGTTGGAGATTATTCATTCATGAGTAGCAGGGGCAGTTAAGAAAGATATCGGTCATTTTAAATGATAATCCGATAGAGAAGTATTATTTTAATTCAGCAATATTTTGAATTGTATAAAATTGAAAGGAAATCAAAAATGGAATACAAAAGCGAAGGCATTTGCCGGTTTTGTCTTAAAACTTTTGCCGGTTCAGCAATGACTAGACATCTTAATACATGTAAAGTCAAAAAAAAAAAGGATGAACAAGAGGCTGCGAAAGCAAAACAGAAATATCCAATCTATCATATTCGAATCTCGGCAGGGAAATATTATTGGCTGCATATTGAAATGAAAGCAACATCAAAGTTGTCAACTCTCGATAATTTCTTTCGTGATATCTGGCTGGAATGTTGTGGTCATTTGAGTGGTTTTACAATTAACGGTGTGGAATATCAGGATGATTTTGAACAGAATGATATGAACATGTTTTTTGGGGAACAAGAGTCTAAAGCAATGTCAACCAAATTAAGCCAGGCATTAAGTGTGGGGGGCAAGTTTAATTATGAATATGACTTTGGGTCCACCACACATCTCGAAGGAAAAGTTTTAGGTTTACGGGAAGGTATTCTAAAAGAGCCTGTCAAGATATTAGTTCGTAATAATCCTTATGTTATTAAATGTGAGGAATGTGGTAAGAATGCGACCGACTTTTGTTGTGAGTGTGAAATCTCTTTTTGTGAAGAATGTTTGTCAGAACATGAATGTGGGGAAGATATGGCATTGCCAATTGTGAATTCACCGAGAATGGGTGTGTGCGGGTATTGTGGAGAATCTGATTCTGACAATTTTTATGAGGAGTACAATAAAAATCAGTGAGTGATAAATCCAACGGATAGAAACAACCCAACGGATACGATTTAGAGCTTGGTATAATATTTATAAAAACCAAAAATCCGTTGGCTGCTCATCCGTTGGGCATAATTTATTGTTTTCAACTGCGGGAACTCCACCAACTAAATATATTTGGCAGAATGATTTTTTGGCAGAATAATTAATTCATTAATTAATAATCAATTATTCTGCTGTTTAATTATTCTGCCATAAAATATTCTTATGTTATTTTAACAAAAATATTTTAAAAAATCTCACGCAAAGGCGCAAAGAACGCCAAGAAAAACTTGGTATTACAACTTTGCGAGCTTCGCGGCTTTGCGTGATAATTAAATTTGTTTGCAGTCTTGTACTGCGTTAGGAATTATTCAGGATAAACTCATTTTTGTCAAAGCCGTGATCATGAACTGCTTTTTCAATGAGCCTGCCAAGCCTGCCCTCTACTTCCACGAGTACCAGTTCATCTCTATCTAAAGAGATTACATATAAAGATGTCAGTCTTTTCCCGCGCATTTTAGTCATCACCCAGGTTGCGCTATCGCGGTCTTTCACCTTTACCATTGCTTCATAACCTTTTTTTGATAATTTTCTGGCGATCCTGACGGGAATAATTAATGGTCTGTCTCGGTTAAAATCTGTTAATTTATAAACACCAACCTGCACGTTTCTGATATCACGGAGATAATCAACTGCCATATCAGTTTCACTATGATCAACCATTGAAACAATCATTCTGCTCAAAGAGAGAAGTCCTGATCCAATCTGTAATTGTACTTCTGTTTCAGTGTCAAAATTTCCAATTTCATCAAGAATGGAATCCCTGGTCATACAAAATTCACGGCTGACGAAAACACAACCAGGAAGCAAAAGGGCGATTAAGCTTAATATTAAAATTATGCTAATTATTCTTCTTTTCATTTTTTTGCCTCTATTTATCAGGTTTATCTTCTTCCGAGACATCTTTTAACTCATCAATATCAAATTTTTTCCCTAATTTGGAAATTTGCTTCCAGTCTAATTCACCAACAATATTAATAAAAACAGCCTCGTCATTATCTTCAATTGCCATGACCACCAAGCCGGCAATTCGATCTTTTTTATCAAACTTCAGATAAATGTTTACTAACTCGTCTCTTTCTTTAACACGAACGATTTTTTCCCATTTTTGTTTCTGAAGTTGTTTTTCGATTTTTTTAACTTTTGGTTTCAACTCATTTGCCAATGCTGGATCAATTGAAAATGTATTCACTCTAACCATTAGCAAGCGAGCAAGCATTTTTGATAATGCCGGGTCTTCGTGTTCGGTAATACTGGCAACTAATTTTAAGAGAGGTCCTTTAATATAAACTTCGACAGTTTCTTCAGCATCGCCGGGGATATCAATATCATCAAAGTTGACATAGCCGGGGTGCTTTTTGATTTCTTTGTCTTCGTCGGCATAGACGTTGATCACCAGCAAACCAATTAATAAAATGGTTAAAACACTAATTAATTTTTTCATTGTGTGCCTCCAATTCATTCATTAAAATTGATTAATTTTAAAAGTTTGATTTTTTCAAATTTAGCAAACTTCATTTATAAAAACGAATCAGGGATACAAAATGTTACAGTTACAAAAGAAAATGTAAATGTTCACCATGTGTCAGTGAAGATAATTGTTCGTTTTCAACTGCACGATCTCATCCATTCTTTATTTACCAAGTGAACGGTTACAAAAATTTTTGTATGGATTTTCAGAATACAAATCTCAATATTTTAATGTATTTTCTTGATTTCAATCTTCAAAGTTATTATATTAACGCTAATTTTTTATCATCAATTATGGCGTCAAATAATTATACATGGGAAACAATGGATAAACAAATATTAGTCATTGATTTTGACAGCACATTTGTCCAGGTAGAAGCGCTGGTTGAACTAGCTTCTATTTCGCTAAAGGACACGTCGAATAAAAAGGAAATATTACAAGAAATTGAAACGATCACCAACCAGGGTGTTGAAGAAAAAATATTATTTTCAGAATCTTTAAGAAGGCGGATTGAATTGCTATCCGCCAATAAAACGCATCTCGATTTATTGATAAAGAGGTTGAAGCGGAAAATTTCTGTTTCCATTACCAGGAACAAAGAGTTCATCAAAGAACACTCTGAAAATATTTATATAATATCCGGCGGATTTAAAGAATTTATTGTTCCCATTGTCAGGCAGTTTAATATTAAACAGGAAAACGTATTTGCCAATACTTTTAAATTTGATGAAAGTGGCAATATTATTGGCTTTGATGAGAAGAACATTTTGGCGCACGATAATGGCAAAGTAGCTTTATTAAAAACGATGAATTTGGAAGGCGATATTTACGTCATTGGAGATGGCTACACGGATTTCCAAATCAAAAAAGCCGGGTTGGCAAATAAATTCTATGCATTCACTGAAAATATTGAAAGGGAGAGCATTCTTGATAAAGCTGATTTTGTTACTCCCAGCTTTGATGAATTTCTCTACCTTAACAAATTACCCATGGCAATTTCCTATCCTAAAAACAGGATAAACGTGTTGTTATTGGAAAATGTCGATCCCAATGCATTCAAAGTTTTTAACGAAGAAGGGTATAACGTACAAATTCAAAAATCCGAACTTAATGAAGATGAATTGTTGGAACGCATCAAAGATATATCCATTTTAGGGATCAGGTCGAAAACCCAGGTTACTGATAAAATACTGCAAAATGCTCATCGGCTGATGGCAGTCGGCGCTTTTTGTATCGGTACTGACCAGATAAATTTGGGAGCATGTTCAAATAAAGGTATCGCTGTTTTTAATGCGCCTTACAGTAATACGCGCAGTGTCGTGGAAATGGTTCTGGGAGAAATTATTATTTTAATGAGAAATATCTACCAGCAAAGTAACCAGATGAAACAGGGGATTTGGGAGAAATCGGTTGCAGGCAATTTTGAAATACGCGGTAAAAAGTTGGGCATTGTCGGTTACGGAAATATTGGTTCCCAGCTTTCTGTTCTAGCAGAAGCGCTGGGCTTGGATGTTTATTATTATGACATTGTTGAAAAGTTAGCGCTGGGTAATGCTACATTGTGCAAATCCTTGGATGAGTTATTAAGAAAGTCTGATATTGTTTCCGTGCATGTTGATGGAAGAACCGAAAATAAAAATCTGATCAGCGATAAACAATTTAGACTAATGAAAACCGGTGCGATCTTTTTAAATGCCAGCCGTGGCTTTATTGTTGATATGAAACCGTTCGCAAAAGCGTTGGAAAGTGGCAAACTAAAAGGCGCGGCTGTGGATGTTTTTCCTGAAGAACCAAAAAATAATTCAACTGATTTTAATAGCGAACTGCAGCGTTTCCCAAATGTAATTATGACACCGCATATTGGCGGCAGTACCATTGAAGCCCAAAAAAATATAGCTGACTTTGTATCGGATAAAATCATAAGCTATGTTAATACCGGCAGCTCATTCTACAGTGTAAATTTTCCGAATCTTCAATTACCGGAATTGAAAAAGGCACACCGGCTGATCCATATCCATCAAAATAAACCCGGCTTGTTGGCACAAATAAACAGCCTGTTGGCAAACCGGAATATCAATATTGTCGGTCAATATCTGAAAACAAATGAAGAAATTGGCTATGTGATAACAGATATCGCCAGGGAGTACGATGAAGGAGTGATTAAAGAATTGAGGAAAATTCCAAATACGATTAAATTCAGGATTTTGTATTAAATGAAAAATATATATTTTACACCGGGCCCGTCAGCTTTATATCCCACTGTTCACGGACATATTCAGGAAGCTTTGGAAAAGGATATTTTTTCAATTTCGCATCGCAGTGAAGCCTTCAAACAAATTTATAGAAACACTGTTGTTTCATTGAGAAGCTTGCTCAATATTCCAAACGATTTTTTTATATTTTTTTTAGCATCAGCCACCGAAGCGATGGAGAGAATTATTGAAAATTGTGCGGCAGATTCCTCTTTCCATTTTGTTAATGGCGCTTTTTCAAAACGATTTTATACTATCGCAAACGAGTTGAAAAAAAATCCGCAAAAAGTCGAAGTAGAATTTGGGAATGGATTTAACTTTTCCAATTTAACGATCCCTGATAAAACAGAACTGATAGGTTTTACTCAAAACGAAACCAGTTCAGGCATTTCAACTCCTTTGGAAAATATTTATGAAATAAAACGCCATTACCCGGAGAAACTTGTTGCGGTTGATATTGTATCGTCTATACCTTTTGTTGATGTTGATTATTCAAAAATAGATTGTACATTTTTTTCCGTACAAAAAGGTTTTGGACTGCCTGCGGGATTAGGTGTGTTGGTGGTGAATAGAAGGTGCCTGGATAAATCATTGGCTTTGAAAAAGAAAAATTTGAATATTGGGAGCTATCACAATTTTTTATCGATAAAAGAGCAGGGAGATAAATTTCAAACAGTTGAGACACCAAATGTATTGGCTATTTACCTGCTGGGGAAAATTTGCGAAGATTTGATTGAATTTGGCATTGAAAAAGTAAGAAAAGAAACACAGTTGAAAGCAGGAATGCTCTATAAATTTTTTGAACAGCATAAGGATTTTGAGCCATTTGTAAAAGAAAAAACATTTCGCTCACAAACTGTAATCGTGGTAAATACTACTGTTGATTCGGAGATTGTAATAAATAAATTAAGGCAGAATGGTTTTATTGTTGGTACCGGCTATAAGGAATATAAAAATGGGCAAATCAGGGTTGCGAATTTTCCGAGTCACAGGATTGATGATGTTGATAAGCTGTTAGATTGTCTGTAGATTAAAAATTATCGTGTGAAAATTAAATTATTCAAAACAGCAGATGAATTTTAGTCTCATTTTTCTAATCTCTTCATAACATCTTCGTATGAAAAAGTTTTTACTTTGCCAAGTTTATAAGCATCATACCTTTTCTCTGATTCCTCAATCCATTTTTTCTGAATTTCAAGGTCTGGCTTGTCTAAATTTTCAAGTATTAGTTCGACTATATGAATTTTTTGAGACGCTTTTAAACCTAATACTTCCTGTTGCATGTTTTTGTAATCTTTCAGTTATTACTTAACTTAATTTACCGGTTCTACTATCCGGCTCCTAATTTTGATTCTGAATACAAATAATTTTTAATCTCCGACAAGACTTCCTCAATGAAAACTCGGTAGGAAGATGTTACTTCATTTCCGCGATGAAGATGATGAGGAAAAGTTGAGACTGAAGGAAAATGAGGCGCATTATCCCATCGGAGGATCATTTCATTGTTTTCATTTTGCCAGTGATATGAATATTTACAATTATCAGGTTGAATTAGTTCCCTAATGTACAGTGTAGTGCTGTTGTTTAATTTGGCTTTTATTTTTATCAATTTTGTTGTATCTTCATTGAAATATTCTAAAATTTCATAAGAATCGATAAACTTGCAGAAGGTTAAAGAATCGATTATTTTTTGCATCATTTTGCAAACTCTTTGAATCTTTCATACCATTCATTAAACAGTGTAAAACTTGCCTCCCACTCAATTAAATCATCCCATTCCTGAAAAGCTTCTTCAGTTTTAGATTTGTAACGATTTTGAAAGTCCTCAAATGAACAGTTATATTTTTTTTCAAATGGGAGCATCTTGCTTTTATAAAATTCCATTTTTAGTTGGACTTTTATTTTGAGGCTGTTCACTAATTCGTTTTCTGCCTCTTCTTTATTTACCCAAGTTGGTAATTTGAGTGTAAGCGTTTCCATGGTTTCACCTAATTATGATCGGTTATTATTTCAACACAATAATTACACAATAACTTAACAAAAATTGTACTTTATGTCAAGTAGAATTTTATATCATACCCATCTCCTTCAACATCACATTAACCACATCCATCTGATAACGCACCCTTTCCTCAAGCGGCAGCTTTTTACACGTTTCAACAGTGAAACCGGGGATATTAAAATTTATACCGGCTGACCAGGCAGCGCTGTGTTTAATGGGATTTTCGATCATAGAAAACTGCTTATTGCCCGGGGGAATTTGGTCATTGAGAAAATCTATTACCACCATTCCCAGCCAGGCAGCTTTTTCATTTGGCGTATAGATTAAAGTTTGTCCCAGTCCGTGATACTCGCTTGTCTTGCTTTTTTGCTCCATATGAAAGACAGGGCTTTCGTGTAAATCTAAAAACAGGTTTACTTTTTGTTTTTTGATTAGTTGGGTAATTTCATAAGCAACTTGTTCCATTGGCAGCCCATCAGGATTGCCAGGATAACATCGGTTAAGATTGCCAAATTCTATGTCTACACCTTTGGGAACAGGGATGCGGCGGTTCTGGTTGTAATCGGCAAGTTTGTTTGCTTCCGGAATGATGAATATCTGTCCTTTTTTTAATGAAGATTTCGAGAATTGTTCTAACAATCGATGTGCAGCCTCGAATCCTGCCGGTTCGTTGCCATGAGTGCCACCAAGAATCAGCACAATTGGTCCGTCTTGACCACTTTTAAAATGGAAAATTGGTGTTTGAAATTGTGTGTTTTCCATCAAATATCCAAAGATCATAGACTCTTGTCCCCAAAAATTCTCGTGAATCTCTCGGCTTGTTTTGGTTAAATATTCTTTTGGAAAGGTGGAATATCGAAAGGTAGTTGCACAGGAAAAAATTACGAACAGGAAAGTCAAGGATAATAGTTTTTTAAATTTCATTTTATTTCCCTTGTTAAAATGTTAAAGGATTTGATTTCTTTAGTAAAAAGATAGCTATGCTTCGCACCACGGAATTTTCTTTTGGTCGTATCAGATCGCAGCACAACGATTGAAGTTCACGCGGACACTGCTTTTGTTATGAGTATGAGTTTTTGATCCGTGTGAGAAAAATTTTGTTCTGTATTTCCTTCCTGGGGCATCCGCTTTTGGCGGAGATGCGACAGGGTGCAATTCGATTCTATGGAAGAAAATTTAATATAATTTATTTGACAAGATTCAACCTTTTAGCTTTTGTAAAGCTTATTTCATGATCACCAGATAACACTTCAATCTGGTAGTAATAAATTCCCGACGCCTGCCCGGTTGCGTCCCAAATTGTATTGTAAATCCCTCTTGAATAATTTCCTGAAGCCAAAGTACTAATTTCCTTCCCAAGAATATTACAAATTTTCAGCGTGATGTAACTTTCTTCAGGGATGAAGAATCGAATTGAAGTTGAAGAGTTAAAAGGATTGGGATAATTCTGCTCGAGTACGAAGTTTGTTTGAACAGGCGCCTGCATTTTTTGTTGCAATGCTGTCAAAATTCCTTCCCAGCCTAAGTGTTCCTGGAAATAAATGTCTAAAATTTCAGTAAGTTTTTCTGCAAATCTTTTTCGATTTCCGGATGTGTCCCGAATCCCGTTATAATGGCATTCCATCTGTAGTCCACTTATCACTCCGCTGTCCCGTGATCCGTGTCTTTTTGTACTATAACCACCGCTAAAATACGAATTGCCACTTCCTGGATCTGGTTGTGGTGAGCTTGGGACTGCTGGAATGTCCCGTTCTTCAAGTAATGTGCCCAAACTCTTTGAACCGCGAATGAGATCGGGGAAGCTCGCAGGAGTTTCAGCAGCTAATGCTTTGAGACTACTTTTATTGATATATTCGGAGGCGTTAAGTTGTTCGTCAGACAACATCAAATCTGTGCTTGAAAGAAGATAGCCCAACTCCAACCTTTTAATACTGTGTCCATGACCATGAAAATCTATGTAAAGTCCTTTTCCGAATTTAACAGTAACAGAATCTTTTGCAATCTCAATAAATTTATGGTATTCATTCCAGGCTTGCTCTGCCCATTGATTTCCTTGGGCACCTTCAACAATTTCCCTGTTGGGATCGAGTTTTGTGCGTTTGAGATTTGAAATAATTACATGGGGGTATTTCCCGGTAAAGTTGAAAACGGCTTCCCTTGCTGCCAAAGCAGTTTCAATCGTTTTCATATCAGTAACTGTTATCCCGTAGCTTCGATCCGGAATTTCGGAAGGTTCCAAACTTCCGCCGTGAGGTGCTGAAAAAATCAACGGTAATTCGCCCGGACGAAATTCTGTATAATTATTTCTACCGTTATAAATCTCGCCAGGAATGTATTGTTGCGCATAAAAATTTGTACAGAATGAAATCAGAATAAAAAACGAGAATAGCAGCCTTAAAAAAAATTGTTTACATGTATTCATGATTTTTTCTATCCCCAGAGAATTAGATAACATCTATTAGTAACCAACTGCAATCCCAGATCGACGTGGGTCAGATGAACCGATCAAAAAATTTCTCTTTTTGTCAACTAAAATCAGTTGAACACCTCCAAAAAACAAGTCCATTTTGTCCATTACTTCGATATTATGTCCTTTGGATTTGATTGAATCCAGCAATGTCGGAGGGAACCTATCTTCGACCGGCAATTTATCCGCCCATTTGCGGCTACAAAAACGCGGCGCTTCATTTGCCTGGCTTGGATTTTTCTTAAAATCAATGATATTGCAGATGACTTCAACAATTGTCGAGATAATTCTGCTACCGCCTGGTGAACCGATTACTAAGTTTAATTTTTCATCTGTAAACATCATCGTTGGAGCGATGGTGGTTCTTGGCTGCTTACCAGATTCTATGTTATTAACCGAATTTTTAGTTGAAAATACAGTCATAGCGTTGTTTAATATGAATCCACAAATACTAATTCCCGATCCCCAAAAAGAATTGAGAGTCTGGGTTAAAGAAACTGCATTACCTTGCGCGTCCACAACAGAGATGTGGGTTGTGCTGCCATCTTTATCTATGGCTTCATCATCCTGTTTAAGTAAAAATGGTTTTATGTCTCCTGCAAGTGTTTCTTTAGGATTTTTAGGGAGAGCTTGCAACATATCAATTGTATTGAACCGTGATTTGGCAAATTCTTTAGAAAGAAGCGCATTTGATGGCACATCGAAAAACAAGGGATCACAAATATATTGCATCCGGTCTGCGTACGCCCGTTTCATCGCTTCTGCCATGAAATGAAAAGTTGTAACACTGCTATTGAAGTCACCCATTTGATGAAGGTTTTTTAATTCCAGGATATTCAAAATTTCGATAACAGTGATCCCTGATTGTGGCGAGGGAGCAGAATAAATTGTGTGTCCACGGTATCTTCCTTGAACAGGACTTAATTCAACCGGTTGGTATTCAGCTAAATCTGATTTTCGCAGTCCGCCACCAAACCTTGTCATTGTCGCTTCAATTGAATCTGCAATTTCACCGTGATAAAAAATATCAGGTCCTTCATTAGCAAGTTTTTCAAGCGTTGTAATGATCCGATTATTAATTATTTTTTGTCCAATTTCAGGTGGTAATTCATCAATTAAGTAGATTGATTTGGTTTGAGAATATCTCAAAATGGAATCATAAGAATCCAATAATATTTTGTAAAATTTGTCATCGACTAAAAAACCATTTTTTACTTGTTCAATGACTTTTGTTAATAATTCTTGCCAGGAAATAGTACCGTATTTTTGGAGTGCCTGATGCAGTCCGGCAACCGTTCCCGGTACAAGGACGGCTGTTGCTGTTTTACTCTCTTCAGGTGAGTTGAAATTTGTCGTTACCAATTTCGGTGCACGGGCATAATAATTTATGTAGGTGAGACTATCCAAATCGTGAAGATAAATCAGCATTCCGCCTCCGCCTCCGAGCCCCGATGCATGGGGCTCAACAACACCAATTATTAGCGCAGCTCCAACAGCAGCATCAATCGCATTTCCACCGGATTTAAGGATTTCAACGCCAAATTTTGAAGCAATCGGGTGAGCAGATACGACCATGCCGTTTTTACTTTTTACCTCTGTTGCGAGGCTTGAAGAGAAGGTACAGGCAAAGGTAAAGAGTAAGGTCAAGATCAAGGTTGAGACTTTTGTTCGTGGCTTTTTCATGGTTTACCTTTTTGAAATATTAAAATTTTTGTGGTTCTGTATGTTACCCAACCTGGATGAGTCGGTACGCACGAGATCATGGAACGTGGATGACGCGGATTATCATCCAAAAAGTCGGCTGACGTTCCGCGCTGATCTTCATGGATTTTGATCCGCGCTAATTCGTGTCATCTGCGTCAACCGCGTTCTATAAAAATTTTATCTATTCTACTTTACTAAAAATATTTTTCAGCACATCCCCGGCTTCCATTATTTTATCGATCAATTTGATTGGTATTTTTTTCTCTTTGGCGATATTGCTAAAAAATTGATCTTTGTCTCCGCCTTTGACTACCACAAGACAATCAGCGCGTTCAGCCGTTAATTTATTGAACTCATCGGATAATTTCCCCCGTCGTGCTTTACCGCCCACGTGCATGATAATAACATTTTTCTTTTGTTTTTTCGCTTCATCGATTAATGATTTTATCCTGTTTATTTCCTGCTGTTTGTCAGTTTTTGCTGCGCCCAATCCTTTGGTGCTGCCACCGCTGACTAATACAAGCGTAGCCTGATCTTTTAATTTATCCGGTGTTGCAGCTTTATCAACAGTAAATTTTAAATTTGCTTTTTTAGCAAGAATTTTTACCATTAGTATATCAGCGCTTTGACCAGCCGAAGAAATTAACATCGGTTGTTCGCTTTTAAAATCAAATGCGTAACTCATGGTGGTAAAAATTAATGTTATCACTAACACTGCTAATAGTCTTGTTTTCATTTGAGTCTCCTGAATTGGTTATTTGTTATAGGTGAGTTGTGAGTGGTTGCTGGTTAATAGTAAATTGTGTTGGTGATTAGTTTTTGATGTATTCTGAAGTATCAATATTGTAGAAACCCTGATTTAACGAATACAACTCACCACTCACTAATCACCAATAACCAATAACTACTCACCACTCACCAAAAAAGCCCCCACCCCTTTCTCTTGCATTTCAAAAAAGTCAGGGATATTCTCCACAACTATTGATTTTTCGGGATTGTAATTATTCCAGATTTCCAGAATTTTTTGAATTGTTTTTAGATGACGTCCCACTCGTTCTTTCAAGGGGATACCATTTTCCGGGTATGGCACGCTTAACAATTCATGTTTATCTGCTTCAATGTAAAAACGATCTAACCCGGTAATTGCTTTGTCCGCGTTTTTGCTGCCATGATACCTGCCGTGCATGGCGCATGCGGTTTCCATTAGAATTGCCGGGATTTGCAAATGGTCTCCCCATTCCCGGTGGGATAATCCCCGAAAATTTTCAGGGGATTGTTCCAGGTTAAATTCAAAATCTTCCATTTGTAAATATAAAACAACTTCTCCAGTCAGGTCAAAAGCCAGCGGATGAGTAACGATTGCGTTAACAACCGGGTATTCCGGGGAAGCTTCGTGAATATCAATTGCCAGATCAACAGCCTCATCTTTTATTAGCTGCATAATGGCATAAGTAATTTTTTCCGTTAATGAACCATCCGGACGACCGGGATAGGCGCGATTCAAATTCCGGGTTTCAGCGCCCGACAGTTTCTGCCCTGACGGATAGTGACGGTAAACTTCAGGATCAGGCCATTGGTCAATGGGATTGGTGCTGCGTGAACCGTATCGGAACCATCGTTCCCCGCTTTTTGTTTTGAAATAAAATCGTTGCGGATTACCTTCCTGGGGATCACTGTGCGTGAAACCGCTGTTATTTGCCCGGGGGATAATGATTACCCTGCCAGAAGAAATTTTCAAATTTTCCATTAAACAGACTGTTGTGATATTACTCGCTGGTTCGTCAGGGTGTGTGCCTCCGAGAATGAGTATCGTGCCACCGGGTTGCTCGTTTTCAAACAAATAGACAGGCGTGTCGCCACGCGTATTTTTAATTCCTTCAAAATAATCGCTCAATGGTTTAATCTTTGTATTGCTTTCACTCGGGTAATATTTTTCATTCTCTCTCATTGAAAGGAAAGAACGAGCGGAAAAATACGACAAGATTAAACTTAACAGAAGAATGAATATTGCCAAACTTTTATGATGGTTCATTGTATATCCTATTTTATTAACAGCACTCTTAACAGTAACGGAATGAGCACAATCAAATGTGTCAATTGTCTTTTCCAGTTTTTTTCATCGAAAAGATCAGTGACTGTGAATATTAGAAATATTGCTGTGATGATTACATATATAATTTTTAGCATAGGAGAATCCCAATAGTTTATTTTGTCAACCTGAAAAATTTATTTGCCACGAAGACACCAAGACACGAAGTCAAATTTGGTCACAGAAATAGAACACGTCACAAAAAAAAATTTTTCTGTGGGAGTTCGTTTCTGTGGGAAAAAGTTTTTAATGATTTATAACCCTGCTGTTTTTATTTATTTTTCCTTTGTGTCTTCGTGTACTCTAAAGAGTATAATAATCTTTGTGGCAAAACCTCTTTTTATAAAATCAAAAATTTAGCCAACACATTCGCCAATAAAATCATCCCAATTCCATACAATGCCGTTATAGCAGCATAAGGCAAACAATTTTTCAAAATACGAAAATAATTTGATTCACCAACAACCTGCGCTGCAAAAATACCTGCCAAAGCAGTTGGTGGCATCAGGTCACCAAGACTGGCAATAAGCGTTAATCCGGATGCAACAATAATCTCGCTTTTACCCAATAGAGCCAATAAAAAAGGAACACCCAAAACATAAGAAGCGCCATAGGAGGAAATGGCGCCAAAAATCGGCAGACTGACCACAATTCCCACATATAACCAGAATGACGGCAATTGCACAGTTTTCACGATGAGAAATCCACGCACGCCTGTCAGCGTCATGATTTGGATAAATATGCCAATTCCCACCAGAATCCCCATTACAGGCATGGCATTTTTAATCGCTCTTTTCGTTACTTTGTAATAATTGAATGCCTTCCCCGATTTGAAAGCGGACAAACAGCAAATGGCAAAGATGAGCGGCATACCCAAGGCAGTATATTTTCCGGGAATTAGCCTGGTTACCAGCATGAAAATTATGAGTATTAAAATAGGCAAAAATAGTCGAAAACCATGTTTGTCTATTTGAGATTCTGGCAGGTCTTTTTTTATCTTTTCGATATTTACGGATTTAACATAACGATAGCCAATGGATGTGGTGGTAATTATTGCCAACGGCAGAGAGGCAAATAACAACGGCAGTTCAAACCCAATGTAGGGCATATCCACGCCGCCGCCAATGATCATTACCGGAACATTGATTGGCGGAGCGATCATTCCGAAAAGCGCAGCCATAGCGATAATACTGCCGGTTTGAACACGTGGAATTCCTAAACGCATCAAAGCTGGTGCAACGATGGCGCCGGTTGTTAATACAGCGGCTGTTGATAAACCAGTGATCATCCCCGGAAACATGATGAACAAAGTGATCAGCGATAACATCCAAAATGGGCGGTTGTGAAGATAGATAATAATCAACCGGCTGATCTCTCCCAATGCGCCGGTTTCTTTGATGATCTCCATAAAGATCATCGCCGATGTAATTATTAAAATCGGATCGAGATAAGCGAATGTTCCTTCAACCAAATGGCGTAGTGGAAATCCGAAACCTGCAACCAATGCTCCGATAATTGACGAAAGCGCCAGTGAAACGCCAATGGGAAATTTACCCAGAAATACGGCAAGCGCAAAGCTGGTTAGCATGACTAATAAAACATAAAATTCGAGGGGCAAAGATGGCTCCTTGTGTTTTTATTAATATTTTATTCAAAGAACATCCCCCCTGTGTCCCCTACCCTTCGGGCATCTACGACCTTCGTAAGGGAGGAGAATAAGAAATCCCCCTTTGAAGGGGGACATAGGGGGATGTCAGAATTAATTACAATCCAATCCTACTACTATCAAATTTAGCATCAAACAAATCAGGATCGTATTTGTAATTCTTTGTTGCCTCCGCAGTTTGGGGAGAAATTTTTTCAACTAATTTCCCCAGAGACGCAATTTTTGCTTCGGTTATTTTTGTTTTGGAAACGACATCGACATTTATTTCTGTTTCAGAGTAGCGATTTATATATTTTTTATTGAATAAAAAATTACTCATTTCAGGATTCGGATTGATTATTTTTATATCCGGGTAACCTGCATCTTTAAATGCAGCTTTGAATTGTTCCATTGAATACCCGTAATGAGTACAATTTAGACTGGCAAAAATTGGGGCGCTTGGTTTGTTTGTTTTTTCAAGCGCTTGCGAGACATATTCGGAAATTACTAATGTTGTCATTTCGCTATTAGCGCCTTCTTCAATATAATCGGCTAACATGGAACATGGCAAACCGATAATTTTTTCCTTTTCATAACCACGCTTGATCAACATATTTTTATGGGAATTCGTTTCAATAGTGGTTTGGGTGGCAAAAATGATGGCGCTGGCATCCGGATTGTTGTCAAATTGTTCCGCGATTAAATCGACGCCCGTTTCAACAATTCCCAAAACAGGCACCTTTGTTTTTTTTGCAAAGGGGGTTTGATCATAAATTACTGACAATGTGTTGCAGGCGATCAGTATTATATCCGGGTGATATTTTTCTTCCATTGCTTGCAAAGCGATATTAAAAATCCGCACTTTTTCTTCCTCTGATGGAAGGAAGTTGTAGCCGCTCCCGGGATGGAATAAGGCATTAAAAAATATGATTCGTGCTTTTTCAAAAATACCACTCTTTGGTAACCGGGCTGCGAGATCGGCTGCAACGGATAGCCCACCTAATCCGGAGTCGGTTACTAAAATGGTGATTTCATTTTTATCAAATAAATTATTCAACTGCTTTTCCATATTATTTTTTTGGTTACAGTTAATAAAGATAGTGAAAATAATTATAAAGTGCGCAATCCGTTTCATGAAAAATTTCCTGTGGTAATCGTCTGTTCCAACAACAAGTTTATGTTATGTAAAATTATCTGAAGAGGTAAATCCTTGTTAATAATTTTAATTGGATTCTTCTGTGAAAATAAAGATTTATTTATTTTTATTTCCCTGGATGTCAAAAGTATGATGGGAATGTCTTTACCACGTTCATTTAACATTTTGATAAGTTCCAAACCTGAAAAAACAGGCAGATTAAAATCTAAAATTAGCAAATCAAAATCCTGCTCTGCAATTTTATCCAGTGCTTCAACAGGATTTTCCGCTTCGACTATTTCGTGACTTTCCTTTTGCATGGAAAACCGAAGCGCTTTCCTTATGGTATTTTCATCATCAACAATGAGCAATTTCATGTTTTATCCTGTTCAAAGTAGAAAAACAGGACAAAGACAATGCCAGAAAATTTTCTTAAAGTTCAGCTATTTTTAAATTTTTGCCACAAAGGTTATTATGCCCGAAGGCTTTTAGTACTCGAAGAGTGGTACACCAAGATTATTATACCCTTTAGGGTACACGAAGAAACAAAATGATATATTCTAGTTGAGTAAAACGATTGTGTTGTCTGATCATCCCACGATAAATGATATCACCCTGCGTCCCATAGCTGTCAGTTTAAGGAGTCAATCATTTGATTATAAAACCGTTACATGTCGTCCCTAAAGGGACTTTTTCGCCTGGTGTAGTGGTTTTCTATAAACATATCGTGCCTAACGGCACTTTGAAATAGTAATTACATTTTGTTGTCTTTGAACCAGATTCTAAAATTCATCTGTTTTAAGTCCCGCTTCAGCGGGACGACATGTTTATAGAAAATAAGTCAAAAAAACAACCACAGTCCCTTTAGGGACGACATGTAATTGATAGATTTACAGCATGTTACGCCTAATAATTATTTGAAGTAAAAAAAGTTTAGTGTTTTCTGAAAATTAAATGATATAAACTTGATGTGGTTTATCAATGTTGTGAAATAGATTTCACGCTTAATTTCATTGATGTGAAACTATCTTCACAACCGACAAATTATTCTTTCAACCCATAACGCTTGATTTTTTTACTCAATCCCTCCCTGGACTCACCGACCACTGTAGCGATTTTACTGATGTTGCCTTTGTAAAGAAGTAAATAGTGTTTCAAAAATGTTTTCTCCAATTTTTCGGTTAATTGCCGGCGTGCCTCTTTGAGTGGTAATTTTAAATATGCTTCAAAAATATTTTCGTCTTTTGCTTGAGTAGGTATTCCGGAAAACATCAAGTCGTTTTCCTGCACTTCATGTCCCGGACATGCAATGTAAAGTCTTTCGACAAAATTTTTAAGCTGGCGGATATTACCAGGCCAATCATAATGAATCATTTTTTGAATTATGTTTTCCGGGAATATCAAAACTCTTCCCTTTTGTGTTTCAAATTTAGCTTTGAAATAATTGACAAGTGAGGGAATATCATCTCGTCTTTCACGTAATGGCGGCAGGTGAATGCGCACAACATTTAAGCGGTAGTAAAGATCTTCGCGGAATTTTTCCTGCCCAACCATTTCTTCAAGATTCTTGTTGGTTGCTGCAATAATTCGCACATCGGTGCTTATAGGTTCATTGCTGCCTACGCGAAAGAATACTTTTTCCTGAATGAAACGAAGAAGTTTTACCTGTGATTTTTTGGGGAAATCACCAATTTCATCTAAAAATACAGTGCCTTTGTGTGCCTTTTCAAAAAGCCCAGCGTGTTGTTGATGCGCATTTGTGAACGAGCCTTTCTCATGCCCAAATAACTGGCTCTCTAATAAAGTGGAAGGCATGTTTGCCACATCGATAACCATAAATTTTTCCCGGCTTCTTGTGCTGCTGCTGCAATGAATTGAACGGGCTATTAATTCTTTGCCAGTGCCGCTTTCACCGGTAATTAAAACAGTAGATTCGTTATCTTTTCCAACCCGGGCAGATAAATCTAAAACCTGTTTTATTGCCGGATTATCCCCGATTATTTGGTCTTGTCCGCTAAATATTTCCAAATTTCCCTTGAGATTATTGATCTGTTCTGATAACCTTAAATTATCTAACCACAATTGCTTGGTTTCCAGGATTTTCTCAATTTTTAGAATAATTTCATCGCGGGAAAAATCCTTTGTCATGTAGTCCTGGGCGCCGGCTTTTGTGGCTTTAACTGCGCTGTCAATTGAGCCAAAAGCTGTCATCACAAGTATGGGTGTTAAAGGATATTTGTGATGAATAAAGCCGATTAATCCCAAACCCTGGCTTTCGGTAGGCATTCTTAAATCGACAATGGCTAAATCAAACTCCTGATTTTGCAAAATTTTTTCAGCCTGTTTTCGATTTTCTGCTTCTTGTACTTGAAGGTCAAGGGATTGCAGCATAAATAATAATCCCTTGCGGGCAGTACGTTCGTCATCGACAATCAATAATCTTTTCATGGTTTTTTTCTTTTATTAAAGTTTGGATTTTATAATTTGTGAATTTTTCAAGGTCTTTTTTTGTGTGCTTTGCGTCTTTCGGTGAAAGCGTTATTCAAATTAAAGATAAACAAAAAATTTGGAAAAGCAAGAATAAAGTGATAAACGGATTTCCCACGCATTAGCGCATATTTTTTACTTGATATTTTATATAAAATTTGGTATTATTAATCAAGAACATAAACAACAATTCAATGCCTTCAAAGTAATAAAGATTTTTTTTAAACTTCATATTTGATAACAATATAATTTATTACAAAATTTGGCATTATAGTATTACAAGTCAAATCTTCGTTTTTTGTGCAAAAGAATTTCTAACCCAGATCAATTAACTTTCATACCGAAAAGGCTGAGGCGAAGGCAAAGGCGAAGCAAGGTATAAGATTAAAGCACCCTTCGGGCACA
>JADHVV010000081.1 GCA_016783825.1 Candidatus Zhuqueibacterota bacterium | reverse complement strand
TATTTCTTAATCCAAATTCCTTTTTCGCTTGACTTTTTGATGTATTTTTTGCAAATTTATGTCTCAATACTTCTTTTAAATTTTAGGGTAACTTTTTTCCGCGCATTCTACTATTCTTTCATATCTATTTTACACTACCAAATTTAATAATATAATAGATCAAGGTCAAGGTCGAGATCAAGAAATAGTAGATTTTTTGTAATCGTTCACCTGGCTGTCAAGTGTACAATAGGTTCGCCCGGTTGAAGATGGAAAAATAAATCGCATCTTTATTAACATCTTGTGAATGGTTACGATTTTTTCTCGATCTCGATCTTGATCTCGACCTTGATTTTACATGTGTTAAAGTCAAGAATATTTTACCCATCATAAAAGAAATCCACTGTTTGGAAACTACTTCCTTTCCTTTGTCCCCAACCAACTAATAACCAATCCAAGAAAAATATAAAGAAACAAATAACCGACAATAGTTTGAATCATAATAAGAAATTTTGCCAATGTGGTGGTTGGCACAATATCCCCATAACCAAGCGTGCTGACTGTAATAACACTCAGATAAAGGAAATCAAAAAAAATATCGGAGGGATAGTTAATATGAAACATATTTCCATAAACCGAATCCAGAATAGTGTATAAAAATGCGAATGAAAATACGGTTGTTGCATATAAATAGAGAAATTGAACGAGTGTTGTTTCCCGGTGATAGGTTTCCCCATGCCATATTAATTTTATTTGCAGCCAGAATTCGTAAACACTCAAAGATACAGCGAGAACCAACAAAGGAAGAATGATCCAATATAAATTTTGATGATTGATGATATAATATTCAACCATCCCGGCAATAAAAAACAGCACAAATACAATGGGAAAACTGAACTTGTAAAAAACAGATGTTTTCTTTTTAATTTTCTTCTTTGCCTTCTTTTTCGAAGAGAAAATTTTGCGTATCAAAACAAAAAATAAAAACAACACGGCATTTACAATGCCAACTTTTAAATAGCCGGAAAAACTACCCCCGGTATGCAGGAAAGCGCCCATAATGTAACAGATGATAAAAATGAAAATGGCGACAGCAGAGACTAATCGTGTCCATTTTGCGAAGTTTTGGAAAGAGATATTTTGTAACATACTTGATTTTTTTGTGACCATAGTTTTATCTCCTGGTATTTTAAATTTCAGGTTCCTGTTTATAAAAAATCGTAAACGTTCACTATTATTCGGTGTATTAACTCTCCTGGCGTTGTGTGAAATAAACCTAATAGCAGAATAATTTGTAGCAGAATAATAAAAAAAAATGAATAGTTTTAATTGTCAGTATGCAAATTGAAAACTGTGATTATAGATTAAAATGAATTGCTGTTAACATATTGTATTATTAGGAGTTGCAATATTTACTACAATTATTCTGCTATCAATCATTCTGCCATATTTTTTTTTACCATCAATATTATTCCAGTTGGTTCTTTCCCTAATACTTCATTACAGAAACTGGTTGCAGATTAGACATTGTTTGAAAATTTTGCAATCATCTTTTTTCTCCAATAGCCAAAATCCGTTGGCTGCTAATCCGTTGGGTACAATTGTCCTTACTCCAAAAGAACCGTCTTCTTTACATCTCTTTTTGATTTACGATTAACGATTGATGATTTGCGATCTCTATT
Organism: Candidatus Zhuqueibacterota bacterium; assembly: GCA_016783825.1. GTDB lineage: Bacteria > Zhuqueibacterota > Zhuqueibacteria > Thermofontimicrobiales > Thermofontimicrobiaceae > Nigeripontimicrobium. Next base: position 18,580 of record JADHVV010000081.1, on the reverse strand, counting down.
CATTTATACCCTTCGGGCACAGGCGATTGACGATCAACGATTGATGATTTGCGATTTAAAAACTTCATCAATCTTCAATCGTCAATCTGCAATCGTAAATCATCTTTTAATCTTTTTCTTCTTCAATCGTTAATCTGCATTCGCCTGTGCCCGAAGGGTATCAATCGTCAATCATTCTTTTCATTATTCCAAAAGCACCATCTTCTTCACCGCCACAAAATTTTTCATCTGAATCCGATAAAAATACACACCAGTAGCAAAATCCCGGGCGTCAAAAATTATTCTGTAAGAACCGGGTTGATGCACAGAATTTACCAGTACTTTTACTTCGCGTCCCAGCAGGTCATAAACTTTCAATACTACCGGCGTTCGTTCTTTTACGTCAAAACGAATGGTTGTCTCCGGGTTGAATGGATTGGGATAGTTCTGGTGCAGGCAATAATTATTGGGAATGATAGCGCTCTCCTCAACCGAAGAAACAAATTCAATAATTACCACAGCCTGTCCCGATAAATTTGCCGAAGTATCGGTTGCGGTTACTGTAAAAGTTCCGGTTTCATCGCCGGCTTTAAAATTCCCCGATGTGTCAATAGTTCCGCCGGTGGCGCTCCATTGTGCTGAAAAATTAATGGGCATGCCGAACTGGTCATATCCATGCGCTTCGAAGCGCTTTGTGCCGCCGGGATTTAATATAACCGAATCCGGCGATACTGAGATGCGAGCAAGCGTCGATTTCTCTGCGGAAACCTGCACCATCGCTTTATCAAATTTATGACTCACCGTATCGGTCGCTGTTATGAAAACAGCCTCCTCCAGACTGTCTGCGGTAAACATCCCGGTGCTGTCAATATTGCCGGACGTCGCACTCCAAACAGGCGTGAACGGAAAAACCGTATGCTTTTGATCCAATCCGTTTGCCCGGAATTTCATCTTCTGCCCCGGTTTTATAGTTAAAGAATCCGGGGACACCTCAATATTAGTGAGATAAGATGCATAAGCGATAACAACAAAAGAGTCCTTCTTTACAGTACCATTCGACTGGGATGTAGTATTAATCAAAAATTTGTTTGTCGTTCCGTCAGCAGCATATTCCGGCACGGAAAAGCAGATAACTGTATCCGCGCCCATGCTGTCGTTCAGAGCGATGTTAAAATCACCGGCGCCGGTTAGCCAACTTGGGTCCTCGGCCGTGACTTGCACGTGTACCATATCGTTCAAAGGCTGGGTCCATTTTCGAAACGAACAAAAAACCGAATCCCGGCTGCCTTGAGAAGCGAATGCCGTGTCTTTACTGATGGACACTGCCAAATCTAAAGGTTGATCAAGCCAGTTGGAAAAATCCACTAACCCGGAAACCAGATCACCGGCATCGGGACCGGCTGCGTCGCCCCACCAATTGTTTTGAGCGTAAATGGACGCTGAAGAATCTGCATTGCGTAATTCAAAACCATCGTTCGCCATAATATTATTCTGGTAAATAACAGGAAAAGAACAGGTCTCTGTAATAATGCCATGGCCCCGATTATCTGTGATAGAATTATTGCAAATTTTAGGCGAAGAACCATCTTCGCAATGGATAGCGCTGCCGTTATCGCCAGTAATCGAATTGCCGGAAATAATTGAATTGGAACCGTAAACATGAATTCCTGTACCTAAGCACACATTAGAACGAATAGAGTTATTGATTAAAGCATTATCATGGCAGCCTTGTTGCTTGATACCGGTGCAATTATACCATATTTTATTACTGCGCACCACATTGTAATTTGATGATTTCCAGAAATTAATACCCGCACAGCCGGCTGCAACAAGATAGTCTGTATTATTGGCCAAGATTTGATTGTTTCCTATCAGGTTATTCCAACTGTCATACTTTAATTGAATGCCGTGGGTTGCATTTCTCTGAATGATGTTTTTTAAAATAGAATTTTGCGACGATGAGTAAAGGCATATTCCTTCTCCGTCAATGGTGTGGTGACAATTATTTTCGGTTACTATATTTCGCCCCCTCCACTCAAAAGGATAGCGCCCCCCAGGTGGCCCGGCGTGTATTTGGTGGCGCTTCTGCCGGTTTTATCTATGTCGTTATTGCGAATCACATTTTCCATGCCATTATAAACGGCTATGCCGGCAGACCAATTTTCCTTCAAGCGGTTATTGGTAATATGATTGTAATCGGAACATGTTATCACTATCCCATTCCTATCGCCATTGTTGTATATGTCATTATCGTCAATCAGATTCTGGTCGCAGTTGATTAGCCTAATGCCTGCCTCATTTGAATAAATGGTATTGCCGCTGACCTTATTCGAACCGTCATACTGCAATTCAATGCCAGTGCTGGCATTTTTATAGATTTGATTGTTGCTGATGACGTTCCACCCTCCGGTGCAATTTATACCGTCATGTGTGCCGCCGTATATGTAACCGTTCGAATAAATATTATTATTGATGATGATGTTGCTTTTAGAACCTAAAATGTCTATTCCGTCATAACTATTGTCGTAAATATTATTGCTTTCAATTCGATTTTTCGCAGTGCCGCCTTGCACATAAATGCCCATTCCATTCGTTTTTATCGTATTATCATGAATATTATTTCTACCGCAAGTTTGATAACCCGACATTTCTATTCCCACATAGCTATTTTCCTCAAAGATGTTTTCATAAACCTCATTTTCCGACGAACTAAATAAATCAAGACCTCTAATATTATTTTCAAAAACATTATTGTTGAGATTGTTGTTGTGCCCGTTCATTATCATGACGCCGTTGCCACCACCAAGTTAATAGGTTGGTTTATATTTTTTAAAATGAAATTCCAAGCTCCAAATCTTTTAAAATTCAAATTTCCAAAATCCAGGGGAAAGCACCAAATAACAAAATCCAAATTTTTTAAAATTCCAAGCTCCAAATTCCCAATAACAAAACTTGTCCCGATTCTTTTCCATCGGGATAAATTCCAATTTCCAATTTTCCAAATTCCAAACATAAGAGGTATAAGGTATAGTGGAATAAGTGTGTATGGGTTGAAAGCTGATGATGTCTTTATAACCTATACATTATAGCCCATTCCTTCATACTTATTCCAACACCACCATTTTTTTAATATCCACAAAATCATTCATCTTAATTTGATAAAAATAAATCCCGGACGGTAAATTGCGAGCATTAAAATTGATTCGGTAATTGCCGGGTTGATGCTCCTGTTTTACCGGGATAGCTAACAAACGTCCCCGGACATCATAAATATTTAGCAGCACAAGACATCTTTCTTTAACGGAAAACTCGATAGTTGTCGTTGGATTAAATGGATTGGGATAATTTTGTGACAGGCTGAATTCTTCTGGTGGTAATAGATTCGTTGTTGTTACACCTGTTGGCGTTACATGAACAGTCGCAGAACCTGACACATTTGTTTCTGCGTCTGTCCCGGTAACAGTAAAATCTCCAACTTCAGAAGCTTTAAATAAACCGCTTGTGCTGTTTATTTCTCCCCCGGTTGTTTCCCAGGTTGTTGTAGTTTCAGTTTCATTTCCATTTTTGTCAAAACCTTTTGCTTTGTACAGGATTGTATCACCGAACGCGATGGATGTATCGGCGGGGACTATTGTAACTGAAACAACTTTTGCTTTTGTTACTTTAACTGTCGCGCTTCCTGAAATCCCGGATGTACTATCGCTGGCAGTGATGGTAAAATCTCCTTGTACTGTTGCAGCATACAAGCCCGTACCCGAATTTATATTTCCACCGCTAGCAGACCAGGTTACATTAACGCTTGTTTCATTTCCATATTTATCATATCCTTTTGAAGTATAACGAATTGTATCGCCTTTTTCAACAGTTGCATCAGGTGGGAAAACAGTGATTGAAATGACTTTGCCTTTTTTTACTGTGACAGTTGCTGATGCGGAAACATCGTTTGCGCTATCCGTTGCAGTAATTGTAAACTCACCTGTTTCTGTTGCTGTGTATTCCCCCGTTGCCGGATCGATAACTCCACCGGAAGCAGACCAGACGACATTAGCAGCCATATCGTTCCCCAAATTGTCCTTTCCTTTGGCTTGAAAAACTATTTTATCACCTTCTTCAATTGTGCTATCCTGGGGGGTGATATTGATTTCGACCAAATATTCATTTAAAACAAGTCGTTGAATAAATATTCCCAAAGTGCCGCTTACTAATTTTGTATTCGGATTGAGCCAGCCATCGATGGAAAAGATAGTCATATATAAAGGATTTACAATGGAAGCGATTACAGTTGTTGCAGGTGAAGGACAAATCGCTTGTAACACCGATTCAACCGTACCGGTTCCTGGTTCAAGAAAGAAAAAGTGAATGGAGTATCCTGTAATGCTGGCTGCAATAAATAATCTATCATTAATTCTATAATTAAGACCTTTTATAAAAGCTATATCAACTATCCCAGCCGCTCCTGCTAAATTACTTTGTTGCGAAATAGAATATTTTCCGATACCCAAAGATTCTAATTTTGTCCCGGATTTGTTTAATTTGGCTAATTTATAATTAATATATGAAGAATAATTATTAGCAGTGTTTTGGTGTGAAAGTCCACCGCCATCTGTGCTGCCGATTTTAACAGGAGTGGTTGGATCGACAATATTAAACGTTTCTAAATACCAATTATCAATCGTATTGCTGCCGACAATTGCTAAGGTATCTGCCACACCAATAGAAATCGGGTTGCCGGTAGTTTGAGCAGTTCCCAGCACAATTAAATCCGACGGATCAGAAATGTCAAGTATTTGAAAGCCATGATCTGTTTCATCTACGTTATAGGCAACAAGGGCAAACATACTGTCGGGAAGAAGACAAAAGTCCCTGCCGCTTCCCGGAAAAATATATTCGCCTGACTCTTTTACCGGTGAGTTGGGATCGGAAATGTTTACAATTTCCAACAATGATTGATTTTCACTGACAGTGAGTAAGTAAACGAAGTTTTCATAAATGACAATTTCGATTATATTTCCATTGGTTGAAGTATAGGTGCCAACTTCAAAAATGTTATTCGCATCATTTACGTCTAAAATGTGGAGGTCATTTCCTGTTGTTCCGTATAAATAATTGTTCTGAACCTGGATTTTGCTGAGCTCTGCCCAAGTGGTGTCTGATCCCAGGAGTGTTGGTTTGGAAGTGTCAGCATAATCGTAAACCCACAACCGGTCAGAAGATGATACATAGAGTGTTTCTCCCCAGGTCGCCATTGATCGAGAATTCCAGGGATCTTCATACCTGAGTTCGATTTCAGGGGTACCCGGATCTGAAACGTTGATTTGAATTAATCCCACCGAGCTTGGACCGGTTGCTGCGTAAATATACGGATATCGCAATTGTATGGATTCGTAATTCGGAAAGCTGCCTTCGTCGAATTCCAAACTTCCGGCTTGTACCGGGTTTGCCGGATCAGATATATCGGCAATGTAAAGTGTTGAACCCTGTGCGCGGCAACCAACATAGGCATAGTTTTCCTCAACAGCAACTCGCTGCGGATTCTCAAACCATGTAGTATTTCCAATTACTTTTTTAGTTGCAAAAAAACCGAGTTTTGTTGGATCTTCCGGGTTGGAAATATCAAATATTTGTATCCCGTTATCAGGATATTCTTCTATTCCAACATAGGCAAAATTGCCTTGTACAGAAACACATGTTGACCTTAAAATGTCATTGGAGCCGGTTTCAATTGGATTTTGCGGATCAGACAGATCGAAAATCTTAAATTCATTTTCACTGCTAATGTAAGCAAAATTATCCTTAACAAAAATATCGCTTGCCCTTGTTAATATGGTACTGGTGATGGTTGGCGCTTCAGGGAATTCAATGTCTATGATTTTAACACTGTCTTCCATGGTCACATACAAATAATCTCCTGACACATTAATTCTTCCCTGACCCCAGGTATCCCCAAATTGAATTTGAAGAGATGAAATGATTGTGGGATTCAACGGATCGGAAATATCGATGACAGTCAATCCCTCAAACCATTGAAACAGGTAAAGATAATTATTGTCAACCAAACACTCATCAAATGTTGCCGGAAGCGTTAAAAATGTTTTTCTTTCAAAACCACTTTCGGTAATTTCAAGCACGGTTAAAACAGGTCCCTGGATAAAGAAAGCATAGTTATCTTTCTTTGCAGCACAAAAAGCATATCCACCAAAATGATCTACATTGCGAACAGAAAATTCTTTTTGAGCAAATAATTTGTTTGGCAAAATAAAAATGGATGCAGCGATAATTGAAGCAATTAAACAAAGACTTAGCACAACATTTTTTAGCTTCATGGTTTTTCTCCTGGTTTTGGGTTTGTGGTTTTTAATTTATGCGTACATTCTAAAAAGATTCCAACCGCGAATTTCGCTAATTCACGCGAATTCTCCTTTGGCGAATCAATCAATAATAAAAAGCTGCCGAAGGAAGATTAATTTTATTGAAGTTAGATGATTTATAATACGCGCAAATCGCGTAATTGGCCGTTTTTAGAGTGCACTCATTTATTTCCTGTTAAATTAATTGATGCTATTGCAGCAACACCATTTTTTTTATCTCAAAGAAATTTTTCATTTGAATTTTATAAAAATATATTCCGGATGAAATATTATTTCCATTGTAATTGGCTGAATAATGCCCGGGTAAAAATTCTTCGTTTATCAGCGTTTCTATTAACCGACCTTTAATATCAAAAACCTGTAACTTCACCAAACTTTTTTCTTTTACACTAAAATCTATCGAGGTAGCAGGATTAAACGGATTGGGGTAGTTTTGGGAAAGACTGAATATATTTGGAATAGCCTGCTGAGTTTCCACACGCGTTGGCGTGACAAGTACAGTTGCAGAACCTGAAAGTCCATTTGCTGAATCACTTCCGCTAACAGTGTGATCTCCCGGTTCAGTTGCGGTATATTTACCTGAATTTTCATCAATGTTACCCCTGGTCGCCGTCCAGGTAACATTGACGTCAACAGTGTTTCCATCATCATCGTAGCCCTGTGCAGTGTAATTTAAACTGTCACCTTCGCTTATTGTTGTATCCGGGGGGAAAATTCGGATCTCAATCGGCACAGGCAATCCGGGCAAATAGAGACGCTGGATAAATATGCCCCAACTGCCGCTCACTTTTTTATATTCAAAATCCATCCAGCCATCGATTGAAAAGAATGTTACATTTAAATAATGCATCATCGCAGCAATAACAGTGGAAGCGGGTGAGTGACAAATTGCTAAGGAAAGCCATTCAATTATTCCTCCAGTGGGGCTCATCAAATAATAATGGAGAGAACCGTTTGGAATACTGACAACAGCCAGGTAAGATGTACCGGGATTTCGCTGAAGGTTTTTATTAAAATGACTGCCAACGCTGAGCATTAAAGCATCAGAAATCTGATTTACTTCCGAGGTGCGAGTCATGTTTGTAGAATTGTATGCTGGCGGAGAACCCGGGCTGCTTTTAATCCTATCTCCTCCCCGAGTTGGTGAAGGTGAAAAAAATGCAGAATTCGCAGGAATATCTTCTCCACTGATGCTTCCCATTTTTACAGGATTAGGTGGATCAAAAATATTGAAGGTCTCCATATACCATGTTTCATTAGTATTGCTGCCCAGAATAGAAAATGTATCAATAACCGAAATGGAAATTGGATTCCCAGTTGTTTGGGCTGATCCTAAAACAACCGGGTTTGAAGGATCAGCAACATCAATTATTTGAAAACCCTGATCTGTGCTATCAACAAAATAAGCGACAAAGGCAAATAAACTGTCCGGGAGAAAACTCAAATCTCTGCCCTGTCCGGGTATTATATGTTCTCCTGTTTCATTCATCGACTGGTTGGGATCGGAAATATTTATCACTTCAAGTGCGGATTGATTTTCGCCGGCACAAAGTAAGTAGGCAAAATTTTCATCGATGTAAACTTCACGAATTGTTTCAAAATTCGATTGATACCTGCCAACTTCAAAAATATTGTTCGCATCAGCTACATCCAAAATATAAAATTTATTTTCCTTCAAACCATACAGATAGTTTCCTCTAACCAGAGTTTGTGTCAATTTATTCCATGTTGTATCCGATCCAAGAAGTGTGAGATTGGTAGTATCCGAATAGTCATAAATCCATAATCGCTCAAAAGATGAAACAAAAAGTGTATCGTTCCTGGTAGTTATTGCCTGGGCATCCCATGGTTCCTCGAATCTCATTTCAATTTCCGGATTTTCCGCATCTGAAATATTAATTCCGATGAATTGAATAGAAGTGGCGCCTGTAGCAGCATAGAGATAGGGATATTCAAGTTGAAATGATTGGAAGTTCGGGGATGCACCTTCGTCAAAATAAAGTCTCCCTGTTTGCTGTGGATTGGAAGGATCAGAAATGTTGGCAATGATAAGTAATGCGCTGCCATAACAACCTACATAAATATGATCACCCTCAGCGATCACATAATTTGGATTATGATATCTTGTGTGCGAGCCATCCACTTTTTTTGTTTCAAAGAATCCTGAATTTTCCGGATTTTGGGGATTTTGAATATCGATGATTTGGACGCCAAAATCAGGGTAATCCGCAACGGCAACGTATGCATAATTGCCCTGGATATAAACATCTTTTGCACTTGCAATACTGCATGCTCCAATCTCATCAGGATTTTGTTTGTCTGTAACATCATAAATTTTAAAATTGTTCTCACCACCAACATAAGCGTAATTGTCTTTAACAAAAATACCTTTTGCAGAAGTTGAAACAGTACTTACTATTTCAGGCGATTGCGGGTTGGAAACATCAACGATTTTAAATTCATTGTCTAATGCACAAAAAACATGGCTATTGTGAACAAAAAATTTGCCCTGAAACCAACCAGGATTTTCCTTTAATTGAAGTGTGCTGGTGAGATAAGGATTGTGTGGATCTGAAATATCAATAATCCGGAGCAAAGTTGCATCTAACATCCAATTGAACTCAAATAAATAAAGGTAATTTTCCGTTGCGCAACATTCTCTCGGTTCATTCGGCAGAATGAGAGATGTTATTTTTTGAAACTCACTGCCGTTCATTTTCAATACGCTCAAAACAGTTCCCTGAACAAGAAAGAGGTGGTCACCAATTACAGCAGAGCACGTCGGGTAACCACCAAAATGTCCTACCGGTCTTACTTTGTAGTCATTTTGTGCATATAGGGGATTTGAAAATATGATGTGGAAAGAAATAATTAAGAGAGTTACAAAAAAATTAATGGAAATGTTTTTAGCTTTCATGGTGTTTCTCGTTGTGAAAGTTATAGTGTGATTTTTAGTTGCCTTTATCAGAATACAATATTTTGAATCGAAAAAAAATAAGTCGATTCCGGTTTGAAAGAAAAATTAAGAATCATGGATTATGAAAAGTATTTGTCGAAAGAAAAGAGAAAGTGTACAGGTATATTCATCTTATAATTATAAAACAATTATTGTATTAAGTCAAGTGAAATTTATCATCAATCAATAATTCTTGCCGCTTGTTATTGGTGTTAATTAAAAATTGTATTCTCACAATTTATCGATGGAAAGAAAATTATTTGTTATAATAGCGGAAATGATTTTTTCGCAGAATGATTTATAGCGAATTATTAGTAACCGATCACAGAGCAAAAAAATATGCAAAATCTTCTCCCACAGAAATGAAATCCCACAGAAAAAAAACAAAAAAATTTTTTTTCTGTGGCGTGTTTCCGCCAACTGGCGGATGGGCTAATTTATACTTTTAATTTATACCCTGTGATCGCTTACAATTTGTATGCTCTCTATTTCACATTATTTCCGCCAAAAAGACCACGCTAAAAAAACAGCGGGCAGGCGGCGGACAGGCTGCTATCAATAATTCTGCTATTTTTAATGCAAATTTATGACAACTTCTTGTTTCATAACCGGTAGCTAAAATCCGTTGGCTGCTCATCAGTTGGGCATGATTCTATGATTTCAACTTTGCGATTCCATCCATCCTTTTTCCGCCAAGGTGAACCGTTACAAATGGGAAAATTTAACTTTACCAAACCTCAAAGGTTTAGTAAAGTTTTTCTTCCCAAAAAATTATTTGCTTGATAATTGATTTTCTATTGCTTATATTTTCAAATATTTTGTTTAATAATTTTTCAGAAATAAAAATAAAAGATCATTGAATGCAGTGAAACGTAAAATTTATTTATTTTTCATTTTAATTATTGTTGTGATTATTTCAGCATTCTGGCTGCTTTATTCAGATTTGCCTAATGATGAAACAATCTTAAATTATTTTCCTGAAACCACTGTTAATAGCTTATCAAATTTTGAATGGGAGAAGGAGATCGTTGCACCGGTTAGAAAATATGTTCCGCTAAAAAGGATTTCCGAAGAGTTAAGAAAAGCAGTGGTCATCAGTGAAGATGATCTTTTTTTCGAGCATTCTGGTATCAATATGACTGAGTTGAAAAAAGCATTCCGGGAAAATTTGGAGAAAAAACGTTTTGCCAGGGGCGCCAGTACCATTACCATGCAATTAGCCCGCAATGCTTTTTTGTTCAAAAAGAAAACCATCACACGGAAATTGAAAGAAATTATTATCACGAAACGAATTGAAAAGTTATTGGATAAACGAACAATTTTGGAATATTATTTAAATGTAGTGGAATGGGGACCAAACATTTACGGCGCCGAGGCTGCGGCTTTTTATTATTTTAACAAACCGGCTGCAAAGTTGAATCTTTCGGAGAGTTCACTATTGGCGGCAATTCTACCCAACCCAATTTATTATAATCCATTAAAAAATTTTAAAGGCGCCCGGAGAAAACAATCCCGCGTTCTGAAATTAATGAAAGAAACACACTTGGTTACCTATTCAAAGATGAAACAAATAAAAAACGATCCCATACACTTGAGAGGATCAAAGCAGGATGAAAGAAAGCAAAAAATAAATCTCAATTTATCGAACTTTGATTCGTTGTTAAAAAATCCACGTTTTCCACAAAGTCTAAAAAAGAAAGCAGATTCAACAGGTATAATTTATTTTCCGGAAGGAGAAAAATGAATAAAATAAAATTGACTTTTGTTGTTTCTATTCTTTTCTTATTTGTTTCGGAATTTTGTTACGCACAGGAAAGCCAAACAACTACTACAGTAACTATAACTACGACAGCTATTGATTCAACAGCACTTTTAAAAGAAAAAATTCAGCAGCAAAGAAAAAATCTAAATTTACAATTAAGACTTGCCAATATTTATTTAAAAAATGAGAAGTTGGATGAAGCTGAAAAAATTTATAAATCATTAACAGAAGATGATTCATTGGCGGTGAAGGCGTTAACCGGTTACGGTGAAGTATATTTCAAGCGCACGCCCAGTAGAATTATCCCGCTTGAACGGGTAAAAGAACTGCTTAAAATTGATTATCGTTCCAAAGCAATTAAAAAATTTAAGCAAGCGCTGGCAATTGATTCCTCCCATTTACCTGCCCGCTACTTTTTAGCCAGGTCTTACATGCGGAAAACCGAAAAAAAAAGCCTGGAAAATGCGTTGAATGAATTCAAAAAGATTTTGGGACAAGATCAGGGTTACCGCGATATTACCTATCAAATAGGATATTCTTATCAAAAAATGAAGGTGTACGATAAAGCCCTTTCATTCCTCAACAGCATTACAGAAGAAATGGGAGATTATGCCAGAACAAGAATCAGGATGTCCGAAATTTACTACGAAACAGAAAAATTTGAACAATCAACTGTTTGTTATTACCAGGCAATGGAAACCCTGACTGATAAAGAGATGTTGGATTATCAATTTGATGAACAAAAGATTTTATTGACGAAAGAAGAAAAAGCTGAATTTGAAGCTGTTTCTTATGACCAAAAACGATATGTGTTTCAGCGGTTTTGGAAAAGCCGGGATCCTGATCCCAGCACAGTTGAGAATGAACGATTGACGGAACACTTTCGGCGAGTGAACTTTGCTAGGTTTAATTTTCATTTTACTGCACCGCCTTATTATGATGACCGGGGCAAAATTTACATTAAGTATGGTGAGCCTGATGAACGATATAATTCACCTTTGGGTAATACGTTAGCAAAGGATAATGAGTCATGGTCTTACGAAACAATCACAAAAGGACTGGTTTTTGATTTTGTTGCTGATGGGGGATATTATAAATTAGCCCAGGATTTAACCGAAGCCGCGCCGCCAGGCTATAGTTTCGACCAAAGGCTGGCATTGGCTGCCGGGCTTTACATGGACAGGAGTCACATTAGTGATTCGTACTCCATGCTCACGGTTAGTTTTTCAATGGATCGTTTGAATGACTTCCAGGCAGATCAAGCTGAGGCGCTAAATAAATACCCGGGAGATATTTATGCGCCAAAAGAAAATAAATATACTTTTCCTTTTATTTCCAAATGGGGACAATTCAAAGAAAAGAATGAAAAAACCAGGTTGGAATTTTATACATCATTCCCGGGTTCTGCATTAAAGCTATCTACTTCAAATATGCCGGTTACAAAATATGTTGACTTTTTCATTGAAGTCGACGATACAAATTTTAACGCTGTTATTTCAGATAAAAAAAGGTTTGCCTATAACATTACTTCCCATGAGAAATTGCAGAATGCACAATATGTTTTTCAAAATACATATTCACTGTCGCCGGGCAATTACAATGTTGCATTTGTGATTTCTGATGTGGATGTTGCCAGCAAAGGAGTGATCAGAAAAGATTTGATTGTCAGGGATTATTCGGGTGATAAACTTTTAATGAGTGATTTGCAAATATCTTCAAACATTAAACCTGCATCAGGAAAACCGAACGAAGCATTTGTTAAAAATGATTTGAAGGTGGTGCCTTACACCTTCACCAGGGTAATGCGAAGAAATCCCATTTATCTCTATTTTGAGATTTATAATTTAAGCCTTGATGATCAGGGACTGACAAATTTTGAAGTTGCCTACAGCGTTGAAACAACCAAACCAAAGCGGAGTTTCTGGAAAACTTTGGGAAGTATCTTTACTGGTGGCAAAAAAAATACCATCGCAACTTCAACAAAAAGAGTAGGCGACACCCGGAATCCCTTTGAATATATCGCGCTCGATTTGAAAAATATGGAGAATGGTGAGACGGATCTTCGTGTTATAATAACGGATCTAATAACTCAGAAGAATGTTGAAAGGGTGATTCAGGTTATTTTGATTGATTGAAAATTGTTACTTTAGATCATTTTGTAGAATAGCAAAATAATTTATAGCAAAATAATTTGTTGCAGAATAATTTATAGAAGAATAATAATAGATAAATTATATCATGCCCATAGGTACTCGTTTTCAGGTCAAAGAGATTTCTGATAAAGAGTTTAAGTCCCTTGATTACAAAATAATGGGGATTGTATTTGATGTGCATAATGAATTTGGTCCTCTTTGCAGTGAGAAAATATACAAAACAGAAATAGCAGATCGCTGTTTAAAACAAAAATTAGGTGTTGTACAAATAGAAGAGCCTATTTATGTTTCTTACATGGATTTTACAAAGACCTATTTTATGGATTTATTGATTGATAACTCTGTGATGTATGAAATGAAAGCAACCAGGGCAATAATTAGTGAACATAGAAAACAAGCGATCAACTATTTATTGCTCGCAAACATGAACTCTGGCAAACTTGTTAATATGCGCACTTCGTCTGTACAATCTGAATATGTGTCAACGAATCTTAATAAGAAAAAGCGTTATCATTACATTATTTACGATCAGGGATGGATAAATATCGATTATGATAGTATTTGGATAAAAAAAATGATTATACAACTAATATCTGATTGGGGAGTTTTTTTAGATACGAACTTGTTTTATGAAGCTATTATATATTACCGTGGTGGCAAGGAGAATGTTATAAAGAAAATAGAGATAAAGAATGATTCGCGAATCCTCGGTGAGCAAAAGATACATTTATTAAACCATAAAACTGCATTTAAAATATCAGCAGCAAAAAAACACATCACAGAGTATGAAAAACATCTTGGTAAGTTTTTTAAGCATACATCCTTGATGGCAATTCAGTGGATCAATTTCAATAATCATAATGTAACATTCAAAACAATTATAAATGAATAATTTTTTATTATTTTGCTATAAATTATTTTGCTATTATTTTAATTAAAATTACAATATTTATAACTAACTACTTCAAACAAAAGGAAAATTTATGACAAAAAAGAAAAATGTCATCCGCTCTTTCTCCGCTACTTACTGGCTTGTTGTGTTTTTTGAATTTATGGAACGCGGCTCTTATTATGGAATGATGAGCGTTCTTTCCATTTATCTCACTGAACAGCTCGGATTTGCCAAAACCAGTGTTGGTCTTATTAAAGGTACCATTCAACCGATTTTGTACTTTCTCCCAATTATCAGCGGCGCACTGGCAGACCGGTTTGGATATCGTCGCACACTAATGGTCGCATTTGCATTTCTCGGTGGCGGATATTTTTTAACGGCGCAAATGACATCTTACACCGCTATTTTTCTGGCGCTTTGTGTGATGGCTTTGGGAGCCGGTACTTTCAAACCAATTATTACAGGTTCAATTGCGAGAACTACTGATAAGAGTAATAGCACACTCGGATTTGGAATTTATTACTGGTCAATAAATTTAGGTGCATTTTTATTCCCGCTTATTCTGGTTCCTTTTTTGAAAAATAGCCCCATGTTCGGCTGGAAATGGGTTATTTTAGCATCAGCGCTGGGAACCGGCGCCATGTTAATTCCTACTATTTTCTTCATGAAAGAACCACCAAAAGAGAAAAACAAAACTAACGGCAAAGAATTAAACATCATCAAAACAGTTGCTAATGCGTTTGAGATCATTTACAGTCCATTTGTGTTAATTTATCATTACTTACGTTCTTCAAAAAATAGAGCCGTGCTGGTCTATATTATTGTCGGTCTAATCCTGGTGCTTTCGTTGTGGCAATACAGCAAGTTAAATCCTGTTGTTGAAAAACTGAATAAAGTTACGCAAATAGAAAATGGAGCGGCGCTCACTTTTACTATTGAACGCAACGTCATGAAAAAGAATTCTTTTAAAATTAATAAGTTAAATTCGGAGTCAATTAGTGGATACAATTTAATTTTCCAGGTAAAACAGGATCCGGAAGCAACCAAATCAGTTAAGAGAATTCAGCAGGATGGAAAAGACCTGTTAGTTACCATTTTAAAACCGGAAGCTGAATCGCTCCATTCTGACATTCAATCGCAGCTTGAGGGCAAACTCGATTTACCAAAGGTTTTGCTGGATTCAACATTGAAAGGATTTACGAACAACAAAGTAAATCGTATTTCTGTTAGTTTTTCAAATCCTGATAAATTTTCTGAATTCAAAGCCGATTTAATGAGTCAGCTTCAAATGAATCCATCTTTAATCAATATTACACCAGAAACAATTCAGGATTTATTTGGGAAAATTCAGGAAAAATCTGAATTAACAGTTCAGGTTGAAAAGTCCGGGGATAACTCAAAACCTTATGCAATTGAAGAAATAGCTTCAAACAATCTTGTTGTATCAATTTATCAAACAGAAAATGTTGAAACTTACAAATTCGATTTATTAAATGATATCAGGGGATATTCAAATTATCTAACTTTAACTCAAACAGAGTTGGATGAATTGGTGGATAACGCACAACAGCGTTCATTCTTTCCGTTTTTTCTTGTTTTGATTTTTATTAGCAGCCTGGTTATTCTGGCAATACAGAAAATGTATGTGGAAGCGAAAAAGACAACGCAGACTTTAATTAATTTGATCGCTTCAGTATTTATTGTCGCTGTAATTTGGCTTGCTCCGGGATTGGACACATTTTCCAGGATTATTAGCACAGTCATTTATTTTACAGTGCTGTCGCTGTTTACGATTGAAACTGATGATAATGCCAAATTTAAGGACAATTTCAGATTTTTATTGATGATCTTCATCTATTCAGGTTTCTGGATTCTCTACTTCCAGATGTTTGATTCAGTGCTCTGGTACGTAAAAGCTTATGTTGATGCCACTTCTCTGAATAATTTTGTCAATGGGTTTTTAGGGACATTTGGCTTAAACATCAACTGGTTTTTTGATGTGGAACATGTAACCGTGATCAATGCTGGTACGATAATTCTCCTTCAGTTAGTCATTTCAAATATTGTTAAAAATACTAAAGCGCTGCCAACGATGGTTGTGGGCATTGCCATGGGAACGGTTGGTATGGCAATTTTGGCAATTTCCACCAGTATTTGGATTTTTATGGCAGGCATCTTTATTTTTTCAATAGGGGAGATGACAGCCCATCCAAAATTTTACAGCTATGTCGGGTTGATCGCGCCAAAGGATCGCGTTGCTACTTACATGGGTTATATTTTTCTTTACGGCGTTATTGGCAGCAGCATCGGCGCTATTTTGGGAGCAAACATGTATGTCCATTTTGTGGATAAATTAAACCAGCCGCGTACGTTGTGGCTGATTTTTAGCGGCATTGGTATCGCTACGATCGTTGGTTTGTTGTTGTACAATAAGTTTACACCAAAAATGGAAGAGAGCGCTGCGGATTAATCTGAACAAGTAATTATTTTGGGGTTAAGAAAGACAATCTGTTGGTTGAATTTTTGGTAAAATAATTTGTGAGTTTCAGGGAGTGAGATAAAATACCTTGGACATTTCGATTCATATTCTAATATCAGCTTTTAAACGCATTTTTTTTGCCCCTTTGTTTTTAGTAACATTTATATTAACAAAATATTAAATTAAGTCAAGTTTATTTTTAAAGCAGTATAAACCAAGTTAGGCTACCTAAATGACAATTTAAGAATAAATATTTAATTTTGAAAGTAGAAAAGAAAAATGAAAGTCGCCATTATTTATAATAAAAACATGTCTAATGTTATCAACAAATTTGGTATGCAGAATAAAGAAACTTATAATCCTGAGACTATTAAAAAAGTTTCAAAGGCACTTGAAGAAGGTGGTCATAATGTAGAAATCATTGATGGAGATATGCACGTTATAGAACGGATTCAAAATTTTATGCCAAGGGTAGTTGAAGGGGAACGGATGGGTATCGTTTTTAATATGGCTTATGGCATCCAGGGAGAAAGTCGATACACGCATATTCCCTCGATGCTTGAAATGCTGGGAATACCCTACGTCGGCTCAAGCCCATCGGGACATGCATTAGCCCTGGACAAAGTAATAACAAAAATTTTATTACAAAAACAGGATATCCCCACACCGAATTTTTGGGTGTTTTCTGATACATTTGATAATTTGGAAGTAGTACAATTTCCTGCGATTGTTAAGCCGAAAATGGAAGCAGTTTCGTATGGATTAAGTGTTGTACACAACATTGATCAATTAAAAAAAGCGATAGATAATATCATTAAGGAATTTAATCAACCAGCATTAGTAGAACAATTTATTCGTGGTCGGGAGTTCGCCATCGGCTTATTAGGAAATAATCCAATCGAACCATTTCCAGTTTTAGAATTTGATTTGGAAAATAATCCAGATGCAATCCAAACGTTAGAAATCAAGTCATCCAATCCATTGCAAAAAATATGTCCTGCTGATTTAACAGATGAAAAATCAAAAGAAATGATTCACTTAAGTATTGAAGCATTTAAAGCGTTACAGCTTCGTGATTTTGCTCGTGTTGACTTTCGAATGGATGAAAAGGGCGATGTTTTTATATTAGAAATTAATTCAATGGCAAGCTTAGGTGAAACAAGTTCTTACCCTTATGCGGCATCAAAGGCTGGTTACGATTTTAAATCATTAGTAAATAAAATACTCGACGTTGCTGCTTTAAGATATTTTACATCAATAGAATTTCCAGTGGATGAAGTCCAAAATTATAAAAAAGTACCTCTTCATGTGCGAATTCGTGGGTTTGTGAGAAATCGTCAAAGTAATATTGAAAGTATATTAAAGCAGATGATCAATACTAATACCTATGTCAGAAATGTAGATGGCGTTAATAGTTTAGCAGGGTTGGTAAGAAAGCATCTGAGTATTCTGGGATTTCATTATCAAGTATTTTCTCAGGTGGAAGTTGGCAATATTCATTTTTTTACAAATGCCGAAAATGAAGAATATGATATACTTTTATTGGGCAACCTTGATAATGCCACTAAATTATCCGCGCATGAATATTTTACTGAATCTGAGCAAAAACTTTATGGAACTGGAATTTGGGAAAATAAAGGTGGTTTAACCGTAATGATAGCTGCTTTACAATCTCTTCGCTTTGTTAAACTCATTAAAAAGATTAAAATTGGTATTTTGCTTACAAGCGATGATTGTCTTCAAGGAAAATTTGCAAAGAGTGTTGTTAAACGAATATCAAGTAACGCTAAATATGTTTTAGGATTACATGGCGCTTTTTTAAATGGTGGTCTGGCTACCTCACGCTCTGGCGCTGCAGTTTATCATTGCCAAATGAATTTAATGAAAACAGATAACGCTGGCTATGTAGCTACAGCCTGTAGTTTGTTTTCTAAATTAATCAGTAACTGGTCGGAAATTTCAGACGCTGAAAATGGTTTAGTTATTTCACC
>JADHVV010000006.1 GCA_016783825.1 Candidatus Zhuqueibacterota bacterium | reverse complement strand
ATTTTTCATAAGATTTGAATTCTGGCTCAAAAGTTAAGTTCCGAATTACAAATGTCTTTTTGGGGCGATCTGCTTTTGCATCGAGTCTTCCGACAAATGTATTGCCCCAGAGAATTGGCAGGACAAAATAACCATATTTTCTTTTTGGAGCAGGAACGTAACATTCAAGGGTATAATCAAAATCGAAAAGCCGTTTCGTTCTATCTCGTTGAATAATTAAATTGTCAAAAGGGGAGAGCAAGAAAATTTTTTGGGAAGATCTTTTAAGTAAAGAAGATTGTTCAATCGTTTCAGATAAAGCATAATATTTTGTATTTTGGTTCTCTTCAATTTGAACCGGAATTATCTCTTTTGCTTCAATTGACTCATTCAACGATTTTAAAATTGTTTCTTTATTCACCGCACGTATATCCGAATCCCTTGCTGAATCCGGTTGTAAAAATTTCTGGATTTCTCTTTCGGAAGCCAATCCCATAGCAGAAAGTGCGCGGCGGACAAAAAAATGTGCCAGTTCATCTTGCGTTGGCATCGTTGTATTTAAGTTTTCCGGCAGCACCCGTTCGGTCAAATCGTACACTTTTTGAAAATTGTGCCGCTCGGTTATCATCAACTTCCCCTGCCAAAAGAGCAATTCCAATGCTGCTTTGGCTGGTTTCCAATCCCACCAGGTCCCGCCTTTCTTTCCTATATTAGCAAAATCTTTTGAGCTTAGGGGGCCTTCTTTTTTCATGCGGTCTAACACAGGTTCTAAAATATTACCACATTTTTCCATCTGATATTTTGCCCACGGACTGGAAGGATTTTCAAAGTTACGCATGCGCGGCAAGTAAAAGCGGTAATCGGACATGGGCAAATAGGACATGGCATGACCCCAATACTCAAAAATTCGGCGATCTATTGCCTGAAGTTCATGAAGTTTTGTTTCTTGATAGTCGTTACACCGCGTCCAAATAGTATGATGATGGGCACGTTTGATTACGGATATAGTATCAATTTGAATGTAGCCCAATTTTTCTATTATTTGGGCGATGCCTTCTTTTCCATACGAGAGGTTTGGTCTGCCATCGAGTAGTTGAGCGTTTAGAACTATTCTTCGGGCTAATTTTTTACTAATTTCTATTTTATTCATACTCTCTGTTTAGTTTGTTTTGATCCAACCAGATAAAAAATTATAAAGCCACGCAAAAATAGCACCGCTTTCCCATACTTCACCTTTTTTCTTGCCCTTGTGACACATTTTACATTTTTTAGCACCGACATAATCACCAGCATAAACCAGGGATAGTGTAAATAAAATCAATACAAAAATGTAAAGTGTTTTTTTCATGTTGCCTCCAGTAGTTTTATAATTGAAATAGATTTATTTAGAATTATTGAACAAAAAACAGAGTATCTGAAATATGTAATAAGTTTACGAATAATTTACAATTAAAATTTGTAACTATTCAGTGTGGTTACAAATGTCATTCTGAGGGAGCTTGCGACCGAAGAATCTCTTCAGCGTACACACCTTTTTTAAAATAATACGAGATTCTTCACTTCCCACTAAACCTTTCCCTTCCCTCGTTCAGAATGACTTGAATAGCTGAACAGTTACTAAAATTTATTAAAATCAAATAAATTTTTAGAGATCGTCTGATGGTAAATCATCAGGTTAAATAGGACACCCAAAATGATAATTTTGAATAAAGAGACTCTTAATTTGCTTTACTGAGTGTTAGTAAATTAGAGAAAAGTCTGCGGAGAATTACTGTATTACTGGCTCCGAGACCACCAAGCAATCCACCTGTGATTGCTGTTATTAAAAACATCAAAAAAGCAAAATCAGAAGAAAGTCCAGGTATTTGTACAAGCTTACTCGCTAATAGCCATGTTGGCGACCACAATGCAGGAATTAATGCCATTATCATCCACGCACAGCCAGTTGCTAATAAAGTAATTAAGAATGCTCGTAGTGCTTTACGAAAACAAAATCCGGCTGCAACGCCTGCCACTAAAGTTGAAGGCCATCCAATTAACAGGGCGAGAATTATTGTAAATGTGAATGCAATAGTAAAACCCAACCACATATTATTTCGCATCATTATCTCCTTGGTTTAAGATTTAAGACAGATTCAACCTGGTTTTCAGGAATCTCCTCAGCAGACTTTGGCATATTCAACTCAAAGTATTGATGGTTAGCCCAGGGAATGATACCCTCATCGTAATGTGGGCTTGCCGGATTGCCGCTTTGTCCTCCTGGATAAACACCTACTCGCCTACCATCTTCTGCCATTTCGACAACCAACCGCCAAAGCGGAGCGACTGTACCACCCATCATAGAAATAGTATTATTGTTTCCATTATTCGGGAATGGTGGAAATCCTAATCCCTTTAAATGAGAGAGATGATTGATATGGATTTTATTATGTAATCCCCATTTCCATTGCGTAGAATCTACGCTAACATACTTATGCAAAATTTGAAGCGTTTCGATCAAGCTTTTTAGAATAATTTCATCGCGTGTCTCAATGCGATCTGTTCGTTGATCATCGAACCAAACCGATCGAGGATCTTCCAGGGTAAGACGTTCTAATACCGCTGTTTTTGCTCTTCGTCTACGGGTTCCAAGTTCATCATTCCAGATGGCTTGGTCATAAGATGATAAAAAAGTTCTAAAAATAAGTGGTGCGGCAAGTTCTTTATCTACGCTACCATCCCAACCTCGAAAATATGATAGGACTTTTTGTACATCAGGATTATCCTTTCCTAAACGCTCACCAGCCGAAAGTATTGCCGGGAGTAATCGTTGAGCTCGTAAATCAACGATGTCACCTTGAAACTGTTGCATATCTTCAAAACTGATTTTTTCTTTCGAACTCAATAGCTGGTTAATGCGTCGGGCTCGATAACAGGGTTCCCAACTGCTGCCGATGTTGTATTCATAATCCGGGCCAACTGGTACCTGGTTAGCAGACAACAAATAATGCTGCGGAGGATTTACACTGTGAGGCAGTTTTTCGAACGGAACAAATCCAAGCCATTCATTTTCACCTGAACTACCATCTACTGAATATCGTCCATCACCATTTTTGCGAATTGGAAATCTGCCAGCACACCACATAGCAATATTGCCATAAATGTCGGCATAAGCGAAGTTTTGAGCTGACACGTGATAGTGGCTAAGGGCTTCGACAAATTCATTATAATTTTTAGCACGATTAAGTCGGCTGAATGCGAGCAATTCCTCGGTACCTTCATGTCCCACCCATTTCAAAGCGACTTTACCATTACGCAGCTCTACTAAAGGACCATGCCCCGTTGATTCAAAAACTTGTTTCGTATCTTTTTCTCCCCGCACTTTGAAAAATACTGTATCTCGAATGATGGGATACCACTGTCCTTTGTATTGATAGTTTTGGTGAGTTGAGTCAAATTTTTCACTGTAGCAATCAACGACATCAGCCATTAAAGTAGTACCGCCCCAGGAAATATAACGATTGAATCCAAAAATAATATATGGTGATGCTAAAAGCGCTATGCCGTAAACATCACGTTTTGGACTTACAAGATGGGCTTCGTACCATATTGAAGGCAAGCTGAGCCACACATGTGGATCATAAGCTAAAATTGGTCTGCCAGTTGCAGATTTCTCCGAGTCGATTACCCAATTGTTACTGCCCAAGCCTTTGGGTGGTGAATCCCAGAAATTGAGTTGAGCTGAATACATGGGTTCATCAAGTGTTTGGCTCATGGAATTAGTTTCAGATGGATCGTTAGATAGTAGAGAGATGTTAACGTTTGATTCGGTATTCAATACAGGTTGTATGAAATTTGAGCGACTATTTATCGATGCATTACTTTTCCCATAAATTTCCCGGTCTTTTGGAGGTAATCCTCCTTGTTCAGGGATAATGGGTAAAAAGTAAGGTTCAACAGGGGAAAATAATTCATTAAAAGCTTCATCCCCAATTTTTTCACGAATCTTTTCATCATTTGAATGCCAGGGACCAGAACTTAAACGCCAGGTCATTGATTTTACAAACTGAAAACAGTTTAATACTTGCCATTGTTCCGGTTCATAATTAAAGAGTTTAAACTCAAGCGGTAAATCTGATTTCCTCACTGAACTGATAAAAGTATTGATTCCTTTGACATAAGCTTCGAGTTCTTTAAATTCATCGTAGCTTTTCATTGCTTCGTAAGATTTTTTCGCTGCTTTAATCAATCCATATTTATGCTTTGAGATATCCTTTCTGAGTGTTGATTTTCCAAAGATTTCAGATGTTCTCCCGGCTGCATCTCTCCATCCAATATCCATTTGCCAAAGCCGGTCTTGTGCTTGAACGTAGCCAAATGCAAAGGCTAAATCTTCATCATTCTCTGCAAAGATATGAGGAACGCCTCGCTTATCGCGAATGATTTTCACTTCTCCGGACAATCCTTCAAGTTTCACAAGTTTCTCTTTTGGATGTTCAGTTTGGCGAGCATTTTTCCAAACACCATTTATTGGGTCGAATAACTGTGCTAATGGAGGGATGAGCTTATAACCAAATCCTAAAAAAACAATGGTAGCAATGGTAAACAAACACAAAATTATTGCTGCCAATAACAGCTTTTTCGTATCTTCATTTTTCATAATGCTAATACTCCCTTTCTAATGAGCTGAAAATATTTTCCTAACTAAATCACATCCGAAATATTCTCCCACTCCAATCCCAACTTCCTCACAGCATAGCCGCATTCTTTTAAATAATCACCGTAAACCGATATCCAATGGGAATCCCTGACTTCATTTTTCAGCTTTTGCCAATTTCCCAAAATTTCTACATCCTGTTGGGAGCGACAGATTTCATAGAAAGGATTTCGTATTACTCTTCCTTTAAATCCCAGCCATCTGCCTGTGCTGTACTCCGGGTCGAAAAATGTCAGCTCCTGCCCGATGGGCATTTCAACTTTGGGTGTTGCGCCATATTCTGATTCGTAATGTGTCATGATTTCTGCTGGTTCATAGTTAACGCCGTCCATACGCCGGGGACCAATGCAGTGAGCGCAGGTGACTTCACCGTTATGTGGGAAGGTCGAGTTGTGAAGGAAAACTGGTTTGCCTGATATATAGCGTAAAAGTACTCCTGGTGGAATGATAACAAAATCGGACTCGCAAAATGCCATGTAACCTTCATCGTTAAGCAGACCAAGAGTCAGACAAGCTGTGGTTTCTGACATGGGCATGACAGTCGCCATACAATCTTTGATGGTAAAAGCATCCGCATTGTGCTCGGTCATCATGTCTCTAAATATCCAATAAAGAAGGAAACAATTTTCCACAAATTCTTTATTAGTGTTTAATGTGGTTTTTGGAATCGCCAGGTATTCTTCAGCCCACTTTTTTGTTTTGCGTTTCAGTTTTTTATTTGCCTTTGCGCTTTGAATCCGTTTTGCCAATTCGTCGTAACTGACATCGATAATCTCCATGCCAAATTTTTGCGTTGCAATTTTGGGCGCTTGTGGGCTATATTTTCCCCAGGGACCGCCTAATGCGACTATCTTTGTCCCAAGAAAATTTTTAATGCCAAAAAGTGCACGTAATCTCCACTGCAATTCTTTCATATCATCGATGACCACATCGTCAACATGGACAATTTTATTGGCTTTAGCAGCTTGCTCATTTGTTTCGTTTTGGGTTTGCAGATAATTTACACTTAAAGCTTCATACCAGTAATAAACAGGACCTGATCGTTGTCTGGCAAAAATTATCGTGTCTTTTTCTTTGGAGAAGCATGCGCGCAATAGCTCGCCACCACCTCGTGCTGGATAAACGATAACAACATCAAAATTACCCTGATGAACTTTAGCAGCAGCTTCTGGCGTCTTCACTTTTACTACGGGCAGAATTTCCAGTGGGAACTCGGATTTTTTCGCCAGTGTTTGTAATCCTTTTGTGATTCGGATGACCTCACGATCAGCAGCTTCATCGTCTTGAATACCGCCCCAGGATTTGTATGATCGCTGTTTTTTAGGGACTGAAACAGTGTACATGAGTACCGGTTGGACTTTTAATTTTTTACCGATTTTAAGGAAAGGCTTATTCGGATCCCAGTCTTCAATTTTTTTATTGGCGTATAGCGTGGAAAAACCAGTCAAACTTACAGCCGCCGTACCAGCAGCTGTTAATTCCAGAAATTCTCTTCTGTTAATGTGGCATTTACAGCATGGCATAAAAGCCTCCTGTTTTTATTATTTAAATGATTGAAACAGATTCTAAATTTATTTAATCTTTACCAATACAATACAGATAGGTTGCACTGCGAATAAATATTTGATTCCCGGAAATCGCTGGTGATGCTAAAGTATAGGTACCGTCTAATTCATTCGTTGCCACCAATTCAAATTCAGGTCCTTCCTTAACAATCGTTGTTACTGCTTTTTCATTTACGAAAAAAATTTTGCCATCAGCTAATATTGGAGAAGCGCTGACAATTCCTTCCGAAGTACGCTCAGGTCCCCAGATTACTGTACCGGCTTTAGCATCTAAACAGGTAACTAATCCTTTGTCGTCAACCATGTAAAAATATTTTCCATCGCATAGGGGAGAGGGAACGTCAGGAGCGCCTCTGCCTTCCCATTTCCATAAAAAGCTGCTTTCCGTGATATCACCTGTTCTCCCGATGCGAAATGCCTGTAATGGTTTTTTTCGAGTCGGTAAATAAATGATACCATCAGCAATAACCGGTGAGGCAATGACTCTGAAATTACTGCGCTTCATCGGATTCATTCCACCGGCACGCCAGATTTCTTCACCTGTATCGGGATCGTGACCGGTTACATAATCGCCGCCTGAAATGATTAACTGCTTTTCTTTCCCATTATCAAATATAAGAGGTGTGGTGTAAGAATCTTTTGACTCCTTTATGGCATCAGTGATTCTCAATTTTCGCCATAAAGTTTTTCCTGTTTTTGCTTCCATAGAAAGAATGTAAGATGGATCTTCTGTTTTGTATCCGTGGATGACCTGGATGATTAGTTGCCCATTCAATAATAATGGCGAAGAACCATAACCAAAATTTAACCCGAACTTGCCATATTCTTCCTGTAGTTTCCTCTGCCAGATTTGATCACCCTGCATGTTGAAAGCGGTTAAAACACCAGTGCCGGTTATCACCCAGACATATTTTCCATCTGTAACTGGTGAAGGGGATGAATCATTTGCTTTTCGATGGAGTTCGTTTTTATTGTCCAACTCGCGCTGCCATAATATTTTCCCATCTTTTTTTGAAATGCAAAGTAGCAGTAATTTTGAACCACCCGGATCGAGGTAGGCTCTTCTTCTGCGTCCCCTCCGATTCTGTTCAAAGGTTTTTTCCCTTGCTTCCACAGTTTCTTCATCAACTTTGGAGGGAGATGTAATAAAAATTTGATCTCCCCAAATAATTGGCGTTCCGGCGCTCCAAGATGG
The DNA here is from genome assembly GCA_016783825.1 of Candidatus Zhuqueibacterota bacterium. Taxonomy (GTDB): domain Bacteria; phylum Zhuqueibacterota; class Zhuqueibacteria; order Thermofontimicrobiales; family Thermofontimicrobiaceae; genus Nigeripontimicrobium. The sequence continues at coordinate 47,863 of JADHVV010000006.1, read as the reverse complement.
AAGTTCGGTTTTCCAGGCAATATTTTTTTCACTGCTCCAGATTACTGGCAGATTAGTGGCATTACTGATTCCGTTGTGATTTGGGCCCCGCCAATGCTGCCAATTTTCTTGAGCAGACACAAGACTGGAAAATAAAAAAACGATGAGGATTACGCAAAGGCTGGTATGAACCATTCTCATAATAATTTCCTTATCCTTATTTGAAAATTTAAAGGAAATGTTAAATTTTGTCAATGAATATAGGTTGTAAATTAGAGATAATATAATTAAATAGTTGTAGCTTGTCAAGTGGAAATTCAATTAATTGAATTTAGAGAAGGAAGGAAAAAGATGTGGGAACTGGGTAGAAAGTGATCACAGATTGGATTTTCATTCCAATTTTATAGTCAAACATTTAAGATGTATATATTATTTCATGGCAGCCACTTCTTTTTCAAGCGCTTTCTGTACCAATTTATTCAAAGATACTCCTAATATTTGTGATTTAGTCACAGCCTTTTTATGCAGATCAGGAGATATTCTTACATTAAAATTACCCCTAAAAGATTTGTGAATTTGTTTTCTCAAATTTTTGCAAATAGCGATGTAATCTTCTACTTCTTTTTCAAATGATTTCTTTATTTCAGAAACGCTTTTACCCTCAAAGGTTATTAAATCATTTACTCCTTCAATTTTACCATAAAAAATTTCGTCACTTGAATCAAAATGAACTGACCCGATAAATTCTTTATATTGTATTATAGTATTACCAGTTGAATCTTTGTTTTTTGTGCAAAAGTTTTTTCTAACCCAGATCACTTAACTCTTACATCAAAAAGGCTGAGGCGAAGGCTAAGGCGGAGTAAGGTATAAGATTCAAGCACCCTTCGGGCACAGGGATTAAGGATATTCTTTTTTTTCCTTCGCCTTTGCCTCAGCCTTCGCCTGCACTTTAGTGCGCTAGGTCTTTCATACTATTTATTCTTCCCGAACAAGTTCTTTAAAGTATTTTTCATAATATAATTAAGCATTTTCGGATTCTCTTTTAGTCGGCGAATGGAGTAAGCAAACCACTCTTTTCCAAATGGAACATAAACGCGTAATCGATGTCCTGAATTTACAATAATTCTTCGCAATTCATGGTCAACGCCATACAACATCTGGAATTCATATTGGTCTGGTTTTAATTGAAGCTTATCAACTACTTTTATGCCTTCCCAAACCAGTTTTTCATCATGGGTAGCAATCCCAATGTAGCAGCCGTTTGCCAGTAATTTTTCCAAAACATAAGCATAACTATCGTTAATAATATCAGCGTCTTTATAAACGACTTCTCTTGTTTCCCAATAGTAGGCGCCTTTGCATAAACGCAGGTTTGCTTTATAAGGAATAAGTTTATTTACATCATCGGGCAAACGACGCATATAAGATTGTAATGCAGTACCCACATTTGAAAAATCTTTTCTTAATCGCAAATAAATATCAATTGTGTCATCGATACATGACGAATCTTCAATATCAATTCTAACAAAATTGTTAAACTTTTTCGCTTCTTCGACAAGTGTTTTAATATTATTATAACAAAACTCTTTGTCTAATTTTAACCCCATTTGCGTTGGTTTCACTGAAATATTGCCATCAAGATTTTCCTGGTCAATAACTCGCAGTATCTGCAAATAGGTCTCAATCGCTTTTAATGAATCTTCTTTTTTCTTAACTTCTTCACCGAGAAGATCCATGGTTACGCACATACCTTGTTCTATTAGCTCTTTAATTTTGGGGATTGTTTCATCCAGAGTTTCGCCGGCAATGTATTGATTTGAAAAAAGCCCGACAATAGGTTTTGGTACAATAGGTAGAACTTTAGCGATTAAATTGTTAAACCAGATCATTTATGACTTCCTCCTGTTTTAATATATTTGATTTCTCTCTGTATTATTGAACAAGTGGCAGTTGCAGTGGCAGTAGCAGGAAAAATAAAACAGTACTGCCACTGCCACTTTTCAACTCGTAGCACTAATTTAAGGTAACCAGGTTAGACCGGGCAACCGCCGCTGCTTTTTTCCTGCTTCTTTTAATATCATCCAGCACTGCAATAAAACATGGAATTGCAAACAGCGTTAACAGCGTAGAAATTAACAGCCCGAAAAGGATCACGTTTGCCAATGGCGACCACATTTCTGAAATACCGCCAATTCCAAAAGCCATGGGAATAAGCCCGGAAATAGTGGTTAATGATGTTAAAATGATGGGACGCAATCTCAAACGCCCGGTAGTAACAATGCTTTTCCAATATTGAAAGACAGTAGTCTCTTTTCCTGATCGGCGATTATTTAGAAAATCGATTAAAACGATTGCATCATTCACCACAATTCCTGCCAGGGCCACAAAACCAAACATTGCCATTATGCTGAATGGATTCCCTGAAATGAATAATCCTAACACGGCGCCAATAAGTGCAAATGGAATTGTTGTTAAAATGATGAGAGGCTGTGAATAGGAATTAAATTGCGATCCTAAAATCAGAAAAATCAGAATCAGGCTTAATATAAATAATGAGGTAATATTCTGAAATACATTCATAAATTCTTCAAACTGCCCGCCGATTTTGAACGTGATACCTGGGAATTCTTTTTCCAATTTTGGGAAAATCGACTTTAACTTATTATTTACTTTGTCTAAAGACGTTTTATTAGCATCAATTTCTCCGACAACCATGATGGTGCGTTTTTGATCAAAGCGTTTTATTTCATCAGGTCCGGGCTTGATGTCAAATTTTACCATTTCTCTCAAAGCAACCGTTTGCCCTGCTATATTAGTTAATCTTAAATTCAGAACATCATCCACTGAAGAACGGTTTTGCTGATCATATTTTACAATGACATCAATTTCATCATCGCCGTCGCGATATTCGGTTGCTTCAATTCCATCAAAAGCGTAGCGAACATTCATTGCCACATATTGTGTATTAAAACCAAACAGGGCTGCCCGCTCTTCATCAACAATAACTTGTATTTCCTGTTTGCCCGGTGGAAAATCATCGGTAACACCATGAGTCCCGGGCATCGTTTTAATAGAATCCTGCAAAGCTAATGACGCTTTTTTAATTTCGCTGAAATACTTACCCTGAACTCTAACCGAAATCGGCTTGCCAACCGGGGGACCTCCTGCTATTTTTTCAAATTCAACCGAAGTTGGCCCGCTTATATATTTTACATGATCACGCATCATATCCATTAATTCATCAGTCGAAATCGTGCGCCCCTCCTGGGGATGAAGTTGAAACAATATTTGAGCGACACTCTTTCGTGTCACCCACTCGTTGTTACCTTGAAGTAAGCCCACATTAACAGTTACATCCTGAACTTCTGATTTTGGCAATTGCAGCGCTTTTGTTTCAAATTTTTTCATGATGCGGTCGGTTTCTTCCAGGCTGGTTCCTTCGGGACAGCGCACCAGAATTCTGAATTGGTCAAAGTCTTCTTCACCGAACATTTCAATGCCAATTAGCGGGATCATGGAAACGGATAATATTAAGATAAATATTAAAACGGTAATTACCAAATATCTCCAGCGCAGGGCTTTAAACAATAATTTGCTATATGCCTTTCGCAACTTTGTGAAAAACTTTTTCTCGCCTTTTTTATAAACTGTTGATTTGATAGTCCAATCCGCATAGTGCGAGGGAAGCAGAAAAAAGGCTTCAAATAATGAAGCAAGCAATGCCAGTGAAAAGACGATGGGTACGATGCGCATAAATTTACCCATAATCCCGGGAAGCAGCATCAGCGGTAGAAAAGCGGCAATGTTGGTTCCGATAGAAGACAAAATAGGCGATACAACTTCACTTGTACCACGAACGGCAGCATCAAAAGAATTCAATCCCTGCAACCGGTAGCGGTGGCAGTTTTCGATGACAATTATAGCATCATCTACAATAATTCCCAGCACCATTACCAATGCAAACAACGTGCTGCCATTGAGACTGTTTCCGGTGAAATACATAAAAATAAATGTAATAAAAAATGAAATGGGAATTCCCAATGATGCCAGAAGTGCATTGCTTCTTCCTAAAAAGAAATAAAGCACCAGCATAATTAAAATCATTCCGGAGATAGCATTATTGCGTAGAACGTTGATAACACGTAAAATATAAACTGAATTATCATTTGAAAAACTGAATTTTACGCCATCGGGAACCATTCCCCGGTATTTTTTAACCAGTTCCTTGATCGAATCGATGACATCGATGGAGTTGGCATCACTCTTTTTGGATGTGGAAAATGTGATTGAATTATCGCCGTTCATCCGCGACAGAATGGGCATTTCTTCCCGGCGGTCATTCACTTTTGCCACATCTTTAATTTTAATAAAGTCCCCGTTCATTGATGACCGGACAATTGTATTCCTGATCTCATCAATTGAATTATATTCTCCCAGCGACCGGATAAGGTATTCGGTTTTCCCAAAAGAGATATTCCCGCCCGGAACATTTAAATTACGCACTTTTAACGCCAAAACAATTTCATCAAATTTTACGCCCAGACTGTTCATTTTAACCGGATCAATTTCAATCCAAATTTCACGTTCCGCTAAACCGGAAACCTGTACTTTTGCCACACCGGAAATATCCAGTAAATCTTCCTCCAACTCATCAGCGATTTGTTGTGCATTGTCTTCAGGAATTGTAAATGACATATTGATTGTAATAACGGGCATGAAATCCCCACTGTCAAAGGATTCCAAAATCGGGTCTTCTGCTTCTTCAGGGAATTGAACTTTGTCGATCTCGGTTTTTAAATCTGAATAGCGCTCTCTGAATTTCCTTTCAGACATATCCTCAAATTTCACTAAAACAAATCCCATCCCTTCAATAGCATTCGATTGAATTTCATCAATTTTATTAATATCTTTAATTTCTGTTTCAATGGGATCGACGATGAGATTTTCAACCTCTTCCGGTGCGGCGCCTGGGTAGAGAACAGTTATAAAAACCCAGTTAAAATCGATTTCAGGGTTTAATTCTGTTGGCATGCGCAAAAGGGATATGCCGCCAAATATAAACAAACCGATCATTAAAAGATTTACAAGAACAGAATTTTTTACTGAAAATTTAGCGATATTCATTATTTATTCCTAATTTATAATTTATGGCGTTACATGAATTGATCGTTGTACAACATTAATTTAGTGCGTTTTAGAAAATTCCAAAATTCAAAATTCAAGCTCGCAGCAAACCAAAAATTAATAAATGGTTTCAATGTAAACATTAGTATCCACCCCAAGATTCTTCATTCCGACGACAACAATTGTGTCCCCTTCAGTAAGTCCCTGGGACACTATTACCTGGGAGCCGATAGTTTCACCAATAGTGATTTCAGTTAGTTTGGCAATTCCATTTTCGATTTTGTATAGATGATTGCTACCGTTTTTGCTGACCATTGCATGATCCGGTATTATCAATTTTTCTTTGTCATCAGTTAACAGAAGGTTAATTTTAGCTGTCATTCCAGCGCGGATTTTCAAATCGTTTGTATTTTTAACATGGGCCTCGATGGTGAAAGCGCCTGTGTTTTCATCTGCTTGTGGAGAAATATAGCGAACTTTTCCATTGAACATCCGGTCGTTTAATGCGGAAATGTGTATTTTTGCTTCACTGCCAACATGCACCCGGTTGACCATCGATTGCGGTACGCCAACCTGGACTTTGAGGGTGGTTAAATCGACTACCCGATAGACGGGAAGGTTGGGTGTTACCATGGCGCCGATATCGATGTTTTTCCTGGAAATCAAACCGGCAATCGGCGAGGTGATTCGGGTATCACGATAATTTTTTTCCAGCAGACTCAAATTAGCCAGCGTTGAAAGACGGCTTGCTTCTGCTGATTTGACAGCGAGTTTGGAGTTTTCATACGCCAACTCGGAAATGTCGCCATTCTTAAAAAGTTCTTCATCGCTTTTTAAATTTAATTTGGCAATTTTTAAATTGTTGTCCGCAGTAAGCACCTGGGATTTTGCCTGGCGATAATTGCTCAAAGGAATTTTTTCGTCGATGACTGCCAGGGTATCCCTTGTTGTGACAGCATCGCCTAATTTTTTATTAATAACTTCCACTTTACCTGAAACTTCGGCAAATATATCCACTTCATGAATCGGTTTCAAAATTCCTGTCAAAGGAATATTCTGCTCTAATTTTTTCGGTTTGATGATGAGCGCTTCAACCGGAATGGTTTGATTGTTTTTTACCGGTTTGGAATCTTCAGTAGCATTATCAACAGCTTTTTCATCCACTGGTTTATTTCCGCAAGAGTTCAGGTTCAACAAAAGAATCAAAATAAGTAAACTATTAAACATGTTTTTAAATTGCATTTTTTACTCCGGGTTGGACTGTTTTTATTAAAATGGTTTAATTATAGTCAAAATCATTAGAGTCAAAATAATTACATTTGATTTTTCGTAACTATTCTGATTCGTTGTATTCATGTCATTCTGAACGAGGGAGGAGGCTGGTGATGTTGGGAAGTGAAGAATCTCTAAACTATTAAGAAAAATTTCTGTAAACATACGAGATTCTTCGGTCGCAGGCTCCCTCAGAATGACATTTATTACTACGCTCGAATAGTTATGATTTTTCAAATCATTTTGACTCTAATTATTCTGACATTCAAAAGTGTTAAATCAGCAAATTCAATTTCCCCAGCATAAAGTATAATTCCACCATTGCTGAAATGAAATCATAATTTGTGCTGATGTCATTTAATTTCGCGTTTTGTAAGTTCAGTTTTGCATCAATAAAATCGATATTGGAAATAAGACCTTTTTCTTTTTGCTGCGACACTGTTCGATAGTTGTGCTCGCTGAACTCAACGTTTGCTTTGGATAATTCACGCTGCGTTTTTAAATTAATAATTTTGTTTACTGTCTCTGTCAGCATTAACCGGGTATTTTGCAATTGATCGTAAAACTGCTCCTGGCTCTGTTTGAAAGCATAATACGACGACTTTGACGAGGTTAGATTCTGAAAGCTTGTAAAAAGCGGCAAACTTAAATTTACAACAAATGTCTGCGGCGAATAATCATCTAAGTACATCGTGCTGTTTTCCCGCCAACCGTAAGAATAGTTCATGGAAACATTTGGTAAATAAGATGAATAAGAATTTCTGTACAAAGATTTGCTGATGTCCTCATTTGATTTTGCAGCAGATAGAGAAGCGTTTGCCCGCACCAATTCCATTTCATTTAGATTTATTAATTCCAGTATTTTTTCATCTGTTTGTGAAGCTAATTTTTCACTTTCATCTGTTAAACGTCGGGGAATTTGATTTTCAATTTGAACTTGTTCTTCATTGTTAATATTGAGCAGCCGGTTTAAAACTGATTGCACACTGCGCAGTGTTGACCTGCTGTTTACGACAACACTTTTTTGCTGCTGATAATCTACTTTCCAGCGCAACGCTTCAGTTTTTGAGTACCTTCCGGCATTATACAACCTTTCCGCTTTTTCATAGTTCATCTTTGAAAGATTCAAATAATCCTGCTGTAATTTTAAAATCTCTTTGCTGCGAAGGACGTTCAGGTAACTGCTGATAACCTGAAAAAGTACATTTTCACGCGTTGAAGTATATAAATGAGAAGCCATTTCCTCACTTGCTTTAGCCGTACTGAGATTATTCAAAAGCGCCCCATTAAATACTGGCATGGTAACGTCCAAAGATGTGTAATACGCATTTTGAAATACAGTTTGAGGAATATCAAAAACAGGCATTCCGGGAATTGATGGGGTATCCTTAAAATAGCGGCTGAAATCTCGCAATGCGTAGGTACTGTCGTCAATCCACATGTATCTTGTGTTCAAACTTAATGATGGAAAAAGCAAAGTCCAGGCATTTTTCTTATCCCAGTTTGCCTTTTTAATGGCAAATTCGCTGGAACGTAACTGGTTGTTTTTCGAGAGTGTCCTGGCTATTGCCTCTTCCATTGTCAGGTAAATATTATTTTGAGATTGCTGTGCTGCTAACTGATTATTTAGAAAACAAACTATGGTAAAAAACAAAAAAATATTTGAAAGTTTTTTAATGAATTTTAAGTTCATTATTTTCTCCTCTGAACTTTGCGCAAAGTGTAGTTTGGGTATTTTGAATCCAATTATGAAATTAACGGTTCTGTGCACATTTTGGAATATAAGTAAATTAGGTAATAAGTGGAATGGGTAATAGAGATATTGGAGATTGTATATAAACAATTACCTATTTACCCAACCTGGACAAGCCAGAACCGATTGAAAAAGAATCTCACGCAAAGTCGCGAAGCTGCAAAGCATAGTCTGTATTCCTTTAAAAATATAAGGTAACTATACAGGGAAACGCAAAGTTTTTTTTGGTTTTTTTTTGCGTAATCTTTGCGTCTTTGCGTGATTTTTTCTTGCCCATTGTACAAGAAATGAACTTTTTAGATACTAATTACCATGTAACCAAATGTTTTTAGTGTGTTGATTTCATTCTTAAAAGAAAATGAAACGAACTATTACAAACGAACATGCTCTTTTATCGAAACATTGAATATTTTGTTGCGTGCTTTTTTAATTCGTGTGAATGTAATCTTCAAATTTAATTAAAAAAATGAATAATGCAAGGGATTTTTGAGTTAAAAGATAATTTAAAATATTTTTCAAAATTATTTCATGAAAAGGAGTCATGGATCGATGGAGTTTGGTTTTAACAATGCGACAAGTCGCATCTCTGCCAACCGGCGGACGATCCAACACTCCTTGCCATTCATTTTTTGATTCTGGCTTGTCCATGTTGGGATTTCTATTATTCTTTTATGGTTTTATGAAGGCGAATCGGCTGCAATCTTCTCTTACGAATTTTCAAATTTAACATCTCCACAGAAACAGAAAATGCCATGGCAAAATATATGTAACCTTTGGGAATATGCAGATCAAATCCTTCACCGAACAGGGATACGCCAACCAGAATGAGAAAACTTAAGGCGAGCATTTTTATTGTCGGATGACCATCCACAAAATCGCCGATCATTTTTGCCGAGATCATCATTATTATAACAGCAATCACAATTGCTAAAATCATAACCGGAATATGTTCAGCTAATCCAACGGCAGTGATGACAGAGTCCAACGAAAAGACAATATCCAACACAGCTATTTGAACCAATATGTTGATGAAGCTTTTTGTGATTTTCGCCTTTGATGTCTCAATTTCACCTTCCAAACAGTTGTGAATTTCATGGGTACTTTTTGCTAATAGAAAAAGTCCACCAACAATTAAGATCAAGTCCCGTCCTGAAATTTCCTCGGCTAATATTGCGAACCAGGGAGTTGTTAAACTCATAATCCAGGTTAATGAAAGCAAGAGCAGAATTCTCATGATCATTGCCAGCGCTAATCCAATCGTGCGGGCACGATTCCTTTGCTTTTCCGGTAATCGTCCAACCAGGACTGAAATAAAAATGATGTTATCTATTCCCAGTACAACTTCTAATGCTGTGAGTGTCGCCAGTGCAATCCAGGCTTGAGGGTTGGCTATCCATTCCATGCTGTTTTCCTATCTTAAATGAGTTCACTCAAAAAACCACGAATTTCAAATTGCACTAATTTAAATAAAATCAATCTTTCGGCAGATTTCTATTATTGATAGATCCTCCCAACAAAACGGCGGACAGGTTCACCGAAGGGGAATTAGTGAAAATTTATGAAACTGAAAGTCCGCCGTTTCTTTGGTGGATTAGTGGTTAAGACCTTTATAGGGTTGAATGTCAAATTAATTTTATATTTTTATAATCCAAACCGCTTCTGATATTCCAATAAAACCATATCATCAACAATTTTATAAAATTCTTTAACCTGCTTTTTATTTAATCCTTTTTCACGCCAATGCTTCAAATAACTTTCTGCAAGTGATAATATTTTGTTTTCCAAAGGAAATGTCTTCTGCAAAATGCCATCGCCAGTTTGATTCATTAGGGCAGCCAGGTTTAAATAATACTTGCCTGATCCTCGTTTTAACGGAATACACTCCTCTTTCAACTGAAGCGCCATATCACATAACGGAGCATTCCCTGTTTCGTCAGCAACAAGAATTTTGGGTAGATTATTGCCGCCGCTTACCCAGGTTGGTATTGTAACGGAACACAATTGAAAACCCAAAATTGTCCACATCGTGGCAAATTCCGGTGATTCACCCTTTTTTACACCTTGGACTACTACGGTGGAGGCAGAACTGTTTCGAGGGATAAAATCCCTGAAATTTACATAGTATGATTTATCAGAATTTTTAGGTAAATTTTCCGTAAAGTCAATTTTTGTGAGCGAATGTTTTAAACATCGGGAGACTTTTTGGAGAATAAATTTATGGGAAAGTGAATTTGTTTGCGCTGCTTGATAAAACAGATCATCTGCAGTTTGATAACGGATAAATCCGTAACCGTTTTCCGTATCTCCTGTGAAGGAGTAGTTGCTTCGAATTACATATCCAAACGGAGCGATTTTCGGATCATTGGCATCGATTTTTGAGTAAGCAAAATTGCCGGTCTCAAAATAAGCCGCTCCGCCATTGGCATCTATTACACCGAAATTGGCTTCAACTCCCAAAGGTTTTGGCAGATTATTTAGCAGCTGTTCAAAATCATCGACAGTGACGCAAGACTGCAAAGCCATTTTCATTACAAAACCTTCGCGATCTTTAATGGCAGTCGTATCGTTTGTGTTTAGATTGTATGATGCGGAATTCATAATAGCGAATCCGGCGTCATTGCAACCAGCCCAAATTTCTTTGCCCAGGCTGTCTGTTGAATTTACCAAACCAATGTATTTATATTTTCCATCATTGAAAAACATAAGTTTGTTTTGCAGGGTACCTGTGTCACGATGCTTGAACAATAACGGGCGACCATCAACTGTGAATTTACCGGATACGATTGCAGTTGTGCAGCCAATTGATGATGAGGTAATAGTTGAATAAAAGATTATAAAAAAAAGAAAAATTCTGGTGAAGTTTTTCATGAATGTTCTCCAATATATCAGTTTGCCAATAACCGAAAATTATACTGAATAATTTCCTTGCTATTGACAAACCAGATTTCTTCAAGAAATCTGGTTTGTTAATTTTTAAAATATAATTTTAGAGATGAAAGTAGTGTTGTTATTAATGTATTTTTTGGGCAAACAGTTAAACAGATTTATGTTTCAATATTTCCCCTGCTCTCGCCCCGGTATGTTCACCCTTTTTAACCGTAACCTTCCCATTTACAATCACATACTCAATCCCAGTGGGAAACTGGTGTGGATCGACAAATGTCGCATTGTCAATAACAGTTTTTGGATCAAAAATTGTGATGTCAGCGAAATAGCCTTTTTTGATCTTGCCGCGATTTTTTAATTTTAATTTTTCTGCGGGCATGGAGGTCATCTTTTTAACTGCTGTTGCCAGGTCGAATATTTTATCTTCCCGGGCATATTTTCCCAACACACGGGGGAAGGTGCCATAAAACCTGGGGTGTGGTTTCCCCTTACCGAGTTTTCCGTACGGCGCAATTGCATTGCCATCTGAACCGATCATCACATGAGGGGAGGACAGGACTTTTTTCAAATTATTTTCATCCATGGCAAATCCCACAATATCCACTCGATTTCTTTCTTCAAGCAAAATTGTTCGAATGAATTCAAACGGTTCTACACCGGAAATTTCTGCAGCCTGTTGTATTGACTTGCCTTCCCATTTTTTATTATTCTCATTGAAACAGGAAGCGATAACAATACGATCCCAGCCGCCGATGTTTTTACCCTTTTTCTCAGCATGTTGTTTAATTTTGGAAATTTCTTTTTTATCTTCCAAACGAGCCAAAATTTCATCCGTATTTCCCTGCCGTGACCAGAGCGGCAAAAAGATGCTGAGACCGGTACTGTATGCAATGTACGGATATCGATCTGCCGTGAGGGGCAATCCGGACTCAAAAGCCTCCTGAACCATTTCTAACAAATGATCTACCTTGTGCCAGTTCTCCTGGTTGCATGCTTTGAAGTGAGAAATCTCGGTTGAAACTTCTGCCTCCCGACAAATTTGAATTGCTTCTTCGAGCGCCTCCTCAACTTTGTCTTCCTCATTTCTCATGTGGGTTGCATAAACGCCACCATATTTAGAGACGACTTTATTTAGCTCAATTAATTCATCGGTTTTTGCGTAACTTCCCGGCGCATATTCCAACCCGGTTGAAAGTCCAACACTGCCATTTTCCATTGACCGGGCAAGCAGTCTCTTCATCTCTTCCATCTGTTCTGCTGTTGGAGGCACATCATTTTTCCCTACAACATAAGCACGCAGCGTACTATGCCCGGTAAATGTAGCGTAGTTGATAGAAACCTTTTTGTTTCCTAAAGCATTTAAAAAACCTGCTGCATCTTTCCAGAATATTTTAAAACCGTAACGTTCATAGAGATTCTTATTATATTCTTCAAAATCTTTATCATTTAACGGAAAAGGCGATGAGCCGCAATTACCAGCTACCTCCGTGGTTACTCCCTGGCGGATTTTACTTTCCGCTTTTGGATTTACAAATAATTCAGTATCTGTGTGAGTGTGAATATCGATGAAGCCGGGGGAAACAACCAGGTTTTTTGCATCAATTATTTTGTCTGCGGATGAACTTTTTAAATTATCAATGACCACAATTTTGTCGTGTTTTATTCCAATGTCTTTCTGAAATCCTTGAGCGCCGGAGCCATCAAGAATCGTTCCATTTTTAATAATTACATCGAAATGACTTTTGGTTGAACAACCGGCTATTAATCCGAGTGTTGTTATGGCTCCTGTTTTTATAAATTCGCGACGGGTTAATTTTGAGTTCATTTGTTGCTCCTATAAAAAATTTTTAGGATGAGTATTCTTATTTGGCAAAATAATTTAGTTGAATCAGTTTTTATCTTTAATTATTTCCGCCAAGAAAACGTCGGACAGGTTGCCACTTAATTATTTTGCCAATTATTATTTTGCATTTTTTTATTAAACGTAAAATTCTTAAAGTTGTAATTATATTATCGGTTGAGTTGTTTCTCGATTGGACAAATTGAATATTATTTAATGTATACTATTTTTGGTATCTCTTCAAAAAAATATCGGGAAAGATGCGACGCACTTACGCTTAGGGTAGTTTAACTAATTTTAAAATTAAGAATTAAAAGCCAATGTCTTAAGTGCGTCGCATCTAATTTGCCCGAACTTATTGAACGGATACTATTTTTTCTTCCAATTGAACAGACCAAAAAATAAATCCCATAATTTTTTGAAATAATACCAGGGGCTTTTCCGTTTGGGTCGACTTAATAAATCATGCCGCATTTGTAAATAATTCAGCCGGTCATCATTGGAGAGGTCGATCCTTCCCAAATTTTCATGAAATTCTATGTCCAGCTTTTTCACTTCATTATCAGACGTCTTGAAAACAACAGCGTCAATCTCTTCCCAGCCAAGTTCACGGCAGGCAGTCAGACGACGGAATCCGCTTAATAATTCGTTTTCCTCATCTACAATTATTGGATTGAGCAAACCGATTTCTTCAATCGATTTTTTTAGTTGGGAAATATCCGTATTATCAATTCTGATTCGGGCGCTGATTTTAATGTCATCAATCTTAATTTTCATGATTACCTCTATTTTAAATTTTTAAAAGAAAGTTTTTTTAAAGAATAAATATTTACAGTTACCAATTGCACGACAAAGCTGAAAGTTGCAGTGGCAGAAGCACAGTCTGTATTTCCTTACTAAAGATAGTGTAACTGTACAGGCAGTGGCAGTCTTAATATTACAATCGTCATATCACTGCTTCACAATTGCCACTTTATTCTAAAGAGTACGGGATTACAGCTGAAACACAACCTCTCCACCAACAATCGTTTTTAAAACTTTCACATTTCTAATCTCTTCAGGCGGAATTTGTGTGATGTCCCGATCCAAAATTACAAAATCGGCTAATTTACCTGGTTCGAGTGAACCTTTATGATCCTCTTCAAATGAAGCGAAAGCAGCGTCAATTGTGTACGCGCGCAAAGCCTCTTCAACAGTGATTTTTTGTTCAGGTACCCAACCGTCCGGATTCTTATCATCAAGTGTTCGTCGGGTAACTGCGGCATAAATTCCTTCAAGCGGGGTTGGCGGCGCTACGTACCAATCGCTGCCAAAAGAAAGTTTTGCGCCTGTATCTAATAACGTTCGGAAAGCATAAGTGGTTTTAATTCGTTCCGAACCAATAACCGATTCTGCCCAGCGACCGTCATCAATTGCGTGGTAGGGCTGCATACTGGCAATTACATTGAGCTCTTGAAACCGGGGAATATCAGTAGGGGAGAGGTGCTGCGCATGTTCAATCCTGAAACGCCTGTCACGTTCCCCGTTTTCCCGGATGACTTGCTCGTACAAATTAAGTATGATATTATTTGCCCGGTCACCAATTGCATGAACGATGACCTGCAATCCGGCTTTATCGCCATCATTGATCCATTGAAGAAGATCATCCTCATAATTTACCAATAATCCAGTATTACCCGGCGCATCGGTGAAAGTTTCAAAAAAAGCGGCAGTATGAGAACCGAGCGAACCATCGGCAAATCCTTTTAAGCCGCCAATTCGCAGCCAAAAATCCCCGGCGCCTTCATCCTCAATTTTCGTTTTCAGCTTTTCCCATGTTGACAGAGGAACAGCAGCGCTGATCCTGGTTTTTAATATTCTCTTTTTTTTTGCCCGCTCGAATACGGCAAGATCATCCCATGTTCCCATGTGATGTACAGATGTCACACCCTGCTGCGCAACATATTTCATCGCTGCTTCCAAAGCGCGCTCCTTCATTTGATCCGAAGGTTCTGTTACAACTTCATCAATAATGGTCATTGCATTATCTTTAAAAATCCCTGTTGGAAATTCATCAGTTCCGCGAACAATTGTTCCGCCTTTTATATCTTGAATATCTTTTGTAACGTTAGCGCTTTTCATTGCCAGGCTGTTTGCCAATGACATGTGTCCATCGAGGCGATTCACCCAAACGGGATTTTTTTGTGTTACCGAATCAATCCATTCACAAGTGGGCATTTCTCCGCCCCAGTTGCTATGATCCCAGTCACCGCCAGTTATCCAGGTGCCGGGTTCAATTGTTTCAGCGAAATCTTTGATTCTTTGAATGAATTCCCCAGGTGTTTGTGCATCTCGCAATTGAACAGAAGCCAGGTGAAATCCGCCGGTAAGAAAATGGACGTGAGAATCGATGAAACCCGGTGCAACGAATTTGCCGTCGCCATCGAAAACATGAGTATCCTGGTCAATTAAATTGCTGATCTCCTCATTTGTTCCAACAGCAATTATCTTGTCTTTATTAATTGCAAGCGCTTCTGCCCACGGGTACTCGCTATTGCTAGTCCAGATTTTGCTATTTTTGATTACCAGTTTATTTTTATTCATAGAAATTTCCTTTTTACCACAAGTGAATAAAAACAAAATTGAAAATAGTACAAAGAAATTTAATGAGACTATTTTAAGTGGAGTTTTCATTTTTTAATCCTTTTTATTTGACTGTAGTTCAAATTTCAAAAAATTTAATAAAATATATCCACAAAGTCAATACTAAATCAAGAAAATGTAGAATTAAGAAACAGTTGTCCGTTGTGAAGCGATAATTGTGTCATTATATGTTTTATACTAATGAAAAATACAGGCAAATAATATAAAACATCTTTACCGATTCACAACTGTATTTTCGATTTGTTTGTAATAATGCAGACTAAATAAAGGGGAACTGTTCATAGCTAATAGAAATTTTGCCATTTTAATAACTTAAATTATACTGATGCGGTATAAAATTTGCTTTTCAAAAATCAGCCATATTGAAAATCCATTTTTGTGGACTATAAAGGATTAGTCGTTTAGATGGGTAAATTTATTTTGCAAAGGGTGAGTTAGATGTGTGAGGAAAATGGATTAACTGAAAATATTATTGTTTTTAAATATAAATTTTCTTTTAAAAACAGAAAAGAAAAAATTATTACAATAAAACTAAATGCATTAACCCTCGATCATATACCTTCCGAAAAAAAGAATTCATGCCCATCCTGGACAAAACTGAGTTTTTATCAATGTGAAAACTGTCCGTTGGATGTAAATATTCATGAATATTGCCCGATTGCCGTTAATTTTATTGACCTGTTTGATTATTTCACTTCTCTTGAATCGTACAATGAAACAGATGTTAAAATTGAATCCACGGAGCGGACGTATTACCAGAAAACAACAGTACAAAGGGGTTTGGGCTCTCTCATTGGAATTTATATGGTGACAAGCGGATGCCCGAGGATGGAAGTTTTAAAGCCCATGGTTCGCTTTCACCTTCCTTTTGCATCTTTGCAAGAAACTGTTTTTCGGTCAGTTAGTACTTATTTGTTAGGACAGTATTTTTCTATGAAACAAGGGAAATCCGCAGATTTTGGATTAGAAAAATTAAAAGCATTTTACCTTGAAATTCAACAAGTAAACAGCGGTATTGTAAACAGGCTGCGACCGGTAATTGCCAAAGATGCGTTTGCCAATGCTATCATATCTCTCGATGCATTTGCAAAAGGATTGCCCTGGTCAATTGAAGATGAACTGGAAAATTTGAAATATCTTTATAGCGGATACTTTAAGGATGCAGGATAAATCATTTTGATCTCACAAGTAATATTTATACATAGTGAGAATATTTTACATATCTGCCGGTCATATTACTCATTTCTTTCATCACCGTAAAACCTTCACCTCACATTTTTTTTTTGAATACCAATTTATTTAGTTTTTACTTGTTTTTTGTATTTCAACTTGTTATAATATATAATTGTAAATTTGAAAATACAACGTAACTATTCAGATACAATTTTTCTCCCACAGAAACGAACTCCCACAGAAATGAATAAAGACCTTCTTTCTGTGGCAGTTCTCCTTCGGCGAACCTGTCCGCCGTTTTGTTGGGTGGATCAATGCGCCAGAAAAAACGGCGCATCTTCGATCTATAATAAAAATCAGCCGAAGATTCCAATTCTATGGGAGATATTAATTTTGCATGGATATTAGTTTAGCTGAATAGGTACAATAGAACAATAAAATAAAAGAAAGAATAAACAATGAAAAGAAGAAATTTTATTAATTCTATCGGCGCCTTATTTGGGGGAACTTTTTTATTAAATACAAAATTATCTTCAGCGCCGAATCGACCTTTTTATGAACAAATAATAACTGCTCCAGACGACGTCGCTCTTTGGAAAATTGTGAAACAGCAATTTAATTTTCCAAAGGATTATGTCTATCTGAATACAGGGGGGATTGGCGCTGTTCCCGCATTGGTTATGAATGAAATAAATAATCGAATGAATAAAGCTCAAATTCAACCGCGAGCGGGACATCATGAAAATAGTTGGAATTCAATTAAAGAACAGTGTACCGGTTTATTGAGCCCCGAATGCAAAAAAGAAGAATTAGCGTTGGTGAGTTCTGCGACCGAAGGCATAAATATCATTATTAATGGTTTGCCGTTGAGAAAAAATGATGAAGTTATTACCTCTTTGCATGAACATGCTGCTTTGAATATTCCATTATTAAACCGGTTACAGAGGGATGGAATCAGGATCAAGACATTTAATCCTGATTTAATGGAAGGATTGAACAATGTAAATCGAATCGAGAGTTTAATTACAAAACGGACGAAATTAATTTTTGTAAGCCACATTACCTGCACAACAGGGCAGCTTTTTCCAATGAAGGAAATAGGGCAGCTTGCCAAAGATAAACGGATTTGGTTTGCTGTTGATGGCGCACAGGCAGTCGGCGCCATGCCCCTGGACATTACCGATAGTAATATTGATTTTTACACGTTTAGCGGGCATAAATGGATTCTAGGCCCCAAGCGAACCGGAGTTCTCTATGTAAAGGAAAAGCTATTGGATACGTTAAAACCTGTTACTGTCGGGGCATATTCGGATGATAGTTATGATATCCTTAAAAAAGAGTTGAAGTTTCAGCCAACCGCCCAACGATATGAGTATGGTACGCAAAATGATACGCTATTTTTTGGACTGCAAAGAGCTGTAGAATTTATTAAAACGATTGGGCTTGAGAGAATTTACGCGCATAATAGAGAGTTAGCTGAAAAATTTCTTTCCGGGCTTAAAGAAATTCCAAATGTTGAAATTTTTTCCCCTACAGAAAAAAAATATCGTACTTCCATCATATCTTTCAGAATAAAGGATATGCATTTTCGGAAAATCGGATTATTTCTTTCGAAGGAGAAAAATATTCGTATTCGAATTGTTCCTGAGGCAAATTTGAATGGGATCAGGGTTTCATTTCATATTTATAATAATGAAGATGATGTTGAAAGAATTTTAAAAGAATTAAAAAACCTTACCTAAACAAATCGAAACCAAAAAGTGAAAAAAATGGTGTGTTGGATTGTCCGCTAACCGGTGGAAGATTAAAAACTCCATCGCTCCTTATTGATTGTAATTTTTTCATTATATTTTTTACTGACTGTGCAATTATTTCCCAGTCTTGGAACTAAAATAAGAGGAGATGAATTTTGAAAAAATCCCAAAGAAAATTTAAGATAGGGTTAGACAATTATTGTCTTTCTCCCCTTCAATTAAATCCAATGGAAGTCCTGCAATGGGTGAAAAAACATAATGTTGAAGGTGTGTCGTTCTCAGGGATAGAAGAAGGAAATCAGGATCAAATTGATGAGCAATATTTGAAAGACCTTCGTTCGTTTGCCGAATGCAACAATCTCTATCTTGAATGGGGAGGTGCGCAACATATTCCACGAGATATGAGTACCTGGGAAAAGAAAGATATTTTCGGACTCAACAAAAAAGTTGCCCAGCAAGCGGAGACGTTGGGCGTACGGGTTGTACGTTCATGTTCCGGAGGTCTAATGAGATGGGACAACAACAGTCCGAAAACTGAAACGCTTTTGATGGAAATGGCAAAAGCGCTGAAAGCCCAACGCCAGATGCTAATGGATTTTAATGTTATTTTGGCGATTGAAACTCATTTTGAATTCACAACTTTTGAACTGTTAAAAATTTTTGAATACTGTGAAACAGAACCAGGCGAATATCTTGGCATCTGCCTTGACACAATGAATTTGCTTACTATGATGGAAAATCCTGTCCGGGCAACCGAAAGGATTTTGCCTTGGGTGGTCTCCACTCACATCAAAGATGGCGGCATACTTCTCGAAAAAAAAGGTATGACCAGCTTTGTGACGGAGATTGGGAAAGGCATAGTAAATTTTAGAGAAATTATCAAGGGATTGGCAACACTTCCCCGGGAAGTTCATCTTTCCATTGAAGATCATGGCGGATATTTTTCCCTGCCTATATTTGATCCCCAATTTTTATCAGAGTTTCCTGACCTGTCAAGTGGAGAATTTGCATGCCTCATCGACCTGGCTTTTAAATCTAAAGAAAAAATAGATTTTGGTGAAAGCCAGGTTATAAACAGAAAAGGATGGGCAAAGGTTTGTGAAGAGCGTGTAATTCGGGACATCATCGCACTAAGACTATTATTGAAAACAGTGGAATAATTTTATGGCTAAATCAATCATTCATTTAATTGGAATTTTAAACTTATGATAACAATTGAGATAGCTGGAGTTCTTTTGGGTGCGATTACAGTAGTGATCGCACTAATTTCGATAAGTCTTGCAAAAAAAACAGCGGACACAGCAAGGCAAAGTAATACAATTGGATTAATCGTTTCACTTCATCAATAATACCACAAAGATGAAATGCTAAATTCAACTCAGACAGTCTGGGATTTATACCATAATGAAACAGACTATGTTAAATTTACAAATGATTTCTACGATAATCTTGATGATAACTTTCGAGATAAAAATATTGAACGGATCAAAAGAGTCTGTAAATTTGATAAGCTGACGAAAAGTTTGCTTATTAGAATATTAAAGAAAATATTAAAAGAAATTTTTGCTGAACACGAAACACTCATTCTTAAAAATATTCAAACGGTAGAAATAAAGGCTAATGGTGTTAAACTCCCTAACAAGCGAGCTCGACAATTTGTATTACATCAAGATGAAAAGTCGGAAGAATGGAAAGCATTGCATAATTTAATGTCATTTTGGAGATACATTAATTTACTCGAAAGAGATGGTTATATTGAAGACATTTTTGCTTTTGAAGCTTTTATGTCGCCTCGCCTACTTGGCTTTTTATATCCAGTGGAAGAAGCCTATTTTGAGAATAATGGGATTTCAATTTCTTATGAAAAATCATTAAAACGTCTTTATGATCGCTGGAGTTCATCAATAGACGTTAGGATATAATCCACTAAGGGAGGGATCTAATACCAGAAAAAATGATTTTTAATACTAAAAAAGCGCCCAAAGAAATATTGGTATTAATGGTGGGCATTGGTGGATACGGCTTTTATTATTTTTTAACCTTGTTGGACGAATTTCCCAAGGGAAAAGTAAAACTCGCCGGGATTGTTGATCCTTATGTAAAACAGTCTCCAATTTATGATAGAATCGCAAAGTTAGATATCCCTGTTTTTTCGGAAATAAAAGATTTTTATGAAAACGGTTTAGCAGCCGACCTGGCAGTAATCTCTTCGCCGATTCATTTTCACGTGCCACAAAGTATTATCGCGTTGAAGAACGGAACTAATGTTTTATGTGAAAAACCAATCAGCGCCACAGTGCAGGAAACTGATGAACTGATCCGGGCGAAAAATGAGTCGGGAAAATGGGTGTCAATTGGTTACCAGTGGTTTTATTCAAAAGCAATACAGTCTTTAAAAAATGATATAAAAAAAGGATTATTTGGCAAACCAATTCGTTTGAAAACCCTTGTTTTATGGCCCAGGGATGATTCGTATTACAATAGAAATAATTGGGCTGGCAGGATAAAAGACGACTCCGGCAGCTGGATTTTAGACAGCCCGGCAAATAATGCGGCAGCCCATTTTTTGTTTAACATGTTATTTCTATTGGGAGATGAAACGGAAAGTAGCGCCATCCCGAAGGAATTACTCGCTGAATGTTATCACGCCAATCCAATAAAGAATTATGATACTATTGCCTGTCGAATTTTTGCACATGATGAGGTTGAATTACTTTTTTATACGTCACATGCTACAAAGAAAAAAATGGGACCTGTTTTTGAGTTTAAATTTGAAGACGGCATTGTTCGCTTTGGTGGGGCGTTCAAAGAAATTGTAGCCACTGATAATAAAGGAAATAAAAAATATTACGGTTCCCCGGATGATTGTCCGCAATTTTTAAAATTATTTAGAGCTGTGGACGCTTGTTCAAATCCTGAACCTGTTTTATGTGGTCTTGAGGCAGCACGGGCACATACGGTCTGTGTGAATGGTATTCAGGAGTCAACAGTGGAAATCAATACCTTCCCAAAATCAATCATTAATCGGGATGAAAAAAATAACAGATGGTGGGTAACGGGGCTTGATAAAATTTTAATGGATTGTTATGAAAACAATAGGCTTCCTTCTGAAGGAAAAATTTCCTGGGCAACTGAAGGTAGAATGGTTGATTTGGTTGATTATAATTTTTTCCCGGTGAAAAAGCCAAAAATTAGAGAGGACTAAAATCCATGTTAGATGACATTTTAGCGGAATTGGTTGGAAAATTTATTGGGGATTCAGCGAAAAATAAGTACATGGGAAGGTGGTTGATTTTGATTTTTGGGTTTTCTTTATTAATCATAATATTTGTGATTTTTTTAATGAACAATTAGAGTCTAATCTTTACTAAACCTTAAAGGTTTAGTAAAGCTATGGGATATCAAAAATGACAAGCAGAGAACGAATAAAAAAGATAATAGCACTTGAGGCACCCGACCGTTGCGGTTTTTGGCTGGGAAATCCGCATGAAGAAACCTGGCCGATAATTCACAAATATTTTAACACGAGTACAGAAGAAGAACTCCGCTTGAAACTCAACGATGATATGCGCTGGATTTGTCCGCAATTTTTCCCTGACGTGTATAATGATCCCAGGGAAATCGGTATTTTTGATGCCGGGCTGGATAGGGAAAAACATGGTCAGGCAGGCCCGTTTGCTGATTGTAACGATCCTGACAAGATAAACAATTTTCCCTGGCCCAACCCGGATTACCTCAATTTTAACAGTTGTATCGAAGCGCTAAAAAACGCCGGGGAATTTTATCGATCCAGTGGTTTTTGGACATGCTTTTATCACAACATAATGGATTTGTTTGGTATGGAAAGTTACATGGTGAAAATGTACACCCATCCCGAAGTGGTTCACGCGGTAACAAATAAAGTGTGCGAATTTTATTACGAAGCAAATGAGCGATTTTTTGAAGCTGCCGGAGATTTAATTGATGGTTTCTTCTTTGGTAATGACTTTGGAACACAATTGGATTTGATCTGCGGTCCAGCCCAGTTTGATGAATTTATTATGCCCTGGTTTCGTAAATTTACAAACCAGGGACATGACCATGGCTACCAGGTTATTCTACACTCATGCGGCGCAATATTCAAAGTGATCGACAGGTTGATTGAAGCGAAAGTTGATTGTTTACACCCGCTTCAAGCAAAAGCAGCAAATATGGATGCTGAAACATTGGCTAAAAATTATAAAGGCAAAATTGCTTTTTTAGGTGGTGTTGATACACAAGTGTTGCTCGTTTCGGCTTCGCCTGTTGAGGTCAAAGAAGATGTTCGCAGGTTGAAAAAGCTGTTGGAACCAAATTTGATTATCAGTCCCAGCCATGAGGCAATTCTTCCTAACATTCCAGCGGAAAATATTCGGGCAATGGCAGAGGCGGTGGTGGGCGGATAATCGTGAAAATAAAATCTATTCTAGTTCCAGCAAAACGCATCAAGCAACAAGTGGCAGTAAGAATTGCCCATCCACTTTTTTACTGCTACTGCCTGTGCAGTTACCTTATTTTTATCAAGGAAATATAGACTGTGCAACTGCCACTGCTACTTTTTCAAAATACCACCTATGTTAAACATTTAAATCCCCGTCGATACCTTAACAAACTCATTTAGCTTTTCCCGCAATCTATTATAATCAAGTTCAGGATATATTTCTCCTTCAAATGTTAGGGATATCTTTCCGGTTTCTTCAGAGACGATTACTATTACAGCATCTGTTTCTTCAGACAATCCCAGGGCAGCGCGGTGGCGTGTGCCAAACTTCGGGTCGAGATTAGGATTCTGGCTTAAAGGGAGAATACATTTTGCTGCTTCTATCATCTCATTTTGTATAATAACAGCGCCATCATGCAATGGTGACCGGGGATTAAAAATAGAGATCAGTAAAGGAATGGAAATTTCTGCTTGTATAATTTGCCCCGTTTCTAAAATGGATTTCAAGCCTGTGTTTTGTACAATTACAATGAGTCCGCCAAGCCCTCTTTTACTCAACTCCAAAGCAGCTTTTAATACTTCTTCAGTTAATCTTCGTGAAAGAGATACTTTCAATATTTTTCGAATTAACGGTACTTGTCCAATATAGATTAAAATTCTTCGCAATTCCGGCTGAAATAAAATTACAAATGCAACCAGCCAGACAGTGCGCATATTCTCAAATATCCAGTTCAACCCACTCATTCCCATCAACTGGACAAATACTGAAGCCACTAAAATCAAAACCAACCCGATAAACATCTGGGCTGCGCGCGAACCGCGAATAAAAAAATATAGCTTATATAGAATATAAGAAATGGCAACAATATCCAACACATCGATGATGGTAACCGTTAAAAATCCAATTTTAAATAAATCCAATCAATAGCCTCTTTATTATTCTGTAAAAATTTTTGATAATATTTTTGTTCAATGTGAATATTTTTTTAATTATTAAAATTCCAAGTAATAAAAAACAAATTCCAAATTTGTAATTTAATCGAATATGTTACCTTTGTCTTAACCTTGATCTCGACCTTAACCTTAACCTTAACCTTAACCTTAACCTTAACCTATATCTTTACCTTTTCCTAAATCTATTCCCTCACAACTAACCTATCCGCAATAATACAAACCCGCTTCATCTCCTTCACATCATGCACCCTGACAATATGTGCGCCATTTTGAACTCCGATTGCAACTGTGGCTGCTGTTCCTTCAACTCGTTGATCCGAAGGTAAATCCAGCACATCCCCAATAAATGATTTTCGGGAAGGCCCAATTAAAATAGGACAGCCCAGACAATGGAATTCTGAAAGTCTTCTTAAAATCTCGAAATTATCATTCAATCGTTTGCCAAAACCAATTCCAGGATCGACAATGATACTATTTTTCAATCCTGCTTCCCATGCAATTTTTATACTCTTTGCAAGATAATTATAAATTTCATCCATCATATCGTAGTAATGCGGATTTACCTGCATATTTTTTGGTTCGCCTTTAATGTGCATAATAACGACCGGCGCGTCATATTTCGCTGCAATAACTTTCATCTCTTTATCGAAACGCAATCCGCTGATATCGTTAATGATATCGGCGCCGCTTTTTATCGCTTCTTCCGCAACTTTTGATTTGTAAGTATCCACTGAAATTGGGATGTCCCCTTCCCTTTTAATTCCTTCAATTACCGGGATCAACCGGTTCAATTCTTCATTTTCTGAAACAGGATCCGCACCGGGACGTGTGGATTCAGCGCCAATATCAATTATGTCAGCGCCTTGTTCAACCATTCTGATTCCTTGCTCAACAGCAGCGTCTGTTTTTAAAAAATGTCCGCCATCCGAAAATGAATCCGGTGTTACATTAAGAATTCCCATGATGTGAGTACGCGCTGACAGATCGAGTGTTTTATTTTTCAACTTCAATTGAAACGCAGAAGGTTGTTCTTTTAATTTAATCAACTGACTCAATTCTTCGGATAATTTCTTCAATCCGAAGGGCTGATTTTTTAACTTTGGAATTAATCTTTGAAATTCTTTTACATTCCCCATCAAAATGGCATCGACAGAATCGACTTCATTTTTTAGAACCAAACGATGATTGGCACAATCTCCCCCAAGACTCAACATTTCCTGTTTCAAAATTAAAGCTGCCGGCGCAGACAATCCACTCACTCGGATGTTTAACTGGAAAGCTTTGGCAACCATAAAAGACATGCCTGCCGGATCAACACCGATATGATCAAATTCTTTTTTTACATCCGAGTAATTATCAAGTTTTAAAATTCTTAAATTTCCAATCATCAATACATCCTATTAACAAAAAAAGCATGGTCAAAATAATTACAGTCAAAATAATTCTCCTACACCGCATTTCTATTAAGAAAATGATTTGCTCATGGGGAATTAGTTTGATTTTGTTTTAATAATTTCCGCCAAAAAGAAGGCGGTCAGGTTGACTTAAATTATTTTGACATTTCAATTTTCTTGTAAGTTTCTGAAATTGTCAACTGGTTTCAAAAAAAACAACCCCAACTGAATAAGTTGAGGTTATCTATTTTAAAACAAATTATCATTCTATTTTTCGATATTTTCTGAATCGAAATTCCTTCTCTAAAATAAACACCGGTTATCAGGAGTCAGGTTTATCTTTTTTATTAGTTTTTCTTCGAGCTGGAGTTTTCTTTGTTTCCTTTTTGTTTTGTTTTCCATTTCCGTTTATTAACTCTTCGAGATCAGCGGCATCGAGAATTTCTTTCTCCAGTAAAGCCTCTGCTACTTTATGTAATTTATCAACATTTTCTCTTAAAACCTTCTCTGCTGAGGATGAGGCTTTTTCAACAATCGTACGAACTTCGTCATCAATTGATTGTGCTGTCTTCTCACTGTAATCACGATGTTGTGAAATTTCTCTGCCTAAAAATATCTCTTCCTGTTTTTTACCAAAAGTCAATGGACCCAACTTTTCACTCATTCCCCACTCGCAGACCATTTTCCTTGCCAGCGCTGTAGCCCGCTCAATATCGTTACCTGCCCCGGTTGTCAATTGATTTAAGACCAATTTTTCTGCCTCACGTCCTCCCATTAACTGGATAAGCATTCGATCACAATAATCTTTGGAATAATTGTGTTTCTCATCAATCGGCAGCGACTGGGTGAGACCTAAGGCTGTTCCCCTGGGAATGATCGTTACTTTATGAACGGGATCAGAACCGGGTGTTAATAATGCAACCAGTGCGTGCCCTGCCTCGTGATAAGCGGTATTGTTCTTCTCTTCATCACTAATAAGAAGACTTTTGCGTTCCGTACCCATCAGTACTTTGTCTTTTGCCTCTTCCAGATCTTCCATTTCTATCTTTTTTTTATTCTTGCGAGAGGCGAGAAGTGCGGCTTCATTCACCATACTCGCTATGTCAGCGCCTGAAAATCCCGGTGTGCCTTTTGCCAGGACAGAAAGGTCAACATTTTTATGCAGTGGTGTTTTTTTTGTATGAACTTTCAGAATGCCTTCTCTGCCGCGGACATCCGGTCGGTCAACAACGATCTGCCGGTCAAACCTTCCCGGTCGCAACAGGGCAGAATCCAAAACATCTGGTCTGTTTGTAGCGGCAAGCAAGATCACACCTTCGTTTGATTCAAATCCATCCATCTCCACAAGAAGCTGGTTGAGCGTTTGTTCACGTTCATCATGCCCGCCGCCAAGACCGGCGCCGCGATGCCTGCCAACAGCATCCAATTCATCAATAAAAATGATGCAAGGCGCATTCTTTTTACCCTGGTCAAATAAATCCCTGACACGAGATGCGCCAACACCAACAAACATTTCCACGAAATCAGCGCCCGACATACTGAAAAAAGGAACATCAGCTTCCCCAGCCACTGCTTTTGCCAGCAGTGTTTTTCCTGTTCCCGGGGGTCCCAATAATAAAGCGCCCTTGGGAATTTTTCCACCGAGGCGTTGAAATTTTTCCGGCTCTTGTAAAAATTCGATTATTTCCCGCAGTTCCTGTTTCGCCTCATCTGCACCGGCGACATCTTCAAAAGTTTCTTTGATTTTATTTTCAGTCATTAACTTTGCCCTGGATTTACCAAACGAGAAAATCCCTTTTTGTCCGCCTCCTTGCATACGGCGCAACAAGAAAAACCAGAAAAAAATGATCAGCACAAATGGAAGGGAACTTAATAATAAACTCCACCAATCCATCTTTTTCTGTTTAAAACTGAGCTCGATTCCATATTCATCAATCCATTTATCTGCTGTCGCAAGATCAAAATCATCCGGCATAATCACCAGGAATTCTGTAAAATTAACCCGGTAATTTTTTGGATTTTCCCGGGGCTCCTTCAATTCGCCATATAATTCATTTCCGCGAACTTCAACTTTTAATACATCCCCTTGTTCAAGGTAGTGTTTGAAAGGCTTATAGTCGATTACAACTTCATTTTTTCCCACTTGAGAAAATTGCTTTGAAATCCAAATTGTAACAATAATGATCAGCAGCCAGAACAAAAAATTCTTTGACACTTTTTGCCATTGAAAATTTTCATCTTTGTCATCTCGGTTGTCTTTTCTCGGTTTATCCATTCTTCCTCGATTTAATTTGGGATTTTCCTTTTTTTTCTGAGCAAAGAATGTGTTTTTATTATCTATCATAATTTTCCTTATCTCCAAACTTTATTCTTCTATTACATAAATCGAACGTAGATTTCGCTCTTTCTGATCAAAATCCAGCCCGTAACCAACAACAAACTTTGTCGGAATATTAAATCCAACATAATCCAATTTAAAATCAACAACAGCATTATCTTCCTTCAACAACAACGAAACAAATTTGAGGGAAGCAGGATTTGTACCAGCAAACATTTTTTCTAAAAATTTTATCGATCTGCCAGAGTCAGCGATATCTTCTACAACAATAACATCTCGTCCATCCACATCACTATCAAATCCTTTTTTACTTTTAATAAAACCGAGAGAAACTCTTCCACCACCATAGCTCGATATTTTCACGAAATCAACTTCGCAATCGATGTCCATCTCCCGGATCAGGTCAGCTAAAAAAATGAAAGCGCCATTTAAAACGCCCATTAAAATGGGACATTTGTCACGATAATCATCAGACAACTGTTTTGCCAACTCTTTAACGCGTTTATTTATTTTTTCTTCACTAATTAATTCGACATATTTTTCACCATCCCGCTCAAACGATTTTGCTTTACTCATTCAACATTTCCTTGATTTAACTTAGTAAATGTTCAGCTATTCGTTGAATTGAAGTCATTCTGAACGTGGGAGGTGGAGGGTGATGTTGGGAAGTGAAGAATCTCGTAATATTAAAAAAAATGTTTTATAAAAAACGGGATTCTTCGGTCGCAAGCTCCCTCAGAATGACAATTGTTAATACGTTGAACAATTACTTAACTTGAAGTTTTAAAATTAATTTTGATGCATCACTAATCTTGTAGCTATTGTCTATTTGGTAACCGATAATCCAGATAATACCGGAATCGCAAACCAGTATCGGGATTTCATTTCTCATGTGCAAGGGGACTTTTTCATCTGTAAAATAATCAGAAACTTTTTTCATTCCCTTCATATTTAGGGGACGAAATTTATCGCCTACTCTGAAATTACGAATTTTCAGTTTGCCAATAATTTTTTCAGCATCGATGTATTCGATATTTGGATCGGTTAAAAAATTCTGTGGCAAGGATTCCGTATCGATATCCTCTGCAATAAATTTCAAATTACTTTGAGGCAAACTGTATTCAATATTCTTTTTTATCTCAAATTCAAAATCAGAAGGTTTTGTTTTAAAAAAAACAATTTTATTTTGATCGATTTGAACTGATTTATTCGAATCGAGAAAAATCTTTTTACCCGGCTTTCGATTTTGCACCAGCTTCAATACCCGATCGATTTTTTCCGTAGTTAATAAAGAACGATCTACCTGCCACTTTTCCAATATTTGGAATAGAACATATTTTTGAATTACGGTAAAATAATTCAAAAATGAATCAATATCAAGTATTATTTTATTTTTTTTTAAATAAATCAAACATTCATCCAGCGCTGTTTGCGCTTGTGAACACAGGTACTCTTCAACTTCATCGGCTATTGCAGCAGTCCTTAATACAACAGTATTAATCCCCGGATTAAAATGCTCTTTTATCTGTGGAATTAATTCATGCCGAATCCGGTTCCTTCGATATTTTACCATTTCATTTGTGGAATCAATTAAGTACTCTAACGACAAATCATCGGCATAAGTTTCAATTTCTTTTCGTGTTACATAGAGCAGTGGACGCAAATATTTATCCCTTTTGAATGGCATCCCGCAAAGCCCTTTTATCCCACTGCCGCGCATAAAATGATCAAGCACAGTTTCCACCTGGTCATCCGCATGATGCCCCAGCGCCACCCAATCGGCGCCTGTTTCGCCTAAAATATATTTAAAAAAGCGGTATCTTAATACGCGGGCGCCTTCCTCTTCTGACAAACGATGTTGCTTTGAAAAATCGGGCACATTTACTTTTTCTAATACAAGTGGAAGTTGATATTTTTTCACAAGCTGTTCCACGAATTTTGCATCCCGAAGTGCTTCTTCCTCCCTGATGCCATGATTTAAATGGATCACTTCAAGTTTTAATTTTAGCTTATCTTTTAATTGAAACAGTAAATCCAACAGAACAACCGAATCCACGCCACCCGAGACAGCGATTAACAGGTAATCATTAGATTTTATTAGGTGATGTTGGGCGAGAAAAGTTTCAAATATTTTTATTAATGTTGGCATATTTTTAATTCACTACCGGACACTTTTTAAATTGTGTATGGAGAGCCTGTCATTCCCGCACCGCAGGCACTTCCTTCGGTCGCATGTTTTTAGCGGGGATCTCCTAAATATTAATCAAATGGATGCCCGATAGAAGCACAGTCTGTATTTCCTAAAATCATAATGTAACTGTACAGGCATCGTCTGTATTCCTTTATAATATAATGTAACGATACAGGCATTCGGGCATGACAAATCATCAAAAAGAACAGTTTTTATAAAAGTGTCTGCTAGCAAGATTTTTAATAAAAAATAGAATGTAACAAAAAAGCCTTTCACAAAGGAAAGGCTTCATATTAAGTTTACGTTTTCATCAAAATTTCATCACATAAATGAGTAGCGGCGCAGGGATTCGAACCCCGGACACGTGGATTATGATTCCACTGCTCTGACCAACTGAGCTACGCCGCCATTTTTTGGGAACGCTAATATAATATATTTTATTTTTAAAGTCAAGTGAAAATTTTTTAACCTTATTTTTGTTTTAAAACCGGCATTATTCGATGTTTGGAAAAATTTTCATTTTCGCGAGCATCCCATCAGAATGTCCCAGGTTGAAATCAGCCGAACCATCCACAAGTCTTGGCGGGCTGGTAAATCCTTTTCGAAATCCACGTTCATATTCTTCGAGGTTCTTTACAAGTCCATGTTTGATGCGAAAAGAACGCCAAGTATCGAGCGATGAAGAAAGGTTGATTGCAACGGATGAGTCAGCGGGGGCAGTTACCTGGCTTAAATCTGATTCATTAATTATTTTACACGGTGCAGCCCCGATTTTCACTTTTTTAAATGCTGTCTCAAGATCAGCATCCTTGAATTTTAGAACTGTTTTTGCTCCTTTGATATCCCAACCAGACATGAAAGAAAGAATCCAAAGTCCTGTTTTTTTGTCAAAGGCAATATTGTTAGGAAAAGAGACAAAATCATAATACCGAATCGGCATGTGGATGAAATCATCCTTTTTGAAAGGTCTGAAATCCCAGCCCACAGATGGAGGTGGCACGTTTGCTTTTCTACATTGTTCGAAAGTCGGGCTGCTGCCAAATACTGCGTTAAGAATGCTTACTTGTTCAATCTTCAACCATACTGAATATTTTTTGGAAAATACGTACAATCCCTGTCCCTGTTCTTTCTCATGTCCAAAACCAACTCGAAGAAATTTGTAAAGTTCGTTCTCTAAAATCAGCCATTTTTTTGCTGTGGTATCCGGTTGACTTACACTTGTGATAATCGTTGGGATTTTTCCAGCTTTATGATCTGTTAAATCAAAGTGGTTTTTCTGAAACGTGGCAATGCTGCCCCAATAGGCTTTCTCCACTAGCCCATGTTTATTGCCGAGTTTCAGGAAAAAGACCCCGGTGTCTCCTTTTTTAAGAGAAGGATCAAAATCCTTTAATCCGCCACGGGTGACTAGAGTAAAAGTAAAGACTGTCTGAGAACTTTTGCCTTTGAGAAACACATCAGCCCTGATGGTAACATGATCAAGATTTCCATCTTCAACCACTTCTGTAACTTCCGCCATTAAGATCAGATCCGCTTTTGCGTGCAATTCAGATAAAGTGATCTTTTTGATTTGGGAAGTAAAACCGGCTGCCGAGAAAATGAGAAGAGACAAGGCTGTTAAAAAATGCGTTTTGTACATATTATTTCTCCAATGCTGGACAATAGAGAACCAATCAGGTGAGAATGACTTCGTAGATGAAATAGTTTAGATATAAAAAATTGCAAAACCACTACCGACACACCCGCACAGAATTACGGAAAAGCACGAAGCATATTTAACAATCAAAATTTCAGAAATCGCGCTTCGGCTAGCTGGGTAAGTCAGGTGAAGCCACTGGTTAGCGCACGGACTACCAGTGACGAACCGAATGTTAACTGATCCGCTGAACAAATTTTTTTATAATTCAATGCTTTTTTCCTTATTTTTTTTCTGGCTAAATTTTTTCGTTTAATTGCTTCTGTTGAAATAGGGTGGTATCGGGAGTAGGAGGGGAATTACTTTCACTGACCTACGTTTGTAATCCCAAAGCACTAACCTTCAACTTTAGATTCTTTCGTTTACAGCTGCTTGGTTACCACATATTTTTTATTTAATTCACTATTTTTATCAGCGCTAACATAATAATATTCTATTTTTTCCCTAAAAATTAACTTTCTACTATTAGAAATAAACGTCTATATTTATACATTAATTTTGAAAAAGTTTCTACTATTAGAAACAAGTATGTTTCTATTATTAGACATTTTTCGTTGGATCTCGGAGATTGATGTTTCTACTATTAGACATTTTAAATTTTTCTCCTTCATAAATGTTTCTAATATTAGAAATATGGTCTTGCAAGTGAATAAGGATAGTGTTTGTGATCAAACATAAAAGCTCCTTTTTAAAAAGGATTATGCTTTTTGTTTGTCAAATCGAGTTGCAGATATTAATGACTCTGTTGATTTAGTCCATTTTATGAATTTGAACTTCAATATATGGACATGATATAAATATATAGCACAGTATGTTGATGATTTAATTTTTAGTAGGCGTAAAATCAACAGAGTCATTAATATATATTTTTTAAATAACAATGTCAAGAAAAAATATGCGAAACAGTTGTTTTTTTTGCCGAATCATCTTATCTTTAACTTTTGCTTTACTAAACCTTAACATAGTACCAAGTGCGATAAGTTGCAGTAGCAGAGGCAGTGGCAGTCATAATTGTAAAATTTCAATAATCCTGCTAATGCAACTGCTACTGCAACTTTTTGAATAAGTCATTTCACAAAATAATAAATTTTTGTCAACCATTTGCTGCTGTCCGGTACTAAACCCGGATCAGTGATGTATTCTTCAATGACCGGCGGTTTGAATTCCAGGTTATTTTTTTTCAGAAACAAATCAATCGCCATGTGGGCGGGACCGACGCCTTCATAGGGCCCATAATAATCCACCGAATATGCTGTCCCACCTTCTACTTTGATCATTTTAATGTTTTCGCCGCTAACAGAACGATTGGCAGCGATTGCAGCTGCCATGTCAGTCGTACCGAGTCCCGCATCCCAGGAAAAATATAATGCTGAGGGTGCGCTCATCATTCTGGCTTTATTCTCTTTTAGCGCCTGGGATAAAGCCGGAAAACTTTGCATGAAAAAATCTTTCATACCAGTGAAAGCAATTTCTTGCTGAATTGCGGCATATCGTTTTGTTGGCAGATTGACTTCTTTTATTTTGTAACTGGCAACAACTGCGGCTTCTTTTTCACAAATTCCTTTTAGCAGTTCCAGGCCACGTTCAAAATCCGGTCCCATCATGGCATCCATGCTCATGAATAGGAACATGATGTTCATTGGGAACGCATTTTTTCCGTACATGCACCAGCTTGCTTTTGTGCCGCCTTCCGCATCTGCAACCCGGTTGTAACCGTCGGACTCACTTTCAAAAGGAATAATGAAATGCAGGTGGTATGCCATCTCTTCATTTGGTGTTACACCGGTATTGGTGATCTCACCTGAACCAGTGATCTTTGGATCGCCAACCCATTTGTAAACTGAACCTTCTTCACCGTCTTTGCCTTCAACAGTATAGGTCATTGTTGAATCTTTTTCAGCCCAGGGAGACCAACCATTCCAATTGTGGAATTTTACCACGTGGCTGAACACTAATTCTTTTGGCGCATTAATGAGAACTGATCTTTCAACTTCATATTTTTTTGGGGCGATCAATCCCAGGACAATAATTAGCACAACCAAAATAAGTAGAATTATGCCGATGATTTTTAAAGCTTTCATGGAATCCCTCCATAATTTAATAATTTTAATAAATTAACAAAGTTAATTCTACTTTGTCACATTTTAAACTAATTTTTCTAATCTGACAAAGTAGAATTAATATAATGTAATATTTTAAAATTGTCAAAAAAAATTTTAGTTGACATTTTAAAAATATTCTATTACCTTAATTTTGCACATAACCAGGAGAAAATATGTACATTCTATCAACCGACCAGGGCACAACCGGCACCACTTGCGTACTATATAATAAAGACGGAAACTTAATCGGAAAGGCGTACCGTGAGTTTAAGCAGATTTATCCAAAGCCAGGTTGGGTGGAACATGATCCCCTGGAAATTTGGAATACGGTTGTGGATACCGTTAAAGAATTGTCAGGAAGATTTCCCGGGAAAATTTCTGCTATTGGGATCACAAACCAGAGAGAGACAACAATTATCTGGGATAAAAAAACAGGTCTGCCTATTCATAATGCCATAGTCTGGCAATGCAGACGGACTGCAGATATTTGTGAAGACTTGAAAGAATATGAGGCTACTTTTAAGGAAAAAACGGGTCTGCCAATCGATGCCTATTTTAGCGGAACAAAAATTAAATGGCTCTTGGAAAATATTGATTATCAAAACAAAGATGATTTGCTATTCGGAACCGTTGATACCTGGCTCATTTGGAAATTGACCAACGGAAAAGTGCATGCAACCGATTTCACAAATGTTTCGCGAACTTTGATTTATAATATTAAAGAAAAAAAGTGGGATGACGAACTTTGTGAAATATTAAATATCCCTAATTTCATATTACCGGAAGTAAAAAAATCAGTTGACGATTACGGTGTTGCTGAATCTATTCCTGCGATTAAGGGTGTGCCGATTCTGGGTGTGGCAGGAGACCAACAAGCAGCATTATTTGGTCAGGCATGTTTTGAAAAAGGGCAGGTAAAAAATACTTATGGCACCGGCTGTTTCATACTGATGAACACCGGCGAAAAAACAATCTTTTCAAAAAAAGGACTCATTACGACATTGGCGGTAGATGGAATGGGGAAACCGTGTTATGCTTTGGAAGGTTCAATATTTATTGCAGGCGCTGCTATTCAATGGTTGAGAGATGAATTAAAAATAATCACACACGCAGCTGATAGTGAGCAAGCTGCTTTATCAGTGGAGAATAATGGTGGTGTTTATTTAGTGCCGGCTTTTGTAGGATTGGGAGCGCCGCACTGGGATATGCAGGCGAGGGGGACAATTGTTGGATTAACACGGGGAACGAACCGCAATCACATTATCAGGGCAGCGCTGGAATCAATGGCGTATCAAACCTGTGATGTTTTTACGACGATGGAACAGGAGACAGGGATCAAAATAAAAGAGCTTTCTGTTGATGGCGGCGCAGTGGAAAATAATTTCCTGATGCAATTTCAGGCTGATGTTTTGAATAAAACTGTTTTAAAACCCAAAATAATTGAATCCACTTCTTTGGGCGCTGCTTTTCTGGCAGGATTAAAGGCTGGCTTCTGGAAGAATGCGAATGAATTGAGTAGGATGAAAAAATATAAAAAAAGTTTTTATCCTGAAATGGAAAAACAGAAACGTTTGGAATTACTTGAAGGTTGGCGTAAAGCGCTGCGGCAAACAATGCTTCATTAATGCTGATTTTTATCAGCCCATAGAAGCGGAACACGGTAACCGATCACATGGTGTTTAATCAAATATAATTTATTTCGTAATCATACATTTAGCATGGGACAAGGAGAGCAGGAGACAAGGCGAGTGGGAGAAGGGAGAAAATGAAATATCGTAATAGTTCAGCACTCTGATTCAATAGTATAAAAAAATGATTTACGATTAAAGATTAACGATTTTTGATTTAGGAAGAAGTACTGCTGGAAGAATAGGAACTCAAAGAACCAAATACTTCTAAAATCGTAAATCGTTAATCCATGTTCTGAAATCAAAAGCAGAATCAACAGATGTGGTGAACTGTTACGAAATATCTTTTTTCTCCATGTCCCCTTGTCCCCCACTCCCAATTAAAATGCTTAGAGTGTATTTCAAGCAAATCAATTTAAGTCTAATTAATAATACTAGCAAGCTGATCTGCTAATTTACTAGAAAACTCCCCGCCTAATACTTGTTTAACAGCATTTGGTCTTTCTTCTTCGTATTCTTTAATGAGTGATTGAAGTTCTTCAGATGCCTTTTTGGTAAACAGACGAACCATTCCGATTTGATCGGTTTTTTTAAAAACAACAGCTAAAAGAAAGCTTTTTTCAATTTTTGAAAGAAAAATATTCATATCTTTTCCCTCATGCAAAATAAAATCGAAACTTGCCGTCTGGTCAAGTTTTTCAGCTATTGCTTTTGTTGCTCCTATATTACTGGCAAATAGCGCAGAAAGACCTGTAACATCAATATCTTTTTTGGCAAGATAAGATGAGAGCAATTGTCCGGTAATATCTGCCAAAATTATAAACCGTGGACGAAGTTTTTCCATCAGTTGATTTACAATTTTATCTAATTTCATTGATAATTCTGAACTTAAAAACAATTTTTCTGACATTATAGACCTCGTTGCTGTTTATCACGCATTTGTAATGCTTTTTAATATGTTTTTATCTTTTTTAATTTTATTAAAAGCAACATTCATTGTTAATCTCAACAGGGCATTTAGCGCGTTCGGTTCACATAGAACCACGATAAAACCGATCTCTTTCAATACATGGATTATAATTATTCCATTTTCATAAGTGAATTGGAATCTTTCCGGTTGCTTATTGTTTAGACTTTTGTCATTCAGTAAATTCTTTATATCAATTGCCATACTTTTAAGCGGAATATTTTTCAATTCGCCGGAGCTTGCGGCAACATTTCCATTTTTGTTAGCAATGAATGCGCCTTTTACTCCTTTTGTTTTTCTTATTTCATCAAGTGTCTGATTCATTGTACTACTCCTTTTGAGTGATGAAATTAATTATTTGATAAGTTCTTCCAAAATAGTTTCGAGACCAAAATTACTGATCATTGCCTGGTGGGAATTTTTTATTACCTCAATATCAATTTTAAGATTAGATATGGAAGCTTGTTTTGTTACATCTATTAAAGCCGCAGAAAGTCCTTTATTGAAGCCTTCGTTTAATTTTCCTTCGAAGGTTATTTTACCATCCGCATAGTTAAATTCATTAGTAAATGGGTCTAAAAAAGGATATTTATCAGCCTGATCGATCAACGCTTGTTTAAATGCAGGAATGAAAGTTCCCGGTATAAATTTGCTTTCAATCGCGCCAATTAACTCATTCCAAAAACCGAACAATTTCGTTTTATCACTGGTATAAAAATTAGTACTGTTTGGATTATGCATCGCTTTATACACATTAAACATGGCATCATCTGTTTTCACGAATTCAAAAATTTGCGGATGAATTCCGGAATGATGTATGGTATCTCCATTTGTAAGAACTGCGCTTTCCACCGGTTCGCCAAGCTGGAAAAAAATGAGCGCTGTACTTATTCTGTCCTGATCTAAAACTTCAAGATATCCTGTTTGATTCTCATCTTTTATTTTTTGGATTAACTTTTCAAGATTAGTAAAATCATTTGTAAGCTCTTTATGGATAAGTTGGACTTCACTCAAACCGGAAAGCATTAAAACCAAATCCGGTGTAAGGCTGTAAATAGAGATTTGCCCGTCTTTTTCTTTTACTTTTTGAGACAAATTATCTATTGCCTCCTGACCGGCATTTCTTTCATTTTCGGTTTCTTCAATCGCATTAATGATATTTCCTGAATCAAGAAATAAAACACCTTCGTAGTCCCAAAATGAAATATGAGCATAACCCGTAATTTGATTCGTTTTTAAATCCGAAAGTAATTCCTCGAAGTTCGTAAAAGATGTATTTAAGTTTTCATGAATTGCTTTCCCTTTTGGAAATATCATTCTGTCTTCCTCCCCAGCCTATCGATGTCTTTTAATAATTAAAGAAATTTCCTCTAAAATGGAATCATGATTTTTATTATCTTCGATTACAACTACAACTGAATCTTGTCCCCGGTTTACAACAATTGTATCTTGAGTATCAGTTATTTGTGCATGGTTAAAGTAATTTGTTCCAAGGTAACTGCCCAATTTTTGTGCTGTATTGGCAATGGCATTAACGTAATCAGCATAACCGTTTGAATGAAAATCACCATCACTTGCCAGAATTTTTGAATTGTATGAAACCACTGCTGAACCAACTACTTTGTCTAAACGGCGCAACGATTTAACCATACGTTCCACCTGTTCATCAATTTTTTCTATTCGCTCAACTCCGGATTCATCAATGACAAAGTTGTCCCAGTCAATTTTCTCATCCTGGGCGGCTGTATTTTCATCCATCCGACGTGTGCCTTCCAAAAGTAGCGAAGACCAGTTCGATTTTATGCTAACTTTTGGCGCTTTTTCATCAGGGTAGATGTTGAAATTGCCATTCTTTATTTTTAGTATTTTGTAAAAGGCTTCCTCACCTGTTTTTGATTCAATGGAAGCGTGAGATATGTTTCCTTTATCAAGATAGATGTCTGCTTGTGTTTTACTATTAATTACTTCTAAACGGGCAGTACGATTTTCATTACAATTTATGGAAATAAGAGTTCCTAAACTAATAAATTGGAGGTTACCTTTAATTTCTGCTTTTGACTTTGGTTTAGCTTTATCAACCAAATCTCTATACCTTGCATCGAAAAGGTTTTTCCTTCCCTGGTACATCATTTTTCCACCTCATCTTTAATTCTACGGTAATTTAGGGTGGGATTAAATAACCTGTACATCAATGTCATTAAGATAAACGAAATGAGTGGCAGTAGCAGTTGCAGTAAAGACTCTACCTGCTGCTGCCACTGCCTGTACAGTTACCTTATTTTTATTATAGTAATATAAACTGTGCAACTACTACTTTTTTAGATTCATCACCTTAACTTAATGACATTGGACTAATTTTATCCCATTTCCTAATGTTTGGGTTATTATATTATTTTTCTAAGTTTTTTCCAACTTGTACAATTATTTCTGTTAATGTCTCAAAAACACCTTTTCCCTGAATCGCAGATGCCGGAAAAAATTTTAAACCATTTGCGGAAAGCTTTTCTTTGATAACTTCCGGTTTTAATGCAGAGTCAGTATCTTGTTTATTACATTGCAGAATAACCGGTATTTCATCAAAAGATTTTCCCAACTCTTTTAAGAATGACTTCAGGTCATAAAACGATTCCACATTGTAATCCATTCTATCGGCTTGTGAGTCGGCAACGAATACAATACCATCAACCCCTGCGAGAACTAAACGTCGAGTCTCTTTATAATATGTCTGCCCTGGAACTGTATAGATGTTAAAGTTTGGTGTTAATCCATTAATTTTACCGGTTTTAATTTGCATAAAGTCAAAAAACAGGGTTCGATCTTCTCGAGTTTTTATTGTTGTTAGTTCACTCGAACAAGTCGGACCCAATTTGCTATGCATTTTTTCCAGGTTTGTTGTTTTTCCGCTTAATCCAGGTCCAAAATATACTATCTTTAAATGGATTTCACCGAGAAGTTCTTTAATTACCATAAATTATTCTCATAGTTTGAAGTAATTATTGTTTTGTAATATATTTTAAATTTATCGTCGCACAAATAGCACCAATATCTTTTATCGATGCAGATATTTGAATGCCAAAAGTTTTACTACTTTCATGAAATTCCACACCCCCATGCCAAAAAGTATATTTTCGAAAAATTTCGGTGAATTGGTCTTCTTCGGCATGTAAATAACCTGATGTTATGTTTGAAGCACTAACTATCAAACTTTGACTATCCATTACGAAAATTTGCAATATTTCCGGATGTGTTTTTTGATAATTTTTCAAATAATTAGAACAATTATTTGAAAGCAACTCTTTGATCAGCGGATTATTTTCAGAATTATTTTCTATCCAATTATTAGCCCAAAAATTGATTTCTTCATTTGTCAAATCAAAGTTCTTTTCGTTGGAAGCTTCGGTCGCCTGAACAATAATACTTTCATTGGCAAGTTTTTTCAACTGATTGATTTTCTTTTCAATGAACAAATTTGATTTACGGTTAAGTCCTTCAATTTTAATTGTTGGCTCCCGTTCCAGGCCACAGTTAACCACTAAAAGGTATGTTAACATAACAAATACGCATTTTAATTTTTTCATGTAAAAATTCTCTCTTTGAATGATAAATTTTATGTATAGCTATTTACGTTTTTTCAAACGTTCCAATGCCTTTTGGAGACTCACTCGCATTCGTTCTACAGCTTGTGCTAAATCACCGATCTCATCTTTGGTTGTTGCTGTTACAGCTTTTGAGAAATCTCCTAAACTAATCGCATCTGCGGCTTCAGTTAACGAAATAATTGCACGGCTCATATTTCTACTTAGAAAAAAGGATAGTAAAGCGCTGGCTATAATCACAAATATAAATGGAATAGATACTACCCAGATAATAATTTTACTGCTATTTCTAATATCATTAACCATTTTATCGGTTTCATTGTTTTTAAATTCATGTAATAATTCGATCGTTGGTATGATATCTTTATCAAATACCAAATCTGCTTCAGCAAAAAGTCTCATCGTACCTTCCAAATTATCAGGATTGGAATTAAAATAGCTAACAGCATCATCTAAACGATTAGAGTAGTTTTTTACAAGTGGATCAAATTTATTAATAAGCTGCCATTCGCTTTCATCTAAAGGATGTGATAGATATACAAGGAGATTCTTACCATACTCATCCTGAATGCTTTTCAATTGCTCCAAATGCATCTTATCATTTGTGAAAAAATAACGCTCATAAATAATACGCTTTTCATAAAGAAGAATTTTCATGTGATCTAAAGCTTTCAGAGATGGGAATTTTAGTTCGACAACCTCATTGGCATTAAAAACAACCTGGAGTCCAAAATAATTAGTAGCTACCGTAACAAGAATCACCAATAAAATTATACAAGTAAATGCCATTGCTAATTTTTTTCCAATAGTCCACTTCATCTATTTATCTCCTTAAAGTCTGTTAAAATTTTTTTAATGATTCAATCATAATTTGCGTAAATTTCAGTTTATCATCTTCGTTCTCTATCTCCCCACTCACCCTTTCAACTAAATCCGCAATTTTGTCATTTGGGAAAGCATTGCGCGTTTGCCCGATATCCTCAATCGCTTCATCGATAATAATCGACGCCATTGGACCGATGGCTTTGGAAAGTTCCTTTTCGATTTCACTGAAAAAACTTTCATCAACTGATACAGATGCTGATTTATCGGCTTTTTCAGCTTTCTCCAGCAAACCAACAGAATGTAACTGGAAAATAACTTTTGCGACTTCTAATTCGTCTTTACCTGTTTCTGCAACAATTTCTTTTACAGACCTGTTGCCATTAATTTGTGCCAGAATTTTCCACTCTTCAGGTTTCAAATTGATGGCGCTGACACTGCTTTTTTTCGAAAGCAGAAAAACAATATCCATTGAAGGAATAACTTTTTTAATATCCTTCCATTCGTTGATCATGCGTGCGCTATCCAACAGTAATTGTTCTGTTGGTGTTGATATTGATTTTTCCTGTGTTTCAACATTATTTTCAAAGCTAAAATGTCCCTCATCCCAATCCAGCAAAAAAATTAAAGCATCATTTCCTGATTTGCTGCCGGATTCACAATGTATTAACTGTCCATCCTTCACATAAATTTTGCCCTGCTCTTTGTTGTTTTCTACTGTAAGCTGTCCATTCATTTTCCCTGAATTGAAAAGTTTTAGTACTTCAAGCAGGGACATATCAGAAATATTGCCAGCTAATGATTCTGCCATTGTAAATTCCTTTCAGAAATTTTTTATATTATTATGAAGTGATGAGTTTATTAAGTTCATTGTTAAATGAATATTTGTTAATAATATCAGCAAATTGATTTTTGATATTCTGAAATTCTTTAACTGTTGCTCCCGGTATGCCCAGGTTTGACATGGTTATTTGTAAAGACTCTGCAAGACCTTTGTTGAAATCCTTGGTCGCGTCACCCTCAAAGGAAGCTTTAGCATCAGCATATTGAAATTCTGTTGCAAATGGATCCAAAAACGGATATTCATCTGCTTTATCAATTAATGTTTGTTTGAAAACTTTTGTAAAAGTTTTGGGATCTGTTTGTTTTTCTATTGCGTTAATGATAGCAGCCCATACTTCTAAAATTTCGTTTATTTCGTATACGGTAATAAGATGTTCTCTGGAATCGGATAAGGAGAGCGCTGCTTTATAAACATTAAAAGTCACTTTTGTTTTTGAGGTCACATCGATAATATCTTGAGATTGTACTGGTTTTGAAGCAACATGTTCTGGAGTAGACATAATGCTTTTTACCGGTTCACCCTGCTGAAGGAAAATGAGTGCGGTTGTTTTTTTATCATCCGTACTAATTTCCAAATAACCGTTATGTCCTTCATTTTTCAATTTAGTTAATAAATTTTCTAAACTACTAAAGTCATTGCTGAGATCTTGGTAAACAATTTCTCCTTTTCCCAGGTTGGCTAATAATTTGACAATATCCCCTGGCATTTCAAAAACGTTAATTTTCCCACTATTTTCTTTAACTTTAATTTTTGCTATAATCTCATTAACCGCGTCTTGTCCCATTTGTTTATTGTCTGCATTTTCACAAAAAGCATCCGTAATTTTACCATTTTCAAGATAGAAAATTCCATCCAAACCAGGTAAATTAAATTGCATATAACCTGTAAATTCTGTTGCGTTTAAATTTGAAAGTAACTCGGCGAAATTTATAATAGATGAATCTAAATTTTCATATACAATTTTGCCTCTTGGAATGGTCATAAAAATTTATCTCCATAAGCAATTAGAAAATTATACATATTTTGTCTAATAGCGCTATACAAATTTTGTGCCATCTACTAATTATGTGGCATTCAATTTGAGTTAAAGATCTGCATTTATTATTAACAATAGTAGTATAATATTTGATGACTCTCTGTTTCAAAATCAATGCCTATTTACCCAAAGTTAAATACTGGAAAAAACGTGCAGAATGCGTATGAAAAATACGCAAAAAACATTGATGAAGATTCATCGATGGAACGAAGATGGGCTTGAAGGTTAATATCCTTACTTAAAATGTTTAATTCTTTTCTTCTAATAACACATTCTGTGTCATCAGTTTATTTCCTCTATTTCATTTTGTTGTGACTATAGTATTTCAAAATGAAATACTATTTCTTTTTGATATTTTATGTGATTAGTTGGCTGCAAAATAATTGAATGGCTACTCTTGTTTTTTCAAAAAGAACGACACATTTAATGAAGGTAGGTAATTTGACTTGAAACATTTATCAAAATCAGATAGTATAATAAAAATTTGATTGTTGTAAAATTAAATTTATTTTGAGGATATTGTGATACCTATTAATCGGAGGGAGTTTTAATGAAGCGTGTTGCAAGATTAGCTGTAGCAGGTTCCTCTTTATGGTCTGATTTGCTCCTGGAAAGTAAAGTTCCTGCTGACGCATTGGATTCCTTTGAAGCGTGGTTTGGGGTAACAAAAAGTGAGATAAAAAAAGTTTTGTCAATTGCCAAGTCGCGAGGCGGAGAATTTTCAGAGCTTTATTTTCAATATAAAATTTCCAATTCCATCAATATGGAGGAAGGAATTATAAAAGAAACTGCTGAAACCATATCCCTCGGAGTTGGCATTCGTGTATTAGCTGGGGAAAAAACCGGTTATGGTTACACAAATGATCTTTCTTTTGAAGCAATGAAAAATGCCGCTCTTACCGCCGCAGCAATTGCCAACGAACCTGGTAATAATTATATAGCAAATTTATTTGTGAGTAAACCGAATCGGCAAGTGGCTGATTTGAATAAATCAATGGCAGAAATTCATTTTCCAGATAAACTGTCATTGGTAGAAGAAGCAAATAACGGCGCAAACAAATATGACAATAGAATTAATAAGGTTCGGATTATGTTGGGTGATTCCCTTGAATATGTAACAATAATAAATTCTGATGGTCTATTCATTTCCGATGTCCGTCCCCAAACAAGAATGATCGTAATATCGCTGGCAGAAAAAAATGGTATTCGTAATTCAGGATTAAATAGTGGCGGCGGAAGGGT
This sequence comes from Candidatus Zhuqueibacterota bacterium, assembly GCA_016783825.1. Classification (GTDB taxonomy): domain Bacteria; phylum Zhuqueibacterota; class Zhuqueibacteria; order Thermofontimicrobiales; family Thermofontimicrobiaceae; genus Nigeripontimicrobium. The sequence continues at coordinate 4,167 of JADHVV010000006.1, read as the reverse complement.
TGGTTTGGACTATTTTAAAAAAATGTGTACGCCAAAAGAAATTGGTGAAAAAGCCTCGGAGGAAGCAATTATTCTCTTAGACGCAAAGGATGCTGTCGCAGGTGAGCAACCGGTAGTGCTCGGTGTGGGACAGAGTGGCGTTATGATTCATGAGGCAGTGGGGCATCCATTGGAAGCTGACGGAAACAGAAAAGGCACTTCAATTATGTCGGACAAATTCGGGAAAAAAGTTGCCCACGATATTGTAACGATTTATGAGGATCCAACCATACCAAATTTTCGCGGTTCACTCAATATCGACGATGAGGGAATGGAATCTAAAAAAACTGTTTTAGTGGAAAATGGAAAATTAGTTGGTTATATCCAGGATAAATTATCAGCAAAGATAATGAAAATGGAAGCAACTGGGAACGGTCGACGTCAGTCATACCAGTTCAATCCGATACCGAGAATGACAAATACAGTATTAGCAGAAGGAAATAGTGATCCGGAAGAGATTATTAAATCTGTTAAAAAAGGTTTTTACGCGAAATCATACCAGGGTGGTCAGGTGGAGGAGTCGGGTAAATTTGTTTTTTCAGTGAATTTAGGATATCAAATTGAAAATGGAAAATTGACTTATCCGCTTAAAAATGCTACCTTAATTGGTACAAATGTTCAGATTTTGAATAAAGTTTCAATGATTGGAAATGATATGGGTTATTTTTTAGGCAGCTGCGGAAAAGAAGGTCAGTCTGTCCCAGTAACAGCAGGCACCCCAACATTGAAAATAGACAGGATGACTGTTGGAGGACGCCAATGAGCAAAATGGAAAAAAACATAGTCGAACTGGCTGAATCCCTGGTTGAATATACTACCAAAAAGGGCGCTGATGAAGTAGAAGTTCATATCGGTCAAGGTTGGGGATTTTCGGTTGATGTGCGCAATGGTGAGATTGAAAAATTAGAAGAAGCAGGAGATAAACAAATATTCATCCGGTTAATAAAAGATAAAAAAACTGCTATTGTTGATTCATCCGATTTTAATAAAGATACACTTTATCACTTGATTATAAATGCGATTAAGCGAGCAGAATTTTCCAGTCCCGATCCTTATGCCGGTTTGCCTGAATTTGATAAATCGATTGAAATGGCTGACTGGAAAAAGTTGAATATTTATGATCCATCGATGGATGAATTATCTCCTGAGAAGAAAATAGAATTTGCCAGGGAGATCGAAAAAATTTGTTTGGCTGATCAGCGAATTTCAAATTCTTATGGCGCCACTTTTTATGATTCTTCATCTGAAACTATTTTGGTGAATTCTTATGGTTTTTGTGGTACTTACAAGCGGACGAGCTGCGGCGCCGGTGTTCATTTACAGGCTGGTGGAATTAATAATAAAGTAGAAGCCGGCTGGTACGATAATAGTTGCTATTTTAAAAACCTCTGGCAGCCGGAAAAAATAGCCCAAAAGGCAATTCATCGTGTAACGCGATTGATGAATCCTAAAAAAGTTAAAACGCAAAACGTTCCCGTGGTATTGGAACCCGGGGTGACGCGAACTATTCTCGGCTTCCTCTATCAATGCATAAACGGCAAAGCAATTTATATGAAACAATCATTTCTCCTCGACAAAATAGGGGAGAGCATCACAAGCAAGGGCATAACAATTATTGATGATGGATTGCTGCCCGGCGCTTCGGGGACAAAACCATTTGACGAAGAGGGTGTGCCGGTTCGGAAAAATGTAGTCGTTGATAACGGGATATTAAAAACTTATTTGACAGATGAATACTCCGGTCGCAAATTGAGTGTGAAATCTACGGGTAATGCTTCCGGGGCTAATAATTTTTATCTAAAAAATGGTAATTACGAACCGGAAGAAATGATCAAGTCTGTGGATAATGGCTTGCTGTTGACAGGCACCATGGGTCAGGGAACAAACGCGGCAACCGGTGATTTTTCAAAAGGCGTATCAGGATTGTGGATAGAAAATGGAGAAGTAATTTTCCCAGTTGCAGAGGCTGCTGTTTCCGGCAATTTGGCTCAAATGTTAAAAGATATTGTAATGGTTGGAAATGATCTCCGGTTTGATCGTTCAATTACCGGGCCAACTGTGAAGATAGGGGAGATGACGGTTTCGGGACTTTAATATTTTATAAAGAAAACAGACTGTGAAAAATTTTTAAAATTAAATTTGAGACATCATTGAAAAAAGTAGCAGTTGCACAGTTTATATTACTATAATAAAAATAAGGTAACTGTACAGGCAGTGGCAGTAGCAGGATGGTTAGAGTTCTACAAATATAACTGCCACTGCTACTACTACTTTAAGCAAATACCATCAAAACCTGTTCTTTCTCCACGGCTTGTTTTTCTCCAACTTTAATCTCTTTAACTATTGCATCAAATGGCGCTTTTATTTCGTTTTCCATTTTCATTGCTTCAATGATGAGCAAGCCATCACCCTTTTTAATTTGCTGTCCGGGTTCAACTTCAATTGTAACAACCAAACCAGGCATGGGAGCTTTTACTTCTTTTTCCAAAATTTTCGTAGTTGTTTGCCCCATTGACTTTCTCAACCGAGCCATTCGTTCATCTTCAACAAAAGATTCCAGGGAAATCCCATCATAAAATAGGAGATAGCTTTTGCCATTGCGCCTGATCTCCAATTCATATGAAGAATTACCCACCATTGCAGAAAAAATATGGCTGCCATCAGTTTCAGTGAGTTGAATAGGGATTGATTCCCCGTCTATTTCGGCAATAACCTGGTTTTCCTCTTTTTCCATTAGATTGATTTTATATTCTTTGTTTTGAATTTTTGAAATGTAATTCATTTTTACTCCGATGCTTTCTGAACCACTAATTTCACGAATTACACGAATTATTTTTTTAAATATTATTTACAGATTAATTAGTGAAATTCATGTAATTAGTGGTCGATTTTTTATAGAGATAATCTCATCTTCCTATTTTCATATTTCCAACAGCTTAACCTGTCTTTTTTAATAATCCGCCGATTTTTCTTTTTCGATTGAAAATCAAACAGACAGGAAATAATAGCTAACGCTTTTTTATCTTCTTCTGAAATGGAATTGGTTTGAGCAAGTTGATCCATTTTATCCTGAATGAAGTGAGTTGAAAAATCGCCGCTCAAAAAATTAGGTTGATCCATGACTTTTTTGTGAAATGGTATCACGGTTTGAACGCCGCTGATTTGATATTCTGCCAAGGCTCTTTTCATCCGCTGAATTGCTTCAGAACGATCTTTTCCCCAGGTAACTAATTTAGAAATTAAAGGATCATAATAAATGGAAATCGTATCACCTTTGGAAAAACCTGAATCAACCCGGACTCCGGGACCATTTGGCTCGCGATAACTCTGGATTAAACCGATCGATGGCAGGAAATTATTTTCCGGATCTTCAGCATAAATACGGCATTCAATTGATGATCCCCTCATTTTTATTTCATCTTGTTTAAAACTTAATTTCTCACCATTGGCAATTCTGATTTGCTCTTTGGCAAGATCCAATCCAGTGACCAGCTCTGTCACCGGGTGTTCAACTTGCAAGCGTGTATTCACTTCAAGGAAATAGAAATTCTTGTCTTTGTCAACTAAAAATTCAACTGTACCGGCGTTGATATAATCGGCTGCATTCGCTGCTTTGATCGCTGCTTTTCCCATCCGTTCCCGCATTTCAGGATCGGAATCGATAATGGGCGATGGCGATTCTTCGATCACTTTTTGATGACGCCTCTGAATAGAACATTCACGTTCTCCAAGATGAACGATGTTTCCATGCTGGTCAGCAAAAACCTGGAATTCGATATGGCGGGGATTCTTTATGTATTTTTCGATGTAAATACGATCATCACCGAATGCGGATTTAGCTTCGGAACGTGCCATCTTAAAAAGCGGTTCAATTTCTTCCTCTGAATTAACAACCCGCATTCCTTTACCACCACCACCGGCTGCAGCTTTCAAAAGAACCGGGAAGCCAACCTGGGTAGCTTGCTCACGCACTTCTGAAATCGTGGATACAGCCTGCTCTAAACCCGGAACAATGGGAACGCCGGCTTTGATCATCGTTTCCCGGGCGCTCATTTTATCGCCTAACAAACGAATTGTTTCCGGTTCAGGACCGATAAACACCAAACCATTTCGTTTAACTTCAGCAGC
>JADHVV010000080.1 GCA_016783825.1 Candidatus Zhuqueibacterota bacterium | reverse complement strand
TTTTAATAAAGATCAATTACTATTACAACGAAAAGGCTGAGGCGAAGGCTAAGGCGGAGCAAGGTAGAAGATTAAAGGTTTAAGATTTTTTCCTTCGCCTTTGCCTCAGCCTTCGCCTGCACTTTAGTGCGCTGGGTTTCAATACAGAGATGCCCGCCCACCAATGTTGCGTTCTGATAATATTGGATTCCGTTGTGTGAAATATTTGTCTCAAGACTCACTTTAATAAAAGTGTGAATATTGGGGAGATTCCTGTATAGTTACATTTAAAAAATAAGGAAGTACAGACTATGCCTGTACAGTTACCTTATATTTTTTATGGAAATACAGACTGTGCTTCGGTCGCAAGCTCCCTCAGAATGACATTAGTAGCCAGGCTGAATAGTTACTATATTTTTTTCTCTGCTTTCTTTGCGTTCCCGGCGGTGAATAGTTACGGCTTGTTTAAGCTTCGTGTAACTGGTACAAAAATTGCTATCGGAATTTATGCCTTGCTTAATAATGTGAGCAGGGGTTATACTCAAAACAAAATAGGTTTTAAATTTATGAACAGGACTAAAAAAATAAATGGACTTGTTTCTATTATTGCCATTAATTATAACCAGACCCAGGTTACTTTTGAGATGCTGGATTCCATGGAAAATCTGAATTATTCTCAGTATGAGATAATCATTGTTGATAATGGATCAGCGGACAGGAGCATTGAAAAAATCAGGGTGGATTATCCGGATGTTATTTTTGTTGAGTCTGTGCAGAACCTTGGCTTTGCCGGGGGAAATAATCTTGGGCTTGCCCATGCAAGCGGAGAGTTTGTTTTTTTTACTAACAATGATACGGAAGTTTTACCCGGTACTTTAGATCCCCTGGTTGAGAAGCTCAAAGAGTCAGATAAAATTGGAATGGTTTGTCCGAAAATACGGTTTCATTATCAACCTGACACCATACAATTTGCCGGTTATACAGCGCTTAATAAAATAACGGTAAGGAATAATCTCATCGGGTACAGGGAGAAAGATACAGGACAATATGATACGTCCCGAAAGTCCCCATTCGGACATGGCGCAGCAATGATGGTAAAGAGGGAAGTTATCCAGCAGGTTGGGACAATGGCAGACATGTATTTTCTTTACTATGAAGAACTGGACTGGTGTACACGGATTAGCAGCAAGGGATTTGAAATATGGTATGTTCCGGATTCACTTATTTATCATAAAGAGTCGATTAGCACAGGAAAAATGAGTCCACTGAAAACATACTACATAACGCGTAATCGAATTCTTTACACACGGCGTAATATCAAAGGTTTCAACTTTTTTCTAAGTATTATTTACCAGGTTATTATTTCTGGTCCTAAAAATATGCTCCAATTTATTATTAAAGGACGGCTCGATCTCTTTTTAGCATATATACGCGGTTATCTCTGGCATCTCGGACATCTTTTCGACAAAAACATTAAATTGAATCCAACCCCTTATACTCAAAACAAAGGGGTTTAAGGAATTTTTGTAACTGTTCAGCGAGCCATGTGAATAATTAAAAACACAGAATTTTAAATTGTAGCAGAATAATTTTTTATCGTACCATATCGCCAGAATTATTTTTAGCTGAATAGTTACGAATTTTTTTATAATTCCTGATATTATTGAGCGGATACAAAAATTACATAAAAAACCTCAGCGGTCTCCGCTTGTGCCTGAATGGTGCGAGCTCTGATGTTAAATTTTGATCAACAGAATAGTTACAAATTATTAACCTAAAAGGAGCAAATAATAACATGGCGAAAGCATCTAAAATACCGGCATTTTCAGGTTCTTTCACAGCGGGGCCTGTTAAGACAAGCAATACGGGAAGAGGCTTTTTCTATTTCAATGATGGGCCGTTATTTGTCTGGCTTTTAGGAAAAATTTTCCCTGATCCTGAAACTGAAAATGATAATCCTGCCAGCTATATTGCAAATGAATATAAGACTCAGGGTAAAAAGTTGTTTTTAAACCTGGATGGAGATTATACTGTTGTTATTAAGGAAAATAGTGATTTGCTTATCTTCCTGGATTTTAAAGGGGCAGGTCCACTGATATTTTACAACAAAGAGTTTTTTGCAAATAACCTGTTAGCGGTTTCAGAAAAAAATTCTGCTGATAATAAACCAGATCTAAAAGCGCTGGCTTTCTTTCTGAAATATGGTTTTACTCCTAGTGAAAAATCCGGGATCATGAACATTAAAAGACTCCCGCCTGGCTGTTTGCTTACTATCAAAAATGAAAAAGTTGAAGTAGAGAATTTATATCCTGAATTTTGTGCAGCTAAAGTTGAAGCGCCCGAGCATGAGTCTTCTTTGATGGATATATATTCCTCATTACATAAAGGTTCAATCAAACGACGGATTAAGGATAAAACTGCTATTTCTTTACTTCTCAGCGGAGGTTATGATTCCGGGGCAAACCTTGCAGGTCTCCGGGAAATCTATGATGGTAAGCTTACAGCTTTTACAGTGAGTTTTAAAAATAATCCCTTTAGCGAACTTGAATTTGTTGAGATAATGGCAGACCATTTTAATGCAGAATTGAATAATTATGTAATCGATGGTAGTGAAATTAACTTCCTGCCGGATATCGTTCGCCAAACCGGTATTCCATTTCAGGAGAGTGGTTTAATGATCAACTATTCTGTAATGAAGGAAGTTCAGAAGTTTAATCCTGACATCGTATTGGGCGGAGATGGGAATGATCAGTTTTTCGGGACAGGAGGGATGGAGATAGGATTTAAATACCTGGTTTCAATAACAGGGATTGCTTTGTTATTACGTCTATTCAGGTTTTTGACCAGGGAATTAAATCCGTTACCCTGTTTAACAAAATCAATTTTTACATCGAGAAGGTTCTTAATGTACTTAAAGCAGACAGGTGGGGATTTGAAACCAGTGATCTAAAAATAAAACCGGACGAAAAAAAATACTTTCAGGTAAAAGCTGCCTGGTCACTTGAAAAGTTATTTAATTACAGAAGGCAACAGGTTGATATCAACTATACTATCAGTGAAGTGATCCTTTTTAAGGCGAGCAGGATGGCAGAATTGTTCGAGGTTAACCTGAGTTTTCCCTACCTTACGCCCGGCATATTCAGTTTCTTGAATTCAATTCCCAGGCAAATGAGAATAAAGGGTAATTTAAAAGAGTTAATACGTGGTCGAGGAAAAGGAAAATACCTTCATAAAGCGCTATATTCGAAAAAATTACCGGAAATAATCACATCAAGAAAGAAGCAGGGAGGTTTTGTACCCTTATCTGTATTCTTTAAAGATGAAGAAAGAAACGGAAAATTTTTTCGTATGCTAAGAGAATCTGACCTATTAGCTCTATTGTTAAAGAACAGAACAAAAACAATTTCAGGCCTGGAAGCTTTCCTGAAACAGCAAAATCCATGGTTCTGGGAGCAGCAGTTCAGGCTTTCGCAGCTTCTGAATCTTATTGTTATAGCAGTTTGGGAAAATATCTATATTAGACGGAGCATATTGTAATTTTTTTCTGTGACCGGTTCATTTCTGTGAGCCGATGAAAAAAAATGAAGGAGCTTAAAAATGTCGGAAAAATCACCAATAATTAATGAGTGGAAAAAGCTTTTTGAATTAATGATAAAAATCAAAGAGATTGCTCCCTGGGAATGGTTATATGAGCAGGATATCTTTGCTGTTCAAAATCCTAAAACCAATGAGTTAGGGTTTGTAAGTGTAATGGGCGCTAATGGCGAGCATTATGCTATTTCTGTTTATTTAGGAGAAACCGGACTGCATAGATTTTGGGATTTGCAACAAATACCAATCGATGTTTTTGCTCAACAAGAATTGATCGAGATGCCTCATCTTCAGGCTGTTTTGGAAGATCGGGATTTATTAGACGCGAAAGATCGAGATTTGATTAAAAAGACAGGTTTTAAGTTTAGAGGCACACATTCCTGGCCCATGTTTCGAAGCCATCGTCCCGGTTTTTTCCCCTGGTATTTGGAACCGGATGAGATGTTTTTTTTACAATGTGCTTTAGACCAGACGATCGATGTAGCTCCCAGAGTAAAACAAGATCTCTCTTTACTGAAACCAAATGACAAACAGAATTATTTATTGCGTAAACAGGTCAGGAAAAACGATAAATTCATCTGGCAAGATTCCATTTTAAAGGTAACATCCTCCCCGCAAATCAAGCTCGATTGTCCGCAAAACAAGAATGCCATAAAGATTCTCAAAACAACGGCTCCCAATGCAGCTGCTTTAGAAATCGATTTATTTATGATATCAAAACCTGTTAAAGAAAAAGGCAAAAGACCTTTTTTCCCTTATGCTTTAATGATACTTGACGCAGATAATGGGATGATAATAGAAAATAAATTATTGCAACCCTTACCAACTTTAGAGGCATTGTGGGGAAATATTCCTTACCAGGTAGCTGAAATTTTTGCAAAAATACAATTGCGACCAAAAAAAATACTGGTTAGCAATGAGCTTCTTTATCAATTACTTATTAGATTTACCTATGATCTAAACATTTCTCTTAAACGTATTGATGTACTGCCAAATATTTCTTTAGCTCGTGAAGCTATGGTGGAATTTTTTAAACAGCAAGGAGGATTATGAAAATCCGAAAAATCAATACCAATAATCCAAAAGACATCAATCAATTTATTCAGTTCCCTTTTGAACTATATAAAGAATCCGCTTACTGGGTGCCACCATTTATCTCTGATGTAGCAAAAACACTGAACCGGAACAAGCACCCATTTTATGAACATTCTACCGCAGAATTCTTTTTAGCTGAAAACAAAAGCCAGACGCTGGGCAGATTAGCGGTTCTGGACAACAGAAAATTCAACGAACTTCAAAAACAAAAAACCGCTTTTTTTTATTATTTTGAAGCAGTAGAAGATACATCGGCAGCACAGGCGCTTTTTGATGAAGGGCAAAAGTGGGCACAGCAGCGTGGATTGAACAAAATAATCGGACCCATGGGTTTCATGCAGGGAGATGGAATCGGGTTGTTGGTTGAAGGATTTGAGCACAGACCGGCGATTGGTATTTCGTATAATTTTCCTTATTATGATGCGTTGCTCAAACAAGCGGGTTATGATAAAAAGACCGATTACTTTTCCGGTTATCTTCCCGGCACTCACAAACTCCCACAACGCTTTTATGACATCGCAGAAAAAGTAAAAGCCAAACGTAATTTCAGCATCAAATCATTTAAAAATAAAAAAGAATTAAAACAATGGATCCCCCGCATTCAAAAACTCTACAATGAATCTTTCTCTGACAATTTTGAACATTATCCCATCAGTGAAAAAGAAGCAGAAATTATTGCCGACAAACTGTTAGCCATCGCTGATCCCAGGTTGATCAAATTAGTGATGAAAGAAGATGACATCATTGGATTCCTGTTCGCTTTTGTGGATATATCGGCTGCCATCAAAAAAACAAAGGGGCGTATTTTTCCTTTTGGCTGGATAACTTTAAAAAGGGAATTTAAACGGACGAATTGGGTGAATTTTAACGGCACAGGTTTATTGCCGGGTCATCGGGGCGTGGGCGCCAATGCTGTGCTGTACACAGAGATGGCAAATACTGTGAAACAATATGGTTTTGAGCACGCTGATATTGTTCAGATCGAAGAAAAAAATATTAAAAGTTTGGGTGATATGAAAGCCATTGGTGTGGAGTGGTATAAGAAGCATCGGGTTTATGAGAAGGTGTTTTATACTTGTTAAGGTTTAAAATGTAAAAGTAGCAGTAGCAGTCGTTTCAGAGTAATGTTTAATGATTGTGGTACTGCTGCTGCCGCTTTTATTTAAAACGTGGAATTTGTGGCAGAAAAGTTGCTCAAGCAATATTACAAACTAAACCTTAACAAGTTAAATGAGAAGGAATTATTATTTTTTAACATATTAATTGAATGGGCGCAATTCGCCCCTATGCTTGCCGACATAAAGCGCCATAATGCCCCCGCATTTAAACACAACACTTACTCAACACCAACATTAATTATTTAAAATTGAAGTGGTTACAAGACGACATAAAATGATGGCATTAATCTTGCGTTTTTCATTACAAAATAATCCGGAGATTGAAGAATGTGCGTCGCATTAGCATCGTTTGGAGATAAAATCGCTTCACTATATGAATCATCAAATCGGTTTGTTGTCTTTCATGCACCCACATACAATGTTGAAGATTCAGAGGTGAGTCCCATAATAGATAATTCACCCAATGAATTATTAAATCTTCTGAAGCAGCATAATGTAAAAATTTTAATCTGCGGCGCTATTAGCGGATGTACGCGAAGGCTGCTGAACGCACAGGGAATTGTGGTGATTCCCTGGATAACCGGAGATGTTAAAAGTGTCATTTATGCTTTTCAATCAAACAGGATTTTTTCGCCGTTGTTTATTATGCCTGGCTGCAGGGGAAATCGAGGACAGGGACGACATCAATTTGGAAAGAGAAACCGTAATTTCTAATAAATATTTAAATGAGGTAAAACTATGAAAATTGCAATTTCAGCTTTAGGAGCAGATTTAGAATCTTTAGTAGATCCACGATTTGGCAGGGCACAATATTTCATTTTTTTAGATACAGAAACAATGGAATTTGAAGCAGTATCCAACAAGAGCGCTGGCGGGGCACAACATGGCGCTGGCATCCAAACCAGTCAATTGATGAGCGAAAAGGGTGTAACGGCAATTATTACCGGAAATGTGGGTCCCAATGCATTTCAGACCTTGGCTGCTGCGGAGATAAATGTATTTACTGCAAATAAAGTATCGGTTCAGCAGGCAGTTGATGCCTTTAAAAATAATGAACTGAAACAAATCAGCCAGAGCGGGCCTGCTCATGCTGGAATGGGCGGCGGAAATTAGATGTATGTGATAGATCAACAAAAATGTAACGGCTGTCCGAGCTGTATGGAAATTTGTGAAATCGGCGCCATTTATTTAATAGACAATAAGGCGCAAATTGATCAAACCAGGTGCACAGAATGTGGGGCGTGTCTTGATGTTTGTCCTGATAATGCGATCATGGTAGAGCATACAAAAGAACAGGAATATCCAATAGTGGCTGATTCATCACCGAGACAATCGATTTTGGCTGCTGTTAAATCAAGTGTGGTCGCAGTTGGGAGCGCGCTTCTCCCGTTGGTGATTACAAAGGTGGGAGATTTACTCTCCTCGAAATTGGAAAATGCGAACCGTTCAACTCCGCCGACAAAACAAAATATTATGAATTCCGGGAGGGGGGGCAGGCGACGCTCCCGTGGCAAAGGTCGCAGGCAAAGATGAAGCACAACCCAGCGCACTAAAGTGCAGGCAAAGGCTGAGGCAACGGCGAAGGAAAAAAATCCTTAATCCTTTTATCTTCTACCTTACTCTGCCTTAGCCTTCGCCTCAGCCTTTTCGTTGTAATAGTAATTGATCTTTATTAAAAAACTTTTGCATAAAAAACAAAGACTTTACTTGTAATACTATAGCGTGACAAGTTGCAAGTGGCAGTAGCAGAGGCAGTGGCAGTAATAATAGCCCATTTGTTTTTTTACTGCTACTGCCACTGCTACTTTTTGCATAATACCGATAAATCTATATTAAAATGAAAAATAAAAAATCTACAAAACACCAAATTACACTAACAGTCCTTTTTGATAACATCAGCTATTCCCCAAAGCTAAAAACAGAATGGGGTTTCAGTTGTGTCATTAAAACAGGCAGCGATACAATTCTGTTTGATACGGGAAGTAATGGCAAAATTCTACTTCAGAATATGGAGAAGTTACAAATTGATCCTCATTCCATTACTTCAGTAATTATCTCTCATGACCACTGGGATCATGTGGGGGGATTGGCTGATTTTTTAAATGTCGCAGATTCAAAAGCCAAAGTATTTATTTTGAATTCATTTACTAATAAAACTGAAAAGGAAATAAATAAAACCAGCGCAAAAGTTATCAGGGTTGATCTGTTTCGCAGGATTGCAACCGGCATATTTTCACTCGGCGAATTAAAGGGAAAAATAGCAGAGCAATCTCTCGCTATCCGCACCGCTGAAGGAATTGTGGTTATTACTGGCTGCGCTCATCCTGGAATCGTGAATATTTTGAGACACGCGCATTTCATTTTATCAACAGATCAGATGTATTTAGTGATGGGCGGCTTTCATTTAAAAAATGATAATCGGGAAGAAATCACAAAAGCAGTCAATGAAATTTATAAGCTTGATGTGAAAAATGTTGCTCCCAGTCATTGTACAGGAAAAGAAGCAATAGACATTTTTGCACAAGTTTTTGGGGATAGGTTTATTAAGTCAGGAGTTGGCAGGGTAATCGAAATTAACGGATCGGTGAAAATGGCAAAATAATTAAATAAAGAGTAATAGTTCACCTCACTTTTTATTTTTTATTGTTATGTGAACAAAAAATGATTTACGAATAACGATTAACGATTTTTGATTTATGAAGGAATGGGGTATAAAAAAACAGAAGTCATTAAATCAACAATATACTTCTAAAATCGTAAATCGTTAATCTTTGTTCTGAGATCAAAAGGAGGAACTGCAAAGGTGGTGAACTATTACAATAAAGAATAGTACTAAAATTTGGAGGAGGTGAGAATTATGCCAAGAGGAGACGGTACAGGACCTGCGGGTCAGGGAGCAGGTACTGGAAGAGGAGCTGGACGCGGCGGCGGCAGAGGACGAATGGGCGGCGCACGACCTGGCTCTGGTCCAGGCGGTGATTGTGTATGTCCGTCATGCGGAGCAACTGCGATACATCAACAGGGAGTACCCTGTAACCAGGTGAGTTGTCCTAAATGCGGCGCAACAATGACAAAACAATAGGTGAAATAAATATTGAAAATTTTGCATGATATTCTAAAAACGGTTGAAACGGACTCTACAATTAAGAAGGTGCAAATCGGCATTCATTGGACCGCTGTTGTCAGCAATGGATGCGGATTAGCTTCAACGCTATGTGAACCGCCTCCGCATCACGATAACCAGGTTCGTGATGTGGGACGGCTTCACAAAAAAAGCGCTGCTGAATTAGCGCGAAACGTTTTGTCAAGTCGTTTGCTGGAAGCTTGTGTCGGGTTAGCCACAATCAATTCTTTAATTGAAATTAACGAAGACCAATGTGCGCCGATAAATGCCTTTGATATCATTGCAGAAAAAGGAAAGAATAAAAACATTGGCATCATCGGGCATTTCCCGTTCACGCCAAAACTCAAACAACAAGCTAAACAGTTTTGGGTATTTGAAAAGCGTTTACAAGAAGGGGATTTGCCAGAATCTGAAATAAAGGAAATGTTGCCGCAATGCGATGTGATCGGCATTTCGGCGACAACGCTGATCAATCATAGTTTGGAAAATATATTAAAATATTGTCGTGCCGATGCCTTTAAAGTCATGTTGGGCGCATCCACTCCCATGCTGCCATTATTGTTTGATTATGGTTTGGATGTCCTTTCCGGCTGCAAAGTTACTGATGCAGACGCGGCTATTAAGTCAATTAGCCAGGGTGCAACTTTTAAACAGATCAATGGAATTAAATTGTTGAGTATGCGTTCTGTAAAAAGATAATTATAATAGGAGATGTGCCATGAAAAATTTATTAAAATTTCAAATTTTGATGGTGGTAATTTTATTTGGTTTCACACAATTGTTTGCCCAGCCAGGCAGGGGCTTAAATAGAGGCAACATCACCAGATTATACGATACCAAAACAGTGGAAACGGTAACAGGCAAAATTACAAAAATCGAAAAAGCACAAACAGGCTATGGTCGGTTTTCGGGGACATTATTAACGATAAAGGATAAAAAGCAGGAATTGAAAATTTATTTTGCTCCTGACTGGTATTTGGTACAGGAGAAATTAGAATTTAAAAAAGGTGAATCGCTTACTGTTACCGGGTCTCGAATTAATTTTCAAAACGAACCTTTGCTTATAACAAAAGATGCTACTTATAATAAGAAAAAATTGGTAATTAGAAATGAGAATGGTGTTCCTGTTTGGGCAGGGAAAAGAATGGGGCCTGGGCAAGGAAGAAGGGTTAGAAGATAATTGGTTGTTGTGTAATTGGCTAATATAGTAATTGGGTTGGAAATAAGAATAGACAAGGCGACATGGTGACAAGGGGATAGGGAGAGATGTCCCCAATATTCTCCTTGTCTCCCAGTCACTTAATTTATATCTGAACGAAAACCCCTAATTTCTCGTTTTTTCTGTCATTGCGAGGAGCGGAGCAACGAAGCAATCCCTTATTTTTAAAGAGATTGCCTCGCCCCGATAAATCAGGACTCGCAATGACTGTTCAAAAATATTGAGCTTACGTTCAAGCTCTAATTAGCGAAAACCTAAATTTTTTATGACAAAAAACATCGGAAGGAGGTGATAATTATGCCAGGTGGAGATAGAACAGGTCCCAGAGGAATGGGATCAATGACAGGTAGAGGCGCTGGATATTGTGCTGGTTACAATGTTCCGGGTTATGCCACCCCAGGTTTTGGAAGAGGCGGAGGCTTTGGTGGCGGTGGTAGAGGTCATCGCAATATGTATTATTATACAGGGCTTCCTGGTTGGGTTCGTTATGGCGAAGCTCCTTTTGTAGCGCCGTATGGAGCACAGCCGTTGGCTTCCCAGACAACTCCGGAACAAGAATTGGACTATTTGAAATATCAGGCAAAATATTTTCAAGATTCGCTTGAGAATATTAACAAACTAATTAGTGAAATGGAAGAAAAAACCGGCAAATAATTATTTAGGGGACTGGATAAATTAAATTACTCCTATTAAATCTGTAAGTTGTTGATTTACAACACAATTTAAATTTGAAATGGGGAAGTTATTTAATCCAACCCCCTAAATTGTCCGAATCATTTTATTGAAAAATTGCTAAGGCTAAGACGCCAGCATTTAATTTTTGGAAAAAATCAGGATTGTAGGCGTCCTGGTTTTAGTAAGGAAAATGTGAGCATTTCCTTTGTCTTGGTCTTAGCATGTTTTTAATTATTAAGGCAAAGAATGAAATAAGGAGGTATTATCATGAAAGAATTATCAATAAATTACCAGGAAATGGAGTGGGGTGAAGCTATTGGATATCCCGCTGGCACACAAATTAAAATGCTGCGGGAACATGGAGAATCACAAACTTTTCTGCTAAAATTACCAGCACGATTTGATTTAGAAGGGCATGCGCACATTGCAACGGAACAACATTTTGTGCTTGATGGCGAATATGAAAGCGATGGTAAAAAATACGGTCGCGGTTCTTACCGTCTAATTCCTGCCAGAACAAACCATGGCCCTTTTATCTCTAAATTTGGTGCCACAATATTGGTTATTTGGGAATTATGTAAAGAATGAATTTTGGATGGAATACTCCCAGCGCACTAAAGTGCAGGCGAAGGCAGAGGCAAAGGCGAAGGAAGAAAATCATTAATCCTTTAAAAATAATGAGGTAACTGCATAGGCAAAAAAAACAAAGATTCAACTGGTAATACTATAAACACAAGCGGTACTTTTGTTTCATCTACTGAAGATAATCAAGGAAAATTTTAATAGCTTTATTAGCTTTACTAAACGTAACTGTTCAGCAATTGTTTGAATAGATGTCATTCTGAACGAGGGAGGGGATTTTCGATGTTGGGAAGTGAAGAATCTCATGTTAAATAAGAAAATTGTAGGAAAAATCGAGATTCTTCGGTCGCAAGCTCCCTCAGAATGACATCTTTTGACTAAACTGAAAAGTTACTGCTAAACTTTAAAAGTTTAGTAAAGCTGATCTCTAAATACCAAATTTCAGGGAGTAAACAAGAATGAATCATTCAAACCGAGTGGCAAACATACCAAAATCAGCCATTCACGAAATGACCCGGTTATCAAAAGAAATAGAGGACGTCGCTTTTTTATCCTGGGCAAAGCCGACATCCGGCGCGCCTGACCATATTGGTGAAGCAGCAATCAGTGCGATTATAAATGGTTTGGTTGACGGTTATTCTGTGAGTTCGGGCTTGGTTGAATTGCGCCAGGAAATTGTTAAAAAACTCAAACGGGATAATAACATTGAAGCGAACATTTCTCAAGTTGTCGTCACCGTTGGCGCGATTGAAGGATTGGCTGCCGCAATAATGGCGACCGTCGATCCCGGGGATGAAGTGATTTTACCTTCTCCCACCTATTCGACTCACATTAATCAAGTCGTTCTGGCATCGGGTGTGCCGGTTTTTGTTCCGACAATTGAAGAAGATGGATTCCGTTTAGATATCAAAGGAATTCAAAAAACGATTACGCCCAAAACAAAAGCGATTTTGTATTGTTCGCCAAGCAATCCCACCGGAACTGTTTTCAGTGAACAGGAATTAAGACAATTGGCAGAGATTGCCCTGGAACATAATTTAATGGTGATAACTGATGAGGCGTATGAATATTTTACCTTTGAAAACCACAAACATTTCAGCATTGGATCCATCCCTGAAATGCAAAAGAATGTTGTGAGTTGTTTTACGTTTACAAAATCTTACGCCATGACCGGTTGGAGAATTGGCTACCTAATCGCTGATGAAGAAATAATTCCACAAATAAACAAAGCCCATATTCCGTTTGCCATTTGTGTGCCGGTTGTTTCGCAATATGCCGCGCTGGCTGCCTTAAAAAATTCCCAGCAGTGCATCGAAGAATTCAGACAAAAATATTTGTCAGCCAGAAATTTAATGTGTCAGCGTCTCGACAGGCTGGATTCGGTTTTTGAATACCAGAAGCCTGAAGGGTCTTATTTGATGTTCCCGAAAATTTTTTTGGAAGAAGGAAAAGATTCACAACAATTTTGTGAAAAGTTGTTGCGAGAAGCAAAAGTTTCCACAACACCAGGCGTGGATTTTGGGCCAACTGGTGAAGGGCACTTACGATTGTCATTTTGTGTGCCTGAAGAGATGATCAATACAGCGTTTGATAGAATGGAAGTTTATTTTAAACAACTGAAAGGATGAAGGTGAACAAAGTACCTAAAGAACCGCTGAAAGTAACTTATGATTGCATCCCCTGTGCTATTGGCAGCCTGATTACGCTGTTTAAAAAGGGACTTATTTCTCAGGAAAAACAAGACAAGGCAATGCGTGGTTTGCTAAAATTTCTCACCGATGTTAATTTTGACCAATCTCCACCAGCGCTGGGAAAGGAAATGCATCGTTTAATCCGCCATGTACTAAACAATCCTGACCCTTACAAAGAAATTAAACATAAATTCAATTCATTAATGTTGGAATATTATCCGGCTTTAAAAGAAAAAACAGCCAATGCATCAGATCCCTTCAATTTTGCTTTACGATTGACCATTGCTGGCAACGTCATTGACTTTGGCCCCAATAATTCATTCGACATAAATGATACTTTAAAAAAAGCAGAATCCGTCGAATTGGCAGTGGATCATTCTCAAAATTTGAAGGCAAATCTTGAAACTGCTGATGTGCTTCTTTACCTTGGCGATAATGCTGGTGAAATTGTGATGGATCGAATATTTTTGGAAACCATTCAACATAAAAATGTTTATTTTGCTGTCCGCGGCGCGCCGATCATTAACGACATCACAGAAGAAGATGCCGAGATGGTTGGAATTGATAAAATTGCTCATGTCATTTCCAATAATGATGATGCGCCTGGAACGATTTTAGAAACTACCTCGATTGAATTTCAGAATATTTTTAACAAAGCTGATTTGATCATTTCTAAAGGGCAGGGTAATTATGAGAGCTTAAGCGGCTGTGACAGGAACATCTTTTTCCTGTTAATGGCAAAATGCGATCACGTGGCAAATCATCTTGGCGTTCGTAAGGGGGACTTTTTAGTAAAGCAAAAATAATTGAAATACAAATTACTTTTCATTGTCTATTCTCGCAATTAAATCCAAAAACAGAATGGGTGCAACATGCCCCCCTGTTATAATTCCAAAAAAGGGTTAAATTGCTCCCGTTGCAGCGTATTGAATATCATTAAAAGGCATTGTAACATATTGATATTTTAGTCCTTATCTGATATGGTTTTAGCATGGCATTAATATTGCATATTCAAACTCAAATAAGTAGGAGAGTAATAAGTGTGTATCGCTCTGGCAACATTTGGAAATAAAGTCGCCTCACTGTTTGAATCATCAAACAGATTTATTATTATTCAATCGGTAGGAACAAAAGATGATAATTTAGAGACGATTCCAATAAACAACCATTCTCCAAATGAACTAATACATTTATTGAAGCAGCATAAAGTAACAGTCCTGATATGCGGCGCTATAAGCGGCTGCACGCGAAGGTTACTGAATGCGCAAAAGATTCAAGTGATACCCTGGATAACCGGAGATGTAAAAGATGTTTTTGAAGCCTTTCAATCAGACAGACTGTTTTCCTCATCGTTTGTCATGCCAGGATGCAGAGGAAATCAAGGGCAGGGTCGTCATCAATTTAGAAAAAGAAAACGAAATTTCTTATAAATACAGACTTCGCAAACCAAGGAATTTTTAATAACGACAATCCCTTATTTTATTGAAGGTTGCAAGAAAATTTGATATTTTAAGATTTCAGACAAACGAAAAAACTTAAATTTTCAGCATTTACTATTTAAAACTCATCCCCCAAACCCCCTTCTCTTGAAAAGAGAAGGGGGTTTAAAAGACTTAACAAGGATTATCTGTTTATAATTCAATATGTTACTCCCCTCTCTTTTTAAGAGAGGGGCCGGGGGTGAGTTCAAGATGACCAAAATCAATTATTAAATTAATCGAAACTGTCAAAAAATCCTTGTTATTTTATCACCTATTTACGAGGTCTGAAATAATGTTAATTATAAAAATTTATAGTTTATAAACCTGAAATGTCAAAATTTTTTTATCTAAAAACATAACAAAAAAGACCATGTTCAGATTTAATTTATTCTAATATATAAGGTCTATACGATGCAAATATCAAATGCGACAGAATATGCAATTCGGGCAATGCTTCACTTGGCTGCCAATGAGGGCAATGGCGTTTTGCAAATTTCTACAATATCAAAAGCCTGGAATATCCCGGAAAGTTTTTTTAGAAAAGTAATAAACAACTTAACAAGGACAGGATTGGTTTTCTCGTCTCGAGGTGTGCATGGCGGAATTATGTTGGCTAAACCCGCAGATCAAATAACGCTGTTAGATATAATTGAAGCGACTGAAGGTAAAATTTATTTGAATAAATGTCTCATAAATTCTGATATGTGTGATAATATTCCCTGGTGTTCGGTTCATTCGGTCTGGGGAAAAGTACAAAAAGCATTTAATGATATTTTAAAAAGCAAAACATTAAAGGAACTTGTATCAGAGCCTGAATTTAAAACCCATTATGCCTATAAAGTTTTCAAGGGAAAAGTGATACTTGGTGAGACATCATCATAAATGGAAATAAATTAATATTTTTATTTTAAGTACACAACCGCAGGATTTTAATTATTTATTATGGATGAAAACCTCCTTTTTTAATCCAAAATGGTTGACTTTAAGTCCTGCGGTTTGTGCTAATGTAAAAAACAGTAAAAATTTGAAATGAAACTGTTTGTTTACTTATACATATAAATTGGTTAAGTTTTAAAAAATGATTAGCCCAAAGTTTAAATTAGCAGGAAACTGATAGATCAATGAAAATCATTAAAACAACAAAACCGGAAAGCTACACAAATGTTATTTTAGACAGCATTGCAGACGGCGTTTTTACGGTTGACTGCGACTGGCGTATTACCTCTTTTAATCGTGCGGCTGAAATAATTACCGGAATTACCAGGGAAGATGCCATCGGCAGCACTTGCCGTGATGTCTTTCATTCTAATATTTGCGATAGCAACTGTCTCTTAAGGCAAAGTATCAGGGACGACAAACCGATTACAAACAGATCAATTTACATCGTAAACTCAAATGAAGATCAAATACCAATAAGTATAAGCGCGGCGCCATTAAAAGATGAAAATGGTAACATAATCGGTGGTATAGAAACATTTCGTGATCAAACAGAGGTTACCGAGTTAAGAAAACAATTAAAAAAACAATATTCTTATCAAGACATCATTAGCAAAAGTCCATCAATACAAAAAATATTTGATATTCTTCCCGACATTGCAGTTAGCGATAGTACCGTACTAATTCAAGGTAACAGCGGCACTGGCAAAGAATTGTTTGCGCGTGCGATACATAATTTGAGTAATCGAAAAGATAAACCGCTGGTAGTGGTGAATAGTGGCGCGCTTCCGGACACACTGTTAGAGTCCGAGTTGTTTGGGTATAAGGCGGGCGCTTTCACGGATGCGAAAAAAGATAAACCGGGAAGATTTGCTTTGGCAGAAGGCGGTACAGCTTTTTTAGATGAGATAGGTGATGTTTCGCCAGCGCTTCAAATACGATTATTGCGGGTGCTTCAGGAAAAAACTTACGAGCCTTTGGGAGCAACCGAGTCAATTAAGTCAAATGTTCGAATCGTTACAGCAACGAATAAAAATTTAAAAACATTGGTAAAGAAAGGTCTATTTCGGGAAGATTTATATTATCGGCTAAATGTAGTTTCAATTCAATTGCCAACGCTCAAAGAAAGAAAAGAAGATATTCCATTGTTAATTGATCATTTCATAAATCGTTTTAATAAACTAAAAAACAAAAATGTAACAGGTATTTCAGATGAGGTTTTGACGATCTTGATGAACCATGATTTTCCAGGCAATATTCGTGAATTGGAAAATATCATTGAGTACTCTTTTATTTTGTGCCGCGACCAAACTATTCAGGTTTCGCACCTACCGGAACCGTTCAAAGAAAAATATATTAGTCTGGCTGATAATACATCCGCAGGTTTAACGCTTACCGCAATACAAAAACGAGCAATTGAAGGTGCGTTGATCAGAAATAACTGGAAAAAAATGGCAACGGCTCGTGAACTGAATGTTGATAAGGGCACATTAAGACGAATGATTAAGCGATTGGAGATTAAAGAACCATAGTACGCTAAAGCGCAAATAACAAATCACAAAAACCAAATTCCAAAACTTGTCCTGATTTTTTCCGTCGGGATAAATCTCAAATTCCAAATCTTAAGGGAGCAATTCCATAATTTCGGATCATTTTAAAAATAGCAGAATAATTTTTAGCAGAATAATAAAAAACAAAAAAATGATTAGTATTATATTGTCAAAATCCAAGTTGACAGATGAAATAACCGATTAGAATGCTCAAATGCTAACCTATAGTGTTTTTAGAACTTACATCATTAATAAAAATTATTCTGCTACAAATCATTCTGCGATAATAACAATCTCCCGGTTATGTCTATAATTAGATTGTCCGAAATTATGGATTTGCACCCATTTGTTTTTAGCATAAATTTATGATTTTAAGTCATTTTTTATTTTGTTGTTTGTGATTTTTTGAAAGTGCTTACATTCTAAACTTATTGACATTAATGTGCGATTATTTTTTTGAGGAAACAATGCTGAAACGATATTTTTCAAATATAATTTTCCTTCTTTTATTCTTGTTCACAACGCCAATTATTTGGGGACAGGTATCACCTGAAGGTCAGTCGCCGAAAAAGTTAACTGGCAATTGGAACGGAGTCAGAACAGCGCTTGTGAATAAGGGCGTTATTTTAGAAACAATTTATACTGGTGAATTTGTTTCTAATTTGTCCGGAGGAATTAGCAATGGTTCAGAATATCTTGATATTGTAGACTTAATATTTGATATTGATTTTGAAGAACTAATTCACTGGAAAGGCGCCAATTTTCACACGGACATTTTAGGAATTCACGGCGGGAATCCCAGCGATTATGTCGGAGATTTTCAGGGCGTTAGTAATATTGCTGCCAGTAATAGCTGGAAAATTTACGAAACCTGGTTACAGCAAAATTTGTGGGAAAACAAATTTTCTGTTTTATTGGGAATGTATGATCTGAATTCAGAGTTCGATGTATTAGAAAGCGCTGGATTATTTATAAATAGTTCTTTTGGAATGGGGGCAGAATTAGCACAGAGCGGAAAAAATGGGCCGTCAACATTTCCATCAACAGCCCTGGCGCTGCGTATTAAAACTCAAATTAATGAACACTTCTGTTTTCAAACCGCAATTTTAGATGGTGTGCCTGATGATAAAAAGAATAGCTGGGGATTAAACTGTGTTATTAATAAACATGATGGCGCATTACTGACCTCGGAGATTATTTTTACTCATGAAAACAAAACAGTGAAACGTTTTCAAAATTTTTCCAGGCGAAAACAATATCTTCGGCGGGGATTGAGATTTAACAAAAATAGAAAATTTTTGGGCAGATCAAATCAGTCGAATAGACGAAATAATAAAACAGGTCGTCGCTACAAACGACAAACTGTAACTCCGCTTAATACAACGAAACAGGTGTACAGCAAAATGGCAATCGGCGGGTGGTATTACACATCTGATTTTAATTATATTGAGTCGGAGAATTTTTTACGATACCAGGGAAGCTGGGGAATTTATAGTCTTTTGGAAAAAAGTGTTTTCACAATAAAAGAAAATATTCAACAAGGATTAAGTGTGTTTTTGCGCCTGGGAATTTCAGACGGACACACAAACCAGGTTGACACATATTGCGGCAGCGGTATTGTGTATTCAGGAATTTTTACAAAATTTTTTCAGGATCAAATTGGATTAGCAGTGGCAGCAGCTCATATTAGCGATAATTTTAAAAACAATATTTTAGAAAACGGGGAAACGCTGGATAGTTGGGAAGTTAATTTTGAATTGTTGTATCGGGCTGAAATTAATGAGTGGTGTTCAATCCAGCCTGATGTGCAATATATTTTCAATCCGGGATTTAATCCAACTTTAAAAAATGCAATTAGTTTTGGAACGCGGTTGGAAATTTGTTTTTAATAATTGAGTCTATTCTAAAAAGCCTTAAAAGGCTTTGTGGATGATTTTGATATTCTTATCCACGCCATAAATAACGTGGCTATTCAATTGAATACACAAAAGTTAGAGTCTATGAATTGCCCTGACATTTATGTCGGGGAATAGAATTTTAACACTAAATCTGGGGCTTTAGCCCCTTTTTAGATGGAACATTGATACCTTTACCGTTAATAAATCATTAAAGATAGGGAATCCAAACTATGCTCAATTTAAAATTTAGATTCAGGGGCTTCACGTCTCTGCTTATGGTTTTTTCTTTTCTCATCTCATTAATTTCAGGAATTTTACTTTATTTTACGCCACAGGGAAAAGTCGCCCACTGGACCAACTGGACAATTTTAGGATTGGATAAGGAAATGTGGGGAGCATTGCACATAAATTCTTCATTGGTATTATTTATCATTTTCTTTTTTCATTTTTATTACAACTGGAAAGTTTTAATTAGGTATATCAAAAAGAAAGCAATGATGGCATTTAATTTAAAATATGAATTTTTTGTCGCTTCAATTATTTCAATTTTTATAATCGTGGCAACGCTTTTTAATCTTGAACCGTTTAAAACTATCATTAAATGGAATGATGATATAAAACAATATTGGGCAGGACAAGCCCAGGCGCAACCGCCTGTTCCACATGCTGAAGATATGACCGTTACTGAATTTTGTAAAAACTTTAACATTTCATTAGAATCTTTTGAACAAAAATTAAATCTAAAAAGATGGACGTTTAAAGATGAGAATGAGACGATTAAAAATATTGCCAGCCGCAATAGAATCAGTCCTGCTGATATTTACAGGTATTTTAAACCGTCGGTTTACAATAACCAGGGAAGGGGGAAAGGTCAGGTACAAGGGCAAGTAGGAAGTCAACTACAAGGTCAGGGGCAAGGCTGGGGACGCAAAACTTTGCAGGATGTTTGCAATTCGGCAAATAAAGATGTTGATGCGGTAATAGCCAAATTGTCGGCGAATGGTATTAAAGCGTCAAAGAATGAATTAATTAGAAATATTGCAAATAATAATAATCTTCGACCGATTGAAATTATTAATATGATTAATGAAGGTGGGAAGTGATTGCAGTCGCCATGATTTAAATAAATTACTTTGACAGGATTACAGGATAACAAGGATTAACTGGATAATTTTTTTTTAAAGCTTTTATGATTTTTTCCAGACTTCGCTGTAAAAAAAAGGGAGTAATGGAGTGCTGGAGTTTTCATTGCTCCAATATTCCATCACTCCAATAATCCTTTAATTCTCAAACATGGACAATCGAAATATCGACAATCCGCTGGCGGATCGATGTTGGTTTATAAGAGCCTAATTTTCAAACTTTTTTAAATCCTGTAAATCTTGAAAATCCTGTTATCCTGTCAAAAAAAAACAATGTATTGGAGAAAAAATGAAAATAGCAGTATCAGCAAAAGGCGGTTCTTTAAACGCTCAAATGGATGAACGCTTTGGACGATGTGAATATTTTGTTATAGTAGATTCTGAAACCAATAGAT
>JADHVV010000079.1 GCA_016783825.1 Candidatus Zhuqueibacterota bacterium | reverse complement strand
TAAATTACTTACAGTTATTCCAAGCTTATTTGATTCTTTTTCAGCTACTTCTTTTTGCGGGCGGTCATCCGGATGTTTTTCAAGGTTCACTGTTATATTCATAAATCTTCCGTCTCGAAAAACCTTCAACTTAACCTTTGAGCCGGGTTCATATTCAGCTATTCTCCATCTGAATTCTGTTACGTCTTCAACACGTTTGCCATCAATTGCAACGACAACATCTTCTTCTTTTAATCCGGCTTTATCGGCTGGTGTTCCATCTGCAACTGTTGAAATAAATGCGCCATGGGCATCTTCAATACCAAGCCCCTGAGCCATTTCTTCTGTTAATGGCTGCGGTACTACTCCAAGGTAGCCCCTGACAACATAGCCGTGATCCATCAGCATACCCATCACATGTTTTGCCATATTAATGGGAATGGCAAAGCCGATGCCATTGAAGCCGCCGGAGCGCGAGATGATCGCCGTATTTATTCCAATTAATTCGCCCTTTAGATTTACCAGCGCACCGCCGCTGTTACCCGGGTTGATGGCTGCTGTCGTCTGAATGAAATCCTGGTAAAAAGTACCAGTGCCAATTCCGGAACGACCTTTGGCGCTTATTATTCCATTGGTAACTGTCAATTGTAATTCCTGGCTAAAAGGATTTCCCACTGCCAAAACAATTTGTCCGACTTGAATTTTGTCGGAATTGCCCAATTTAGCAAAAGGTAAATTTTTATCCTTAATTCTAACCACAGCAACGTCTGTCTTATCATCTTTGCCAATGAGTTCTGCTTTATATTCCTTTTTATCCATGGTGATCACCCTGATTTCGTCGGCTTCCTGAACAACATGATTATTTGTTAAAATATAACCATCAGCGCTCACAATAACTCCGGAACCGAGACCTTGTTGTACGTATGTTCGTTCTTTATCTTCATTGTTTCTTCCGCGATCTCTTTTGCCAAAAAAATCACCAAAAAAATCAAACGGATCAAATTGCCGGTATTTAATATATTTTTCGCTGGTGATTGTTACCACCCATGGTTTAACATTTTTTGAAACATTGATGTATGCCTGTTCAAGTTCCAACAAACCGCTTATGTCGCCTGCCGAGCTTTCCGCACTCGTCTCGGACAGGGCGGATGTTTCAACATATTCTTCTGTTTCCGATAGCGTAGAATTTTTTGTGTCGTATTTGTTATTATCAGATGCTACACTATTTAAAATCAAATCAAAATTTGTGGATATAATTAATCCAACAACGATGCCTACAAATATAGCGCTTACTAACAACAAAGCGTTTCTTTTTGATATAGCCATTTTTATTACCTCCAGAAGTTGTTTAAGTATTAAGAATGATTTTTTTTACATGAAGTATATTAAATTCACAGAAAAGGCAAAGAAAGTGAGGATAAAGGCTTTTCTTTCTTCCTTCGCCTTAGCCTCAGCCTTTGCACTAAAGTATTAAAACCTGCACTTTAGTGCGCTAGTCTGTTATCAGTTCAATCTTTGTTTTTTGTGCACTAAAGTATTAAAACCTGTGCAGTTACCTTATTATTTTTAAATGAAACACAGACTGCGCAAAAGTTTTCAAATATCTATCGATTGGGTGGATGGGAAGGGACTAATCACCAATAACTATTCACCAGTCACCTATGCACTTTTAGTGCGCTATGCTTTTCCATTATTGTCAAATTCATTTACAATTCTTTTTTCTTCATCAGTTAAATTTGTACGCCTGACCACTTTAATTGTTACATATAAATCACCTTTACCTTTATTAGAGTTAATTCCCAAACCTTTCAAACGAAAAGTTTTGCTGTCTTTTGACCCTGCCGGAATTTTTAATTCTACTTTAGTATTATAGACGGTCTTAACTCTAATTTTGGTGCTTTGAATTGCTTTTATTATGTCGATTGGTACTTCACAATAGACATCGTTACCCTTTCTCTTATAAAATCTATGGGGCGTAATTTTTATTTTTACAATCAGATCGCCCCTGTTTCCTTTTTTCTTGCCATTATTACCCATTCCTTTAAGCCGCAATAAAGTGCCATCGGAAATTCCCCTGGGAATATTGATTGACAGGTTTTTTGTCCCTTTGGCATTGCCGCTTCCATTACAAGCTGTACACGGGCGGTCAATAAGTATTCCTCTTCCATAACACCTGGGGCAAGTTCTGTTCACAGCGAAAAAACCTTGAGAAATGGAAATATTACCCCTGCCCTGGCAATCGGGGCACGTTTTTGGTTTTGCGCCTTTTTCTGCACCGGTGCCATTACATGTTTTGCAATTATCATCAACAACAATGGAAACAGGTTGCTTACCGCCATTTACTGCCAGGTCAAAAGGAATCGTCAGTTCAGTCTGCACTGTATTGCTTTTTTGCTGACCACCATATCTCTCCTGTCGGGTGCGGCTTCCCTGGTCAAACATTTGGCTGAAAATATCTCCCATTCCGCCCATGCCAAACAGTTCATCGATAATTGTACCGCCACCACTGCGCTGTGTTCTATATCCGCCTTGGGAAAATTTGCTAAAATCAAACCCATTAAAACCACCAAATCCACCGGGCTGTCCGCCGTCTGTGAAAGCGCCATATTTTTTCATCTGGTCGTACTTTTGTCGTTTTGCTGGATCTCTTAAGACATTATATGCTTCGGATATTTCCTTAAACCTGTTTTCTGCTTCTTTGTTGCCTTTGTTTACATCAGGGTGATGTTGTTTCGCCAAATCCCTGTAAACCCGTTTTATTTCAACCTGGGAAGCATTGTCTTTTAATCCTAATATGTCGTAGTAATCCCTTTTTGGCATTTTCTCTACTCATCTCAAATTTATTCTATTACATCAAATAACTTTGTCATTTTAATGATTTATTATTACAATTTTTTTTTAATCCAGATCAATTAACTCATTCAACGAAAAGGCTGAGTCCGCCAGCCGGCGGATAAGGCGGAGCAAGGCAGAAGATTAAAGGATTAAGGTTTTTTTCTTCCTTCGCCTTTGCCTCAGCCTTCGCCTGTACAGTTACATTTAAAAGATAAGGAAATACAGACTGTGCACTAAAGTATTAAAACCTGCACTTTAGTGCGCTAGGGTTTATTCACTTTAACCTGTGCCGGTCTTAACAATCTATCTTTAAATACATATCCTTTTCGCCATTCTGCAATTACAATATCCTCTTCGGAATCTTCATGATGTTCTGCTAACAGCGCTTCATGAAAATTAGGATCAAATTTTTCCCCAACTGAATCGACTTGTTTTAAACCCTGATCTTTCAGAGTGTCCATCAGTTTCTGGTAAATAAGATTCACTCCCTGGTCGTCCTCATGTTCCCCATTATTCACATGAAAAAGCAGTCTCTCAAAATCATCGATCACAGGTAATAAATTTTTGATGAACTCGCTTTTTATATATTCTGAAATCAATGATTTTTCGTTTTCCGTTCGCTTTTTGTAATTTGCGAATTCAGCTCTTAAACGCTGCAATTGATCAAAATATTTTTGTTCTGTTGCTGACGCGTTATCTGAACTAATTTCTGTCTTCTCATTTATTTCGACATTTTTTTCTTTGTCAGAATTTGTATTTTCAAGATCATTCTCGGTTTTTTCGCTATCATTATCATCGATCTTAATTTCATAAACATTATTTTGTGCTTCGTCTCTGTGCATAAAATATCCTTCATCAACTTAATTCAAATTACTTTATTTTCATCGAGTATTCATTTTTCACTTTTATACAAACTCTGTGCCATAATAACTAATGGGTTTTATTTCAAATATTATAATTAGTTAGGGTATTTAAATTTGATAGCCTGTTGCTTTTTTTATGTGTCATAATGTCAGATGTTTAGTGAGGCAAAAGATATTTCTGATATGAGTGGTTTTTTAAATCCTGTTGAATCAAAAAGAATATTCAAAACTTGAATCATTGTGGAGTTAGAACTTGGTTGATATTCCGGAAGAAGTACAGATTAGAGCAACCATAAATCCAGGTTCGGTTTTTTGTTTTGTTGAAGAATGCTTTTCAAGTGATGACCCCCATTATTTTATCGTTATTAATTGTACTTTGTCAGATTAGAAAAAACAGCATGAAATTATGATTTTGAGTTTCACTCGTGTGTCATTCCCGCATGTTTTTAGCGGGAATCCACAAAACCTTGGCAATGGACTCCCGATAAAAACGTTCGGGTTTGTCCATTATTTCAATCCTTAATTCTTCTTCAAAACAATTTCCACTTTCTGCTTTTCCCGAATGTAAACCGTTTTATACACATAACCATTCGTCTTCGTATATCCGCCTGTTGGCTTTCGAATTTCATAAGTGATGGGAGAGTAAAGATAATATTTCCCTTTGGCAATGTTTTTAAAAGCAAAATTCCCTGAATCGTCTGCCACAGCCCTTCGAATATATTTTAATACTCGTAAATCCGCTTCCTCGATTGGAATTCCGTTTTGTACTGTTTTAATATAAAATTCTTCGCTATAACTGGTAGCCGGGTTTAGCGTTATAACACAACCCGAACAAGGCTCATCTGCGCCATTACGCTGTGGGACAATTATTTCTCCGCTTATTTCACAATTGCCGTTTAATTTGACAAATTTGTATTCTGCCGTATCAAATGGTCTTCTTCCTTCGCGATTTTGTTGCGGTTGAGTCGAAATACAGTTGAATAAAAAAAGCGGTATTAAAACAACGTAAATTTTTTTCATTTGAGGTTCCTTTTTTATTTCTATTAAAAGTAAATATAAAGAAACATTATAAAATTGTCAAGTTGAATAATAATTTCTTCTTAAAAATTTTCGTAACAATGTAAGTTCAAAAATAATGGCAAGACTAGTTAGGGCAAAACTATTCTTTTTAAATCTGAAATGGACAAATGCTGTAAAATTATTTCAATAATTAATTAAAATAGTAGTAAAAATAATCCAGCACAGATAGTGCTGAATAGTTATTAAAAAATTGTTTAAAAAACATTTACTCTTTTCAATATTAATTCTTATAGTAGTAAAATTAAAACCAAAGAATTGAGTTAACAAAAGGAGATTATCATGTTTATCGTTCACGTTTTTGTTCACGTTAAAGAAGAAAGAATTGAAGATTTTAAAAAGGCAACGCTGGAAAATGCCCGTAATAGTATAAAAGAACAGGGCGTTGCGCGTTTCGATGTTATTCAGCAGCAGGATGATCCGACTCGTTTTGTCCTCGTTGAAGTATATCGCACACCAGGTGACCCGGCAAAACATAAAGAGACAGCGCATTATAAAACCTGGCGCGATACGGTGGTTGAAATGATAGAGGAAGAACGCACAAACATAAAATATTCAAACGTATTTCCTGATGAAAATGGATGGGATTAAATATGAGATTTGAATTTGGAACAGCTTCACGGATTGTTTTTGGGCAGGGAACTGTTAAAGAAGTCCCACAACTGCTTATTGAAAAAGGACAAAGGGTGCTGTTCATTACCGGAACGCACCTAGAACGATCCGCGCCATTACTGGAATTATTGAAGAGAACAAAATTTGAAATATCCGTTTATTCTGTTTCCAGTGAACCAACAGTGAATGTGGTATCGGCGGGTGTTCGGTTTGCCCGGGGAAATGAATGTGATGTTGTGGTTGGAATAGGCGGGGGCAGTGTAATTGATACGGCAAAAGCAATCGCCGCCATTATTCCCAATAGCGGTGATGTTTTGGATTATTTGGAAGTTATCGGAGCAGGGAAGATTTTACAAAAAGCGCCGTTACCGTTTATGGCAATACCAACAACTGCGGGAACAGGCGCTGAAGTTACAAAAAATGCCGTGTTGCTTTCACCCAAACACGGTGTAAAAGTAAGTTTGCGCAGTCCGTTAATGTTTCCTGATGTGGCGGTTATTGATGCGGAACTTACTTATTCCATGCCTCCAAAGGTAACTGCTGCATCTGGGATGGATGCTCTTTCGCATCTGCTTGAAGCTTATGTCTCTTTGAATTCAAATTATATGACTGATATGGTGTGTCGGGATGGAATGAAGCGCATTGCGGAATCTTTATACCGGGCTTTTGAAGACGGGAAAAATGTTGATGCACGAGAGGACATGGCGATAGCAAGTCTGCTAGGAGGTTTGGCTCTGGCGAATGCAAAACTTGGTGTTGTTCACGGATTTGCCGGTCCAATCGGAGGTAGTTTTTCTGCGCCTCATGGGGCTGTTTGTGCCTGTCTTTTGCCTTATGTTATGGAAATGAATATAAAAAAATTGCATATTAAAAAGCAGGATCAGCATTTGGAAAGATACGAAAAAATCGCTCAAATATTAACGGGTAAACAAGAAACAAAAGCAGAAGAAGGCGTGGCATGGGTGAGCAATTTATGTGATCAGTTGAAAATACCAAAACTTTCAGATTTTGGGATAACAACGAGTGATTTTCCTGAACTTGTGGAAAAAGCAAAAAATGCAAGCAGCACAAAAGGAAATCCGGTGAAGTTAACTGATGAAGAATTGTTGGAAATTTTAAAAAACGCAGCATGAGATGTTAAGAGCTTATTGAGCATTCATCAACTATTTGTTGGCGATATTACGGTTGTAGTTGTTTGATATTGCGTAATAGTTCACCACCCTAAACTAATGCTGTCATTCCGGCATGTTTTTAGCCGGAATCTCCTAATGATTTGTGCTGTTTGCGTAAAACAAATGTTCAGAAGTTTTATAAGGAGATTCCGGCATTCCGCTTCGCTCCAGCCGGAATGACAGGTGAACTTTTACGATATTGCAGGATTGTTGGAGTGCTGGAATATTGGAGTAATGATTTTTCCAGCACTCCATTTCTCAAGATTAGTTTTGAAAAAGATTAACATTGAAAAGTTAGTTTCTTACAAATGTTTATCCGCGTGGACGGGTCAAATTCTAATTCAAAAACAGTTGCTCCTTCTTTTTAACAGTCTCACCGGATATTTTATCCGTTATTTTTATTTCCAGTTCATGTTCCCCGCTCTTAACTTTGCTAACATCGATTGCCAAAAATTCAACAGAAAGCTCATTCCTCCCCTCACGCTCGATACCGGTTGCGATTGATGATTTCCCCCCACCACCAAAAATTCCAAAAAGATTTTTTATGTTTTTCTTTTTACCTTTTAAAAAGGTTAATGTGTATTCAATGGTAAATTTCGAACTTCCTTTTAGGTCCCGCTGCAAATTATAAATTTCAAAATAAATATAAACTGGCTTTTTCTTTGAATAGGTTTTTGAAGGATTGGGAATAACCAATAAATTATTTTTGTTAAATTTATTGCCGGGCTGGGAACCGGCAATAAGACTCGCCATTTCAATGTCACTGATTGACAATTCAGGCACAGAATAATTTTCCACAAATGTTTTGTTTTTCCACCCGCCCAAATAACCAGTTTTTTCCGGGCGGGCAAATAAGGCAACATTATATGAATCCGGCTGAATTTCAAAACGGTAGAAGTCGATGAAAAAATGATCTTTGTCAGCCTTGATAATTTTTTTGTCGTTTATTTTGTCTAAAAGATGCCATGCTTGATCATGAAGCGAAATGCCTTTTTCCACATTATATTGTTGTGATGTTGTGTTTGATTTTTGAAACAGTTCCGCTAATGAAATGGCATAATACACTTCAAGAATTGTTTTGCCTTCAGATCCCCTGAATGTAGCCATCGAAGAGGGAATAGCCAACGGTTTTATTTTCCTATTCCATGTATGCCGGTCTGTTGACAAACCTGCGGAAACTGACTTTTTGCTCTGCTGTGCCATTTCTTGAACCAGGGCTATTCGCTCTATTGGATCACCTCTTAACAATCGATGATATATATTGCCCCAGGTTACTCTGTCCCAAACCATTTGGCGATCTGTGATGACCGGGGTGAAACGCCAATATCCAGCGCTGTTTTCTAATAGAAAATGAAGTGTCATTTCAGGTGTTTGTTGCGTTTCATAGTAGAGCCAGGATTCGTTGGAAGGGATACCGTCTTCCACTGTGACTGCCCAATCGTTTGCTTTACCATGACGAATGAAGATAAGACCTTTATCATTAAATTCCTGGTTTAAATCATACGCCCTGGTGAAATTAAGATAACCAAGTTTGTCAGGATTATTGAACCATGTTCTGAAACCGTCGTATTCATAATATTTTTCAGCATAAAGCAAACGTTTATAATGTTCGATCAACCTGACATTGTAGCTCGATGCGGGTAATGGATCACGACTGGTCCACAGGACATGGAAAAATTTAATTTTCTCTTTAACATTTTTAAGTGAAAAATAATTTTTTAACTCCTGGTCAGTTATAGCATATTTTATATCTTCAAACACAAGATCTGCTTCAACATGATTTCTTATACTATCTACTGCCAGCCAGAAATATTTTTCAGTTTCCAAAGGCTGTTTGTTTTTTGAATGGATACGGGCAAGCGAAAGGTAAATAGGTTGGCTCACCATATTTGTTTTTTTTGTTAATATAGATTGGAAAATTGAATCAGCTTTTGTCAGCTTACCTGCCCGTCGATATTTTTCAGCTATTGCATAATTTGATTCATCAGAAGAAAGTGTTTTTAGCCACGAAATGGCATTACGCTTTTTTGTGTTGGTTATGAAATAGCGGTAAAATCTGAAGAGTTTCAGGCGAGGTTCTGGTAATTCAGGACGGAGTTGAATCTGTTTATGACACAGTATTATTGCGTCCTTATATTTTTCCCGGTATCTTTTTAGCTTTGCAAATTGAAAAAATACATCTTTATAAAGCGAATCTTGTTCAATAACTTTTTGGATATGTTTCTTTGACTTATTCCAATCTAATTTTCGCAGCAGCAATGCTTTATATTTTCCTGTTTCACGAAAACAAATAGCTTGATAATAATTAGCTTCCAAATCATCTGGATTTTTTTTCAGAATTTTTCCAAAATGATTTTTTCCCTCACCCCAGTTTTTTTGTACAGCAGCAATCTTGCCCAAAGCAGAAATGGCATGAGAAGTGTTTTTGTCGAATTCAAGTACGCGATTAAAAATATTTTTTGCTGAATCAAAGTTTTTCTCTGTAAAAAGTGAGTCGCCTTCCTGTAATAAATCATTAATGTCGATTGGCTTGTTTTGTGCCGGAGTTAATGTGGGAACAGAGAGGTAAAGCAGAATTAAAACTAAAGAGAAATATAAAAGTTTTGAGTTCATGATAGGACTCATTTAATGGGGTTATGAGTCAGCATAAAAGCATATAAAACAACCATCAATTTTTTTATGCTGAATTATTCTTTCACCGCAAAGACGCAACGAAATAAATATTTAGGAGTTAACAGAGAATAAAAATAATATAGAAACTACTTAAATAAAACTCAACTTTTTTATGACCAACTTAGTTATCTTTGTGATTCTTTGCGTCTTAGTCCGGCCGGCTGGCTGAATGAATTTTTATATATAATCCAGCCTATAACCACCACTCACCAATCACTACTCACCAATCACCACTCACAAATCACCATTCACCAATAACCAAAACAACCTTCCCAATATTTCTCCGATCTTCAATATAAGTATGGGCGTCTCCGACATTATCAAATTTGAATGACTTGCCAACGTGCGGTTGTATCCAGCCTTCATTAACGCCCTTTATAATTGCTTCCATCCAGCCGCGTATTTTTTTGCCTTCATTCCATAAATGGGCAACATTTACACCAAAAACGCCCTTGTTAGAATTCATCATATTAAATGGATGATATTTTGAAGTTTGTAGAACTAATTTTAGTAAATGCAATTTCCCGCTAACTCCAGGCTTTGCTATTGTAGAAATACCAAACAAACCAAGACGTCCTGTGCTTCTTAAAACTTTATAGGTTCTTTTTGAATTGCTTCCACCAATTGGATCAATGGCTAATTCCACACCCTTGCCATCCGTATAACTTTTAACAAGTTTCTGCCAATCCTGGGTGCGGTAGTCGATCACGTGCTCAAATCCTCTTTTCAAGAGAAAAACATGTTTCACATAACTTGCCGTGCCGATTGCAGTGGCGCCAATATGTTTAACAATATCCAGCGCAGCTAATCCAACACCTCCGCCAGCGTTATGGACTAATACTGTTTCATCTTCGTGAAGCCCGCCCATTACAACCAACAGTTGATAGGCGGTTAAATAATTAACCGGTATCGCTGCTGCTTGATTGAAATTAATATTTGCAGGTTTTTCAAAAATTTGACTGGCGCGCAATTTAACAATATCCGAATAACCGCCAAATCGAGTTAAAGCAAATACTTGTTTACCAATTAAGTTTTCGTTTACGTTTTTCCCGATTGATTCAACGATTCCAGAAACCTCGTATCCAACCACGCAGGGAAATTTTGGCGCATCCATATACATACCCTTGCGTGCTAAAATATCTGCGAAATTAATTCCTATCGCCTTTACTCTTATGGTTAACTCCCCGTCTCCAGGGATAGGATCTTTTAATTCTCTAATTTTAAGAACTTCCGGTCCACCTGCTTTGGTGATAACTATTTGTCTCATATTTTGTGATTCCTTAATATACGTTCTGATACTCTATCAACTTGTTATAACTTAAACAAAATCTTCATAAAAGTCAACTTCAAATTCCAAAAATCAAATCCCAAATAAATTCGTAAACGTTTACCGGTTGTTAGTGATAAAAAAGATTGAAAAATTCCAACGGATGAGCAGCTAACGGATACGAATAAAAGAAATCCATAAGCTACTTTATAACAAACCGGACTTCAGAATCCCTCCCCTGATCATCAGTGCAGAGTACACGATGAATCCCATGAGTAGGCGTGAAAAAAGCTTTTTCTGTTGGTCTTCCTGAAAATACGAGTTTACCATCAAGAAACCAGTAGATAGTTTTTGTCTCGTTGGAAACAGTTGCGTCAAGAAGTATTTTTTGGTATTTTAAGTTTACGCCCGGGCGAATTTTATATTCAGTTTGAGAGGTCGGGGAGAGAATGATCGGTTTTTTACCCGATACAATTTTTGAACACAAAGGATAATGTTCCGGGATTAAGTCAAGGGAGAAACCATTTCGTGCCATCCACGTAGCAATTTCGGCGGGCCATTTTTCTACGATTCTTTCTTCGTAATTTTTACCATCCCGGCAGTGGGAACACAATCTTTTCCCGGTTTTTACATCCACAAAAATTAATTGATGAAGATTACATTTTAAATACGGTGAAATTCCGGGGAGAAATAATTCATCTTTTGCAGAAGCACAATATTCTCCCAACGGCATGCCGCTTTTTGAACACACCTGTCTTTGTTTAACGGTTTGAGGCTGGAGGAACCAGTTGTTTCCCGATGGTTTATTTATTACATTGAATAAGGAAAACAAAACCGGGGCAGCCGCTTCAGCGCCAACGAGTTCAGGTACGCCTTTGCCATCAAAATTACCCACCCAAACACCAATGGTGTATTTCGGCGTGTAACCGATACTCCAGGCATCGCGATGTCCGTACGATGTTCCGGTTTTCCAGGCGACTTTGGGCATGTTTATGGAATATTCCCACACTGACGGTAATTCCGGGCGGCGCAATTCGCTGAGCATCTCTGACAAAATAAAACATGTGCTTTTACTGAGTAATTGTTTACCTTCAAAATCCACATCAGCTTTTAAGAAACGAACCGGTTTAAACTTGCCGCCGTTTGCCAAACCGGCATAAAGATTGGTCAGTTCCAATAAATTGACACCACAACCTCCCAGAATTAAGGAGAGACCGTAATAATTTTGTGGCTTGGGAAGCGTTGAAATGCCTGCCTCTTTCAAAAATGAGTAAATCCCATCTCCCCCTAATTTGGCATAAAGATTTACTGCCGGAACATTGAGAGAACGGATCAATGCTTCCCGAACGGTTACTGCGCCGTGGTAAGTATCATCATAATTAACCGGACGATAGCCTGAATATTCCACCGGCACATCGAAGAGTAAACTCTCCGGGGAAATAATTCCATTTTCAATTCCCAGTGCATAAATAAATGGTTTTAAAGCCGAACCAGGGGAACGCGGCGCTAAAGCCCCATTAACCTGTCCGCTGTTTTGAATATCGTAAAAATCCTTTGAACCAACCAGGGCGCGGAGGTTATGGTTTCTATTTTCGATAACTACAACAGCGCCATTTGTAATCCCTTTATTTTCCAGCGGTGATAAGTGGCTTTTCAAAATCTTTTCTGCTAATCGTTGAATGTCGTTATCGATAGCAGTGTTTATAATTTTTGTTTGTGGATATTTCTGAATTAGCGAATTGGAAAGATGTGGAATTTCAAAAGGTAAAGGAAATCGTTTGTTTGGAAGCGGTTCTGATTGGGCTTCAATCTTTTTACCGACAGAAATTTTAGTTTGATTCAATAATAACTTTAATACTTTTAACCTGGCTTTTTTAGCTGCTTCAATATTTAAATCCGGTCTTAGCTTATTTGGGGAATTGGGAATTGCAGCTAACAAACAGCATTCTCCCAAACTTAAATGCTTCGGATCCTTATTGAAATAAAGATATGATGCAGCGCCCACACCAACAATATTTCCGCCATAAGGGGCCAGGTTAAAATAAAACGTTAAAATCTCTTTTTTGGAGTAACGCAGTTCCAATTGAAACGCGCGAAATATTTCAATCAATTTGTTTTTCACGGTTCGAGGTTTTGGCTCAATCAATCGTGCCATCTGCATGGTAATTGTTGAGCCGCCTTGAACGATTTTTCCGGCTTTGCAATTGGCGATCATTGCCCGAAATATAGCAATTGGATTCACACCGAAGTGGTAATAGAAATGTCTATCTTCATAAGCTAAAACAGCCTTCTTTAATGCAGGAGAAATATCTCCGGTTTTTATGGGGATTCTCCACATTTCGTCAGCAGCCAGGGTGACGCGGAGCATTTTGCTGTCTTTGTCAAGAATTATTGTTGATGGGGAGGAGATTAATTTTTCCACAGGGAATGGTATTACCAGCAGTGTTAACAAAAATACGAAAACTGAAATGAAGAAAATGGCTAACAGTATTTTTATTAATGAGAAATTCATATTTGTAATTATGTTATCCTAATAAAAGAGGATGTTGAAAATATTGTGAACGTAGTTTTTCTTTTAAAATATAAGAAATTATGGAAATTTTAGCAACTTAAAAATGATATTTGAACACATACTTCTAGAACAAGATCGCATAACATAACTGCTTGACTTTTAGATTTGAAAGTTATATATTCTTTCACAGTCGCATTTTACGGAAATCCAGTTAGCTCCACAAACTGAAATTATTTACAAAATTAGGTTGTGTAGTTCCCCCCTTTTGAAGGGGGGACAGGGGGGATGTCAATAAATTACAAATAGTTATAAGAAGATTTCCTTAAATCCACCTTCAAAGAGGGACTTTAAAATTGTCGATTTTATTTTTTGCTGAGTAAAATGGATAACCGTGGTCGCATTTGTATTAAACTAACAATAACAAAATATTAGAATAAATGTTGATAGCCAAGGAATAATACCATGGATTCTGTTAGACAATTAGCTGATAAAGCGATTTCTTTGAAACCTGTTGAACGACTACAACTTGTCGATACAATTCTTCAGAGTTTGGATGAACCAGATGCAAAAATCGAGAGACTCTGGATAAAAGAAGCGGATGCCAGGTATGAGGCATATAAACGAGGAGAACTAAATACAACTGATTGGGATGATATAAATGAAAAGTATGAGGGAATTCATTAACATTATGGAGCAATGGATTATTGAAATCAGTCTCCATCTATCCAGTACTCCATAGCTCCTTTTCAATTGTACTAAATTTTTCGGTATATATTTTTGCCCATTGGGCAAGAAATGATCTTTTTAGATATCAATTCACTAATTACCCTTGACTCACCACTAACAACTTACCACTCACCAACAACAATCCTCCCACTCGAAGCAACACTCGTCTTCACCGGATCATACATCGCCTCCCCGCGAATCGATGGTAAAGTAAAATTTCCGGCAGTTACAGCCCGTAATCCATAATAAAAAGTTTCTTCCCTGGCTCGGCGAAAGTTACCGAATAAAATTAGCCGGTCATCACGAATGTCCATGTACATCGGGTGATAGGTATTTTCTTTGATCCAGTTAATACCTTTGCGCGATTGAAGTCTTGGATTCTCTATTTCAAATCCAGCCGGCAGCATATCGATGATTGCCACGTTATCCAGGTTTTCTGTTAAAGGTTTTACTGTGATTTTAGCGATGACGAGATCGCCCTGTTTAAAACCGGAGTAATTGACCGGTATTCCGTTTTCATTCAAATAAAAACGTCTCACAATTAAATCATTGTCAAACTCATTTACGTCCATTTTTGAAGGGATGCCTTCTGCGCGCCAGGAATAGTAGCATGTGCCTTCTCCCTTTATTGAAATAGCGACTTTTTTACCTCCCCAATCTTTATTTGAAAAATTAAAATTATCCACATCAAATTTTTGGTAAATTTCATCTTCAATTGTCAGGGTGCCGGTGTAATTTGCCCGGGATTGTTTTTTCATTATTTTACCTAACGCTAAAAAGGCGAAAGCGTTTTCCTGGGTTGTGTGCCATCTCCCGTTTTTCGCCGCGGCATCTGATAGCATTTTCACCAGGACGACCACTGAAGGATTGGATTCATCAACTTCGGCTAAAATATCCAGCATAATAGCTTTTGCCCGAATTGATGAATTGAAATTTCTCCCGGTCTCTCGTTTCTGAAGTTGGTTTATGGGAGTTACGGTTTTTGGCAACAGTTGACGCGCTGTCTGCAAATTTCCGGCAAAAGCAAAAGCGCCGGCTAATTGATACTGGGAAAAGTCATTTAATTTATCGAGCGCGTTGTTTTTAAAATATAAAATAGTACTTTTCTCCGGCTTGCCAGCCAATGACAGCACATAACAGGCATAGACTGCTGTTTGATAGCTGTTGCTGTTTTCATCGCGATAACTTCGAGTCAAAGACCGAAGCGCACGGATCATTTTTTTATAGACGCGATCAGATACTTCGTAACCGGATTTTCGCGCTTCAATTAAAAAATGGGCAGCGTAAACCGAGCTCCAATCGTTGATATAATTGCCTTCAGGCCAATAAGAAAAAGCGCCGGAGGCTAATTGAAGGTTTTCTAATTTTGTGATCCCCTCTTCAATGTAATAATCCGCGCTGTTGGTTTCAAATAATTCCGGTTCAACCTTCTTGGCTAAATCCTTGAAGTAAAGTAATGGGAATAGTTTTGATGTTGTTTGTTCAACACAACCGTGGGGATAGCTCAACAAGTATTGTAAACTCCTGCTAAACTTAACAGCAGGAAATGAAGAGATTGATAAAGAAAAATCAACCGTCCCTTGGACCCAATCCGATGGGAATTTAAAAGAAACAGCATTAGTTTCAGTTAATGAACCGCTGCCACTTAATGTCGTAAAGGGAACCGGCGGACGCAATGGCACTTCAACCTGGTATTTTGCCTTTTCTCCACCGCCGCTGGCAGTCAACTGAAATTCAAGTTTACCAATAGTCTTTTTTGCTTTTATATTGAAAAAGACGATCTGTTCTTTACTGTGTTCTATCTGTACCGATTTGTTTTCTCCATCAGTTATAGCAACAGGCCCTTTGGCTTCGAGCTTAATTTTAAAAGTTTCTTTGGAACCGGTCCCGTTGTAAATACTTACCGGCACAATAAACTCATCACCGCTGGCAACAAAACGGGGGAAAGTTGGCGTTAAAACAATTGGCTCACGAACAAAAACTTTTTTCTCCATGTTACCAAATTTGTTGTCGACGAATGCTACAACCATTAAGCGCAGGGAGCCATTAAATTGAGGAATTTTAAATTTTGCTTTTCCCCTGCCGTTTCTATTTGCCCGGATTAGCCCGGACCAAAAAGCAACCGGTTTTACTCGCGTTACGCTCACTGGCGTTAAATGTTTTTTCCGGCGCGCTTCAATATCGCCGGCAGTTGATGATAGTGTCGATTCAATTTCGGGCAGGATCAAACTGTAAATATCAAAGGATTCAACTGACAATCTTTTTTTGCCAAAGAAAAATCCAAACGCATCAGGAGTTTGAAAATCAGTTAATTGGCAGATACCCTCATCCACAGCAGCGATGGTAACATAAGGGCGACGTCCTTTAAAATCCTTTATTTGAAAATTCACCGTCAATTCTTTGTTAGGACGAATCTCATCTGGCGAGTCAAGTTGTACGGTTAATTGATTGGCTTCATTATTGATATTTACAGGTGTTACACCAAAAGCCCGCACAGGTGTGTCGCGATCCAGGGATTCTGTGGATCGAACCAGGTGAGCTGAAATATAAACATTGGGCTTATACTCTGCTTTAATCGGGATCTCTAACGTAGCGGTATTTTCTGATAAAGTATAAACCTGTTGATCAAATATCTTATCACGCTCAACCGTTAATAATAATTTACCGGCAAATGGCGCTCTCACATTTATTTCGGCTGTCTCGCCGGGAAGATAGCTTTCTTTGTCAAGATCAAGCTCTATGCGATCAGCGTTGTCCATTGCCCAGGGGGAGTAACCCCAGCCGCTGGCATAAAATGATATCGATGATGATGAACCCGTAACCTGATCACGAACAACAACAAGGTATCGTCCATATTCTTCCGGCTTAACATTGAAGGAATTGATCCCTGAAGTTGAACTGGTTGTATATTTTTTAACCAGGTTTTTTACCTTTTCGGAAACATATTGGTATCGACCATGGCGGGTAACTCTTTTGAGAATGGAATGCCAATAGATCCGGTAAAATGAAATTTCTAAATTACGATTTGGAAGCGGCTGTTCGTCTGTATCCAATACAACAAATTCTATTTCTGTATCTTTATTTGGTGTTGCGTATCCTTCCCCGGTTTTTCTTAATCCAATATAGGTGTCATAAGGATGGATGATCACTCCCCGGTAAGCGGAAACGCCCCTGCCGCCTGGCTCAAGCACGGTTGATGATATAACGCCGCGTAACGATGAAGGCGCTTCAAGCTTACCCGGAATTTGGTATGAATATTTGAATTTGCCATTCTCATCGAGCGTCTGATCACCGAGATCAAATTTTTGTGTGACAAAAGATTTTTTATCGTCTCTAAAAACAAAAGATTTATATTTTAGCGGAGAAAATGCTTGTTCTTCAATTTCGATGTCGGCTTGTACTTGCCTTCCTGAAGCAGGGGGACCGAACAGGGTTACAGCTTCGATATCGATATTAAGTCTTTCCCCAGCGCGATAGGAATCCTTTTCAGTTAACAGTTTTACCTTCATTCTGTCCGGAACAAATTCTTCAACATTGAATTCAGTCCTGCCGATTTCTTCTTTTTCACCAATTTTAAGCAGCGCAGAATATTTGCCGGTTTTAGCATAGCCCGGGATCTGCATATCAAACTCAACGGCTCCCTGGTCATTTAATTTCGCTTGTTGTTCATCCAATATTTTACCATCCGGACCATTAACCTGTAAAATAACCGGAAAGGACGTCGGGACAGAGATATTTTCTCCTCTAACAATTCCAGCCATATAAGCAGTCTCACCCGGACGATAAATTCCGCGTTCTAAGTAAAGAAAGGCTTCATAACCGTGTTGCAAATACGTACCCCCGGCGACATCAAAATCAGATGTTGAAATCTGTCGTTTGGTCAGTTCAATGAAACACAGGTCATCTTCATTTGAAGCAGTTAATATGTAAGGCGAAAATTCTTCTTTAAGCTGTGAATAGGATTGGAGAACAGCTAATCCATCGGAATTAGTGAGAGCTGTTTTCAAAAGTTGGTTGTTTTGACTGAAAATTTTAATCGTGGCATTTGCAACAGGATTCAGGGATGTCAGTGAATTAACCCAGACCCAAAGATCGTCTCCTGCCTTTTTAGCGATTATTCCCATATCGGTTGCCATCACCCATTTTGATGATTCAACCCATCGTTCACGGGAATAACGAGCTTTAACATTAAAAATTCCTTTTTTATCATTTTTTAGAAATTCTTCAATATTCAATGGTGTAACAACTTCTTCATTGGGGATTGTTTGAATCGTTGTTTCAGACTCATGAATTCTTTGTCCCAACGCCCGGAGATTATACCAGGAATATCTCTGGTTGCCGGTCACATTGTTTTCATTGAGTAAATAGACCAGGTTGTTTTCAAATATTTTATCGATTTCAATTACAACATTATTGATGTTGATGGTGGAAATTCCAAGATTCAAATTCCCCTGGCGATTGAGAAAAATGCCTTTACCGATAAAATCAACTTGTGGCGGAATATTTTCTTTTCTGAAAGTCATGGTGCTGGAAAATTCTTTTTCCAGGGCAGAACCATCAATTGCACGAAGGCCTTTTCTGACAGTAATTTTATATGCTTTTTCAACTTCGAATTGTCCCTTGAGATCGAGATAATGATGGGATGAATTTATTTTAAAGGACAGGGATGG
This sequence comes from Candidatus Zhuqueibacterota bacterium, assembly GCA_016783825.1. Lineage (GTDB taxonomy): Bacteria > Zhuqueibacterota > Zhuqueibacteria > Thermofontimicrobiales > Thermofontimicrobiaceae > Nigeripontimicrobium. The sequence continues at coordinate 2,132 of JADHVV010000079.1, read as the reverse complement.
TTCAACTGAAATGAAACGTGATGCCTTGTTTTTATCGACCGGGATATTGAATTGAATTCTTACATACTTTCTTTGCGAATCAATCCGCTTTGAACTCATTCTTTCAACAATTAATTTTTGTTTTTCTGACATTAAAATTGATTTTACATAATCCAAATCAAGCCCGAGATTACCTCCAATTGGCAACAAACCTGCTTTTATTTTCAATTGGATTTCTTTTTTCTTATCACTCCTTTTTACCTCATCAGCTTCCAGGGAGATGATCGAATTCTCTGATGTTGTGAGAAGTCTAAAAGGGATTGCACTGCCATCTTTATATTTCAACGTGATTTTTTTTACTACTTCTTCGGGTTGAACCGGGCAATTAAATTCAATGGTTGAGAGCAGCTTTGCTAATTTATCAGTATCGGGAAGAAACTCCAACGAAAGAGAAGCGCTGTTAACTTTGAATTGAGTAGTAAAAATGTGATAAGTACGATCACCCTTCAAGGAGTACGAATAATCTTTGGCTATGCTGGGAGAAATTTCAACTGCATATTTAGTGGAAGGCGCAAGAAGTGCATCGGGATAAAAGCGTAATTTATTTTTGGCAATCCACTGGAATTTTCCTGTGATGGCAGGTTTGAATTCAACATGTCCTTTATCCAACCAAACATTCACCAGGGAGTCTGCCACCAGGTCTTTTGAAAATGTGATTGTGAAGTTAGTTGCTTGCGGAACTTCATCCATTGGTGCAAACGATTCGATTTTTACTGTTTCTTTTTTACTTTGAAGAGTGAGATAAATTATTCCGAAAATAATAACGACCGCAAGGATAGCGATGATGATGTAAGGTAATGGGAAAGCGAATATTTTATTGTTTTGTGAAGTTGTGTTATTTGAATTTTGAGAAGAGTTGTTTGTTGGTGGTTTCATTTTTTTACCTCTTTTTATTAAAAACATTTAAAAAGTTTTCGTAACTATCTAGCGAAGCTTCACCTCAAACCGACAAGAAAAAATTCTCCCACAGAAAAAGAACTGACACAGAATCAAAAAAATTATTTCTGCGGGAGTTCCAATTTTGTGGGAGAAACTTGCTCTGTTTGTAAAGAATTTCGCTATTCAAATATTTATAACACTTACTAAACTCATTTGTTATTTTTACTAATTCTTAAATACACAAGTTCCGTAAATATTGTTGCAGGCTCACATCGAGCAATTTTATTTTAAAGAATACAGAACAATTGTAAATGAAGAGATAAAAAAAACCAGTACTTTGAATTCACTCTTTTGAGATAAAATCTTTAAAAGAATTTGATCACAGCACTGGTGTTTAACAAATCAAAGTGTTACTGTTGTTTAATCCCCACCACTGGGGGGTAATTCATATTCATCATCATCATCTGGCGGTGGCGGCAGTGGTTCCCCATCCGGTCTTGGCACATCATACCCGGGAAGAATTTTTCCGGGTTCTGAATTGTTGGTTAATCCGTTGTCTTCAATTTGAGATAGAGTTGAATCGATTTGATCCTGCTGCAAAATTAGTTCAGGGAATGTTAAACCAAAACTAAGAAGTGCGGCTGCCAGTAAAACGATTAAAAGTTTGTACATTGGCGCTTCTCCTTGTAATAAGTGAAAGTTAAAAGTTAATTCTTAATAATTGGGAATTTTAAAGAAAATATTTGTCTATTATAATAGAGTCAAAGGCAACACTGATAAAAAATATTTGTTAACATTTATATTACGCTGATTTTTATTAAGTTAACGATATATTTTTCCTACATCATTTAATTGGTAAACATATTCATTATAGGATGAAGCGCCAAAAGACCGGTAAGTTTAAAAAAAAATCCTGTAAAATTAATAATACCAAAAGTATTACAAACACAGAAAGAAAAAAGGATGAGGTGGATGACATGTTTAACTCAAAATTAGCAACAGGGGGTACAAGCAAAGATCAAAGCATTTGCTTTCATGGCAATTTTCATAACGTACCCAACTCCAATCCTTCAAAGCGGGATGTTGAAAATGAAAAATTAGTTTATTTTGCAATTGCACGTGAATGGAGGATGGTTGGGCCAGGGACTTTTCGGGAATAGAAAAAGTTTATGACAAAAGGTTTTAAATAACCCACCAATACAGTAGAATCAGGG
>JADHVV010000078.1 GCA_016783825.1 Candidatus Zhuqueibacterota bacterium | reverse complement strand
TCTTTGTTTTTTATGCAAAAGAATTTCTAACCCAGATCAATTAACTTTCATACCGAAAAGGCTGAGGCGAAGGCAAAGGCGAAGCAAGATATAAAATTCAAGGATTAAGTATATTCTTTTTTTCCTTCGCCTTTGCCTCAGCCTTCGCCTGCACTTTAGTGCGCTAGGATAATAGTCTTTATACAAATCAGGATAAACCTCGGGTTGAAGAATATAATCTAATACCGACAATTTACTTTCTTCTTTTGTTTTGAATGATTCCGGATCGTCAAGGACTTCTCCATCACGGTTACCAAGAATGTTTGTTGAGAACCAACCGGACAGACCAAGCATACGGGCTTTTAAACCGGGCGCGAGAATGGTCTTCATTAACGTTTGACCTGTTTTGAAATCTTTGCCAGCGATTGGCACATTTTTCTCTTTTGATAACTGGAGCAGCGCGGGGATATCGATAGTCAAATTCGGCGCACCATTTACAAAAGGAACCCCGGCTGCAATTGAAGCATAACCGTAAATCATACTCGGCGCTATGGCGGGATGATTTTCCTGCATCGCCTTTTCAAACGATTCAATTGTATTGTGTACAATATCCGGTTGTATAAAAATTTCTGTACTGGCACACCATATTGTAACCAATCGATCGAGATTGTTTTTATGTTTAAAATTGTAAATATCTTCAATTAATTGCTGAGCCAGATCATATTTTGTTGCTGCCTTTTTAATATTTGTTCCGTTTAACTTTTTAACATAATGTTGATCGAATACGGCTTTCATTGGTTTGATTTGCTCAAGCTCTGTTTTGACTTGATCTAATAATTCTTTTTGAAGAACGCCGGCATTTAAGGCAGACTGATAACCATTATCTTCAAAAATATCCCAGCCGGCAAACACTAAATCATCCAACCCGGCTAACTCAACAAAATCTTTAATCAAAGGAACTCTTTTCTCTGTTCTTTTTCCCAAACGGATGGTACCCATTTGAGTTAACGAACCGAATGGTTTCGATATTCCTTTGCGGATCGCTTCAACACCGGCAATAAAAGTTGTGCCAACAGCTCCTAAACCAGGCAGCAAAACACCTAATTTACCCCTTAATTTTTTTTCAGTAGTTATTTCCATCACAATGAATCCTTTCAATAATGTATGTATTTAAAAATTTGTTTTACTTATAATATGTTTTATTCTTCGTAAACGTTCACAATATGTCGGTGAAGATAAACCAAAAAATTCCAAAGACTGAAAAACCAACGGATAGAAACAACCCAACGGATAAATGATTTTAAATTCCTAAACAAATTTCTTTCTTCAAAATTTAATTTATCCAACAACCACAATAGTTATAATTTACAAACCTATTGTGTGCGAGAGAAAACATTCAATCAGAATATGAGTCAAATTCCCGTGTTTGAACTCCTTTTTCCACCCTATCATTTTTTTCATCCGTTGGGTTGTTTCTATCCGTTGGATTTAATTTTTTGTTTTCAACTGCGCGATCTCATCCATTGTTTGTCTGCCAGGTGAACAGTTACTATTTTTCAGGTTTATTTTGATGACCTCCTTCATAATACAAAGCTTCCATTTTCTCCACAAAACGCAAAGAAGCCTTTCCGTCCAATTTATAAAAAAGGTTTTCCCGGTACTCATTAGCTTTTTGTTTCATATTTTCAGTTGGATTAAGCGCCTGTTCAACGGCATGGTTGATCTGTTTGCCTGAGCTAATGTGTGGAAATGCTCCTTGTAAAAAAGTGCGGTTATCGATTTCCAACAACGGTTCTCCGTCTGAATGGTTTAGCTTGTCGCATGGCAGATCAAAAACAATCCCAAATTTATTAAAAGCTAAAAAGTCAAATACAGTACTCGATGCCTCACTGATAAGCGTATCAGCAACAAAGTAATATGGTAAAATGTTGTATTCATTGAATGGCAGCAATATAGCGTGAGAATATTTTTTGACTCTTCTCTCGTAGATACGATGCTGTTTATGAGGCGCATATTTTCCCATCCAGCTATAAGGATGTAACTTAATGATCAAATTATAATCCAGTGTCTGTTCAAAAATATCGTTCTTGATTTGATACATACAGGTCGGTTTGTAGGTTGGGGCAAAAAGAACCGTTTTCTTCTGATGATCTAATCCTAACTTCTCTAATATTTTTTGCTTTCCCCCAAACCTGCCCTGAAAATAAAAATCCAATTTTGGTAAACCAATTAGATGGACTTCATTTTTTCTAAGTCGTCCGGATTTTTGTAATGAATTGACCCGATGCTGCCCTTCAACAAATATTTGGTATTTATCATTGGGAACTTTTGATAAGTTCCGATAAAGAAGCGTTTTTATGCCGGTACCATGATTCAAAAAACATAACATGGTTTTTCCATAATCCTTTGAATTGCGCAGCGTATCGCCAGTGATAATAATATCAAAGCCACTGGTCTCGTTGGTAAAGCGATAGCCTTGTTTTTCCCATTCTGAAATAATATGGCTGCGATAGGGGAAATCAAAAATGAAATAACGTTTTTTCTCCATATCCAATGAGAACCAGACATCATATTTGTCGTTATCTTTTAATAACTCAATAACAGGATCAAAGGCTGCCTTATGATAGGCATAGCCAATTCGGAATAAGAGTTTTAGTTTTTTCATTTTTTCTTTTTTGTTTAAGAAATATTATTCCAAGGATTCCAACTGTTCAGGTGACAACTACTGGCAACCCAATCGAATGAATATCTAATATTGCTGATCCTAATTGTTCTGGTTTATAAGATACATTAAATAAAAAGTGCCACAAACTTTATAGCATGTGACACTTTTACTTAATAGATTAATACAATTCAATTAAATATCAACTAATTTACGAGAAGATAGATTCATGGAAAAATTGAATCACCTCAAATCCTGAAAATAAATCAGCTTTATTTCCCGGTTTTCATTTGGCACCTCTTCGATACCATGAACGAGTTTGTTGTTTTTTAATAAGTTTTTCACAGAAAATTCAAGCAATAAATTTTTAGAGACAAACCATCGCACTGCAGCATTTGTGTAACCTTTTCCTGTGCCAATGGAGTTTTTATCGTTATCGTTAATGGCAAAGTCATGTTCAACCAAAATTGATATATCGCCGCGGAACACAATACTGGCGCCAAGGAAAAAGTTTATATCTTGGTCAGTTCCCTTTTTATCATTTGTATAATTTAAGCCGGCATGCATTCCTATTCCGCCCATAAAACTTGTGTAGTTTTTGCTGCCGACAATATAAAATCCTTTTGGCTTAATTTGGTAACGCCCCGAACTGGAATCCGTGGCAGTGTAATAGGCACCGTATCCCTGTGAATTAAAACCAATGGAAAATGCCGGCATGGTGTAAGTTTCCGGCAAAACCTGAAATCTTAGTTGAATGCCCGGCGCTTCATTCCATTTAATCGTGCCATAACCGATAACATTTTGTCCCCCGTAACTAACACCAAGCATAATATGTTTTTTAACCTGAATGTTGAATCCGGCTAACATCCCCCCTTCCCCGTACATTCGAAGTTTTACTTGAAAGTATGTACTGTCCAGGAAATTGGCAGTGGGATTATCGATCAGGTTTAAGGGTTTTTCATAGAGTCTTATATTTCGACGCTGATAATAAGACCTGTAAGATTGCGAGAACAGGGGCAGCGTGAATAATAGTAGAAAAAAATAAACTAAACAGATTTTTGATTTCATCTCAAACTCCTTCAGTCTAAAAATTTATGTAACTATTCAGAGTAGTTAAAAATGTCATTCTGAGGGAGCTTGCGACCGAAGAATCTCCCCAATGTTTACAATTTTTTTAATTACTACTAGATTCTTCACTTCCCAACCTCCCACATCGCCTCCCTCGTTCAGAATGACATGAATATAACGAATAGCTGAACAGTTACAAATTTATTAAATAATATAAAATATTTTTCAGCAAAATGCAAATGAAAATTATATTTGGTAAAAAAATGTTTGTTTTATTCGTGAAAGCCCAGTTATTTTTTTCAGGCACCATACGGATCAAAAACCCACACGAAAAGAAGAAATCCGAGTGAGTTTTTGATCCGTGTGGACATTTTAACCGCACGAAGATTTCCCCAATCAACAAAACCTTTTTACGTCTCAAGCGTTAAATAGTTTTATCATTTTTCAAGAAAAGGAGTAAACATCAAACAATGAAAACCAGCTACTTTTTATTTATCTTATCTTGCTTCTTCTCATTTACTATTTCATTTGCTGCATTACCATTTGAAAAGAGTTTTACGCTGAATCAACAGGACAGCGTCAAAATAAATGAAGACACATTGTCTGTTGAAAAGCCCCCAATTATTAAGTTTGTTAAATTCGATTCAATCTCCGGTAGCAACTGGAATACTCCATGGAAAATTTCAAAAACAAAAATGAACCGGTATTTATATGAAGATATTGGCGATGTCATTGGTACCCTGCCCGGAGTTTTCATTTCCGATTTGGGAAGCGCCGGTCAATCTTTATTATTTACACGTCATGGCGCGACAACAAACCAGGCAGCTGTTTTTTTTGACGGCAGACCTTTGTACGATCCGATAACAGGGGAATCCGATCTCAATTTTTTGCCGGCTGGATTCATAAAAGAAGCGAAAATTGAGCAAAATCTTTCTGATATTAATTTTATTAATAATGATGAAATCCTTTCGCTTAAATCCGAAAACTATGAAGGAGAAGTCCCCTATTCACAAATTTATCATCACAAAGCATGGCTTGGATATAGTGATGTGGATTTCGTTTTCGGGCAGCGCATCGCTCAAAAAATGAACATATTGCTTGGCGGTGATATTAAATCATCTGATGGTGAAAATAATGCCTATTCTTATGAACACCAAAACCTGCGCGGCAAATTAGAATACAATTATTCCAATAGTTGGTCTTTTGTATATTCTATGATGAACAATAGAATAGAGCGCGATAATCCCGGAGCCTTACTGGATGGTGGAAGTTATAGCACTCCAAATGCCCGGCTAAAAATAACCAGGGATGATCATACGCTAAATATTTTCGGTAATTTGCTGCATTCTAATTGGCAAAATTTCCGGGCAAATATTTATTACAGTTCTTTGTATTCCAGGCTGGTCGATACAAGTATGGATTTGAAAAAACTGAATGAAAGTTCTTATGCCGGTTTTAATTTCCAAATGAAACAAAAAATGGTGGGGCAACTGTTTACTATTGCTGGAAAATTTGAACATGATTGGATAAATGGCGCTGATTTCGGAAAAAAAAAGTATTCATTCGGCTCAGTTATTTTTCAGGATGATTGGGCCTGGAAAGAAATATTTGGATTAAGGGGGCTCACAAGTTTAAATTTTCATGAATTATTTGGCGCTGGTTTTTCCGGTGGCTTGAGCAGTTATTTAAAGATTTCAAAAAATTTGAAGTGGATTTTATCAGCCCGGCAAACGCTGCGTTACCCGTCTTTTATCGAGTATTATACTGAATTACCTAAAAGTAACGGGTCAGATCTAAAAAACGAAATTGTCCATAAAATCGAATCAGGTTTTGAAACTAATATTTCGACAAATTTTCAAATCAAAACCTTTTTCTTTTCTAAAAATATCCAACAGTTAATTCGCTACCAGGAAAATGATTCTACATCAGGATCCTTTCAAAATGTTGGCGACAACCAATTTTATGGTATGGATTTCTCGCTTGATTGGCAGCTTGGATCAAAATTTCAAATAAATACAATAGCCAGTGTGCTCGACAATCAAAACCTGTATGACTTTCCAAATCTGCAATTATCAGGAAATATGTTATATAACAACCGGTTTTTTAAAGATTATTTGGACACCATCATCCGCATCGAAGGCAGGTACATCGGGGACAGGAACAGTACTGTATTGGATCCTTATTCCTATTCTTCATCTTATAAAAAATTATCTCCCGCATTTATTTTGAATGCCACGGCAATTTTTGGTTTTGGAAATTTGGATATTTATTTAATGTTTGAGAATATTTTTAATGAAGATTACCAAATTATCTATGGTTACCCGGCAAGAGACAGAACCTTTCATTACGGAGTGAGATGGGAATTTTGGGACTGATTTTTTCTAATCAATGAAGTTTTTTATATTGGGCAAAAGAATATGAATACAAAATAAGAGCATTGAAAAGGTAATTTGGTAATAAGGTAATTGGGTAATGACAGTTTATCAGGATCATGAATTCCCCATTACCCAATAAACTAATTTCCCAATTACCTGGTGAATTACTGGCTATTTGTAGGAAGTAATTTATGATTGATGAAAATAGAAACGAATGAAAAAGCGATGAAAAAAATTATCTCAGCCAGCCGTAGAATTGACATGATCGGAAATTCTCCGCAACAACTCCTCGAAATTCTGATTCAAAAATGCCCACCTGAAAAAGTTCACACACTTGTTCTCTGGACTAAAAATGTGGAGAATTTATTTTCTTACAAACCATTGTTGGAAAAAGTAAAGCAGTACGACCAGCTTTTTTTTCATTACACGGTAACCGGTATGGGCGGAACAATAATGGAACCCGGTGTTGTTCCACCAGGTAAAGCAATGAGTCGGCTGGAGGAAATAGTAAATTTAGTGAAAGACCCCCGACGTGTTCGCTTTCGTTTTGATCCGATTGTTCATTTGAAATTGCCGGATGGAAGCAGCTATACAAACTTGGACTGGTTTGAAAAGTTTGCTCCTAAGATCAAACAAGTTGGGATAACCGATATTTCAATTAGTTGGATGTCCGTTTACCGCAAAGTGTCAGCCCGTTTAAAAAGAGCCGGGATTGGAGTTCAGGATGTCAACCAAAATCTGTGGCAACAGGAATACAATTTAATTATGGAAATTTCATCCAGGTTTAACTTTACTATTCACGGCTGCTGTGTGCCAGGAATGGACAGATCAAAATGCATCGACGGATTATTGTTGTCAAAACTTCATCCAACCGGCGAGAAATGTTCACTCCGAAAAGCAAAGGGGCAGCGTACCGAATGTGGCTGTAACGAGAGCTGGGATATTGGCTGGTATTTCAAGTGCATTCATGGCTGTCGTTATTGCTATGCCAATCCGGTGGAGTAGATGTTTCTTTTATTCTATTACTCAAAAAAAATTTGTTACTCCCAAAAGGCGGATATTCGATTAAATAAAATTTTAAACACGATTAAGCAGAATAATTAATAGCAGCCTGTCCGCCGTCTTTTTGGCGGAAATAATAAAAAGGAAAGACTATATTTACAAGTATAAATGCTGTATTCATAATTAAAAATTTTCATTATTCTGCTATAAATCATTCTGCGAAATAATTGCTTTAAATTTTATCCAATTTTGGATGTGGCTTTGCTGCATTAGGTTTAAATAATCTCATTTTATTGTCGATATTACGATTATCCATCTGCATCCGTCTTTGTGAATTAAAGGATTATTGGAGTATTGGAGTATTGGAGTCAGGTTTCAATAATCCAATACTCCATTACTCCAACAATCCTTCCGTTTAATTTTTGATTCTGCTTGTCCAGAATAGGATGGTGCTGAACAATTATAATATTCAAATCAATCAATATTCATCAGACGGATTTTTTTGGTCGTAATTTTTCGCTTTGATAAAAGTCAAAATCAACGATTGAATAACTGTTGCCCAATTTAGCACAAAGGAAACATAGATTAAAATCAAAGTAACTGTCGGGCTTATAGGGTAGAAAAAGATTGCAGCAATAAAGAGCACCAGGTATTCAATTCTAAAGGCAAACCGCCAGATCACTTTTTCAGTCGGATCAGGAACTGCATGCCGGTGGTTAGCATACGCAACAATAAATGGAGGGATAAGAGTTGCAAAAAGCAATAAAAAAAGCAGTATGTTTATGTCTAATCCCCAGCTTGGTAATTCAAAATAGAAATAACTCATGATGATTAATGCATCCACAAACCGATCAATAACGCCGTCGGCGAAAGCCCCGATATAGGTGGCATTTTTTTGATAGCGGGCGACTCTTCCATCTATTGCATCAACTAATGTGCTGAGCAAAAAAAGTGTAAATCCCCAATAGACATATTGGAAGGTAATCACAAAAAAACCAGCAATTGCTAAAATTAACGAAATCCATGTCCATGTCATTGGGGACAAGAAGGAAAAATTTTTCCCTACAAACAACTGTAAACGAGGCCAATTGAAAAATTCCTTTTTCATTGATTTGCTCTCCCTTGACTTGAGTGACTCAGAGATGATACTTTCGTCAATATGTTTTTAATAGAAATTAGTAAGGAAAAGGTAAAGGAAAAATGAACTTTACCTTTACCTTTGCCTTTACCTGTACCTTCGTGAATTTAAAAAACTACTATTTAATCTATCACAAACTAAAACAACTTCATCTGTGATTCATCTCCTTTTTTAGTTTTACTCTTTTGTTTGTCCTTCAGTTCAGCCTGACGGTTTTCTTTTAGCGCCTGTTCAATATCATTTAAAAACCGTGATGGTCTGTTGGATTTTCTTTCACCAAATAAAAACCTGCTGTTGGCATGAAGTAAAAACAGCCGTTGTTTCGCACGTGTAATACCAACGTAAAACAGCCGTCGTTCCTCTTCCAGGTTTTCAATGGTTTTTTTGTTTCGCCGATACGGTATCAAATCTTCTTCGCACCCGGCAATGAACACTACCGGAAATTCCAATCCTTTTGCAGCATGCAGCGTCATCAATGCTACTTTTTCAGCGTGGGGATTATATACATCCGTCTCCTTTTGCAGCGCAATCGTCTCAAGGTAATCCGATAAATTCCCTTCAAATGTCTGACTTTCCATGGAGAGTTGATTCCAATAATATTGCCGCTGTTTATCGTTTTTAAAATACGAGGTTAAACCAAATTTATCTAAAACAATATCTATTAAATTAGAGATATCCAATCCACTTTGTTGTTCACCTACCTTTTTAACTAATTTCACAAATTGGCTGACCGGGCGTTTTTGTGTTTCGCTCAATAGTGCTATGTGGTGACATTTTTCCATTGCACCCCATAATGAGAGATCATTTGTCTTTTGATAGGTTGTCAGGATTTTTAATGTCTGTTCACCAATTCCCCTTGGTGGAATATTGATTATCCTTGTTAGATCAATATCTGAATGGGGATTCTGAATAATTCTCAAATAAGAAAGAACTTCCTTTATCTCCGGCTTTTCAAAAAATGGCACTTCACCGTAGGTTAAATAGGGAATGCCTGAGCGGATCAATGCTTCTTCAAGCGCATGAAGTTGGGCTTTGGTACGGTACAATACAGCAATATCTGAAAAAGCGGAAACCTGGTCAAGTTCATCTTTCCCTGCTCTCCCGGAATCAACCGAGAAAAAGCTGGTCGCACCAACCATTTGTTCGATTTGGTGAACAATGGTTTCCGCTTCGGATTTTTCAGTTGGCGTATTGAAAATATTAATCCTGGTTTCGCTAACAAGATTAGACCAGATATTTGTTGGCTGGTGGTCTTCATTTTTCGAAATCACCTGTGAAGATGCTTTTAAAATGGTTGAAATAGAGCGGTAATTTTTTTCCAACCGGATTATTTTAGCATCGGGAAAGTCTTGCTCAAACTGAAGAAAAAATCGCCGATCCGAGCCGCGAAAACCATATATCGCCTGATCCGGGTCACCGATTACACAAAGGTTCGTTTGATAAAAGGTTAATTGATGAAGCAGCATGTACTGGGCGAAATTAATATCCTGGTACTCATCCACAAAAATATATAAAAACTTTTCCTGGTATTTCTGTTTTATTTCCGGGTTCTCTTTGAATAAATTAATTAGCTGCACAATCAAATCATCAAAATCAAAAGCATTACTGTCCTGCAAAGATTTTTGATACGCCTGGTAAAAACACAAAAAATCCTTATCCCCATTTGTTTCGATCAAAGCATCATTTGTTTTCACTTCTGTCAATTGATTTTTTGCGTTCGATATTTTCTCCGCCAGTTCTTTTCTCTCTTTTGAAGATAGAGAAGGTGCTATTTTTTTGATGAGTGCCAGCTTGTCTTCTTCCGAATAAATGGAAAAGTCTGATGAATAACCAAACCATTTTGCCTCGTTTCTTAAAATATAAGCACCCAGGGAATGAAAAGTTTTTATAAAGATTTTTTCCGTTTCTTCTTCACCCAGAAGCGCAGTCAACCGGTTTTGCATTTCTTTTGCGGCGCGATTGGTGAATGTTACTGCCAACACGTGCTCCGGCAGGGTTTTCTTTTTTTGGATCATGTGCGCCAATCGGTGGGTTAAGGTGTGTGTTTTGCCGGTGCCTGGTCCCGCCACGATGAGCAGAGATTTGCCATCATAATTTACGGCTTCCTTTTGACGTTTATTCATCCCGCTATCGTCCTCAACATCTTCCATATATTTAACCTGGTCTGTTTTGTTTGAATTATTTTCTGCCTGCGTTTTATAATTTTCTTGTTTATCCCTAACTAATGAAACGGCTTCTACCGAAGTTTCCTCTTCAGTTACAGCCAATGTCTCCTCCTGAAAAATCGCCGTCTGTGAGCTAAGCTTCGTTCTTTCCTGGTCTGAAAAAAGTTTTATCTTACCAAATTCGCCATCATATCCGGCTGCGATATCTACTTCGCCTTCTCTCATGCGACGGATGCCCTCAGCTAACATTGTGCCGCCAACTTTCTCTATTTCATGCAGGGGAATATTTGATAAAATATTAATTTCCGAACCTAATTTTTTTAGCAACACATCATTCTTTTTTGCTACCGTTTTTGTGTTCGGTCCCACATTGTTAATTTCGCCTAAAACTTCGGGCAGCGGAATCAGACTAAAAAACGGTTTAATATTCTCGTGTTTGCTCCCCTCCGGTCGGTCAGCCAATTCCTCCACCCTGTTGGAAACACCGACTGTCACCTTTTTCCCACAGACTGGACAAAGCCCATTGCTTGCAATCGTTTCTGCAGGTTTCATCCTGGTATTACATTTACGGTGTCCATCGAAATGATATTTTCCTTCCTCAGGGAAAAATTCGATTGTTCCAAGGAATCGCTTCGGATCACCAGATCTCATTGCCTCGAGCATTCCCAAATATGAAAGTTCACAATTGAACTTGTTCGCTTCCCTGCCCAACTTTGAAGCCGAGTGAGCATCTGAATTTGATACTAATGTAAACCGGTCAAGCTGGGATAATTTCCAATTCATAGGCGGATCAGAGGAGAGACCGGTTTCCAGTGCAAATATATGAGGCGTTAATTCTTCAAAACACTCTTCAATTGAATCAAACCCTGACTTTGATCCCAGCGCCGAAAACCAGGGCGTCCATATATGCGCCGGAATTAAAAATGAATTTTCGTGAGATTCGAGCACTAACTCCAGTAATTTTTTAGCATCAAGCCCAAGGATCGGTCTGCCATCCGAACGAATGTTACCTATTTTCTCCAATGTGTTTTGAAATTTTTCAGCAACTTCAACGGAAGGCAAAAAAACCACGTTATGATTTTTACGAACCGTATCTCCTTTTTTGTAAATGCTGCTGATCTCTCCGGATAACAAAAATCGAACTTCGGCAGAACAGGCTTTCGGGACTTCCTGCTGCATCACTGTTGCATATTCTTTTTTCAACCGGAACAATCCTTCTTCAGCAGGCTCCAGTTTTGTCTTTATCTCATCAAGCCAGCCTGGATGTGTAATATCACCAGTGCCCACAACCGTGATACCCTTAATTTGTGCCCATTTATAAAGCTGTTCAAAATTTAATTGTTTGCTCGTCGCCCGTGAATAGTGGGAGTGGATATGCAAGTCTGCTATGAAATTCATGATGCCTCAAGATCAGGTTATTGTTTGCATTTTTTGAAACCATACTATACTTAAATTGTTTTTAAAAATCAAGTAGTTTGTTATTAAATAATTCACTACCGGACACTTTTTTTGAAAGAATTATTTTTACAATGACGTTTTCATTTATTAACTTAAGTAAATTTAAGTAGTTAATAAAAAGAAGGTCATCAAATGTCCGAAAATATTCGTAGAGAACATTAGAATATTTGTTAAATCAACACAAAAAAATGGCACGATCTATTCAGCTTTGTCTGTTTAGTCCTTATTAGTGTCCGGTAGTGAAATTGAAACCCAGTTTATGGACCAAAATAAAATTAAATTCAATTATTTTTCAATATTATTTTTTTTACTTGACTTTCTTCTACGATTGTAGTATATTCTTTTACAAATGTAGCAGGAACTACTATGATTGTAGAAGGAGAAGGTTTGATGAGATTATCAGAATCAGAATGGCAGATCATGAATGCTTTATGGCAGCGTTATCCTGCATCAGCAAGAGAATTGATAGAGCGGTTACCAAAAAATATTAACTGGGCCTATACGACTTTAAAAACGATGCTGACCCGGCTTGTTGCTAAAAATGTTGTCAGTGAACGAAAGCGAGCCAATACAAGTATTTATGAACCGCTTATTACCCGTTCAAAAGCCAGAAGGAACGCGCTACAATCCCTGATGGACCAGGCGTTTGATGGAGCAATGGGACCATTAATGCATTTTTTAATTGAAGATCAAAAGCTTTCTAAAAAACAGCGGCAAGAGTTGCTTCAATTATTGCAAAATGAAAATTCAGAAAAATGAAAAAGGAGAAAACATGATTGAACAAATAAATCAACTGGCAATTCTGTGGTGGAATTGGATGTTTAATATGTTTTGGCAGGTCGGCTTGCTTTTCATTTTCATTGGAATAATTGATCTCTTATTACGCAAATGGGTATGGCCCCAGGTGAGATACGTGTTATGGCTGATGGTTTTTGTGAAACTAATCTTACCACCGACATTTTCGACTTCAACGAGTATTACATCACAAATGTTATACTTTGGAAAAAATATTTTTCCCAATAATACAACCAAGACAAATTCTGTTTTGCAGTCAGAAACAACCGGGTTAGAGAAAATATCATCAGAGAAAAATAACAAAACAGACTTCAACGAAAAACGTTCCATTATGTTAAACCATGGAACCAGCAAAATGAGTGACTTAATCTGGCAGGTTTATGTTATGGGGATATGGTTTTTTGTTGTTGTGCTGCTATCAGGAACTTTGATTTTAAGATTAAAACGGTTGCAATTTTTAAAAATGAGAAAAGATCAAAAGTTACCTGATTGGTTTCAGCCGTTACTTTTAGAGTGTGCCAACTGTTTAAAATTACGAAGAGCTCCGATAACTATAATAACTGACAAATTGAATTCTCCGGCGATTTTTGGATTTTTTCGCCCCCGACTTTTAATCCCCATTAATTATTTGAATAAACATTCACAAGACAATATAAAAAATATACTGTTGCATGAATTGGCGCATGTCAAACGCGGCGACTTATTGGTTCTTGGTGTTCAATGTGTATTACAAATCATTTATTGGTTCAATCCCTTATTATGGATTGTTAGAAAACAGGTGCGACGTTTGAGAGAAATTTGCTGTGATGCCAGAGTTGCCCAACTGTTAAAGGAAAAGACCGCAAAATACAGACAAACGCTTTTAGAATCAGCGCAACAAATGATAGCTCAACATGTTGAACCAGGATTGGGAATTCTGGGATTAATTGAAGATCAGAACATGATAACCGAGCGTTTGAAGTGGTTGAAGAAAAATAATTGGCGGCATCGTCACCTTAAATTTGTTATGGCAATGATAGTATTTGCTGTGATGTGCTTTTCCATTTTACCGATGACCCGGGCAGAAAAACAAACAATAAAACCATACGACGATTCAAAAAATGAACAACCGATAGATGATTCAAAACCGCTTCATAAAATTCCAGCAAATTCTTCAGTTTTCGTATCCAGCCCGGTTGTTTCGAGATCGAAAAAAACTAACGGGCGTTCGAGGTTCAAATTCATTATTTTTTTATTCCTTTGAAGAATTATTGTAATTTTGAGTTAAATCATCGTGCCACAAGTTGCAAAAAAATGAACCACTAATTTCACTAATTTTCACTAATTCTCCTTCGGCGAATCAATTAATTATAAAAATCTGCCGAAGGAAGATTGATTTTATTGAAATTAGTAAAATTAAAATTCGTGCAATTGGCGTAATTCGTGGTTAAAAATGTTTTAGATTTCTTTGTAAAAAAACAAATATACTGGCAATACCAATTTTGGTAAATTTACAAAAATAAAATATATGAATCAAATACTATTTAATAAAAAAAAGACCAAACACAATTGTACCTGTGTTTGATCTTTTTGAAATATTTTACTAATTACCTAATTTACTTATTTTTTGAAATTTAAGCTGAACTATTACGAAAAAAAATTTACACAACCGGCGGATAATCCTTGATCACCTCAAGCGCTTGTTTGATATTTTGTTCCGGCAAAGCATGATCCTCAAGTTTCCCGGCAAAATATGCATCATACGCAGCCATGTCAAAATGCCCATGTCCGCTAAGGTTGAACAGAATTGTTTTTGCCTTACCTTCTTTTTTTGCCTTTAAAGCCTCAACCACCGTAGCGTGGATGGCATGGTTTGATTCTGGCGCTGGAATAATGCCTTCAGCTTTTGCAAAAGTTTTTCCGGAGTCATAAACTGCCAGCTGTTTGTACGCCACCGGCTCTATGTGTTTTTCGCGAACGAGATGGCTAACCAGCGGCGCCATACCATGATAACGAAGCCCACCTGCATGAATTGGCGGCGGTACAAAATTGTGACCCAATGTATACATTGCCATTAGAGGCGTCATTTGGGCGTTATCTCCAAAATCATAAGCATAAGGTCCGCGAGTTAAGGTGGGACAAGATGCCGGTTCAACAGCAATCGCTCTTAGGTCTTTGCCGTCAAATTTATCTTTGAGAAATGGAAAAGCCAAACCGGCAAAATTACTGCCACCGCCAACACAGCCAATAACGATGTCGGGATAGTCCCCGGCAATTTCAAGTTGTTTTTTCGATTCCAGCCCAATGATTGACTGGTGCATCAGAACATGATTCAAAACACTGCCCAATGAATATTTTGTATCATCCCTGGTTGCGGCATCTTCCACTGCTTCACTGATGGCGATACCGAGACTGCCGGGCGAGTTTGGATCTTTTTCAAGAACAGCCCTGCCAGCGTTTGTATCAGTACTCGGGCTGGGAACAATGCTGGCACCCCAGGTTTGAATCATTGAACGGCGGTAAGGCTTTTGTTGAAAACTGATCTTTACCATGTACACCTTGCATTCAATATCGAAGAAGTTACAGGCTAAACTCAACGCGCTGCCCCATTGTCCGGCGCCTGTTTCGGTTGTAATGCGTTTTACACCTTCCTGTTTGTTGTAATATGCCTGGGCAATAGCAGTGTTGGGTTTGTGGCTGCCTGCCGGACTGACACCTTCGTATTTGTAATAAATTTTAGCCGGCGTATCAAGCGCTTTTTCCAGCCTTGTTGCCCGGTATAACGGCGACGGTCTCCACAATTTATAAATATCCAGAACTTCATCCGGAATGTCAATGTATTGTTCCGTACTTACTTCCTGCTTGATCAATTCCATTGGGAAAAGCGGCGCCAGGTCTGCCGGACCAATTGGCTGCCCAGTTCCCGGGTGAAGAACCGGTGGCATTGGTTTGGGAAGATCCGCCATAATGTTGTACCATTGCCGGGGCATTTCTTTTTCAGGTAAGAAAATTTTAGTGTCGCTCATTTTTTTCTCCTTTTGCTAAATGAGTTTGTTTTAATTGAGTTGATTTATTTGAATTATTATCTAAAAAGTTCATTTCTTGTACAATGTGCAAAAATATTTCACGCAAAGACGCGAAGTCGCAAAGCTTTTTACAAGGATTCCCTTTGCGTAATCTTTGCGTCTCTGCGTGATGTTTTTTTTAATCAGTTCTGGCTTGTCCAGGTTAGGTTTATCATACTATTACTATCACCTAAGCTGCCTTTATTGCAAAGGGCAGAGAGCATGGCGCATAGCAGCTAAATGGTCTCTTGGTGTCTTGCGTTCTGCCAAGTATCTATTTCGAATTGAAAAGTAGAATTATAAATATTGAAAGCCAGACACTAATTACCATTTCCCTTAATACCAAGTTACCATATTTCTAAATTTCTATTTCAGGACAAGACACCAATAACCAATGACTAATGACCAATAACTAATTACCACTAACCACTCACAAATCACAAATCACTACTCACCATTCACAAATAACCACTCACCAAATCACTCATCAAATAAAAAAGTAGGCTCATGGTAAAATCGAATCGATTTATCTTTAACCTGGTCAGTAATTCTTTTTTGTAACCAATGATTTTTTTGATTTGTTGACACATCAAACCTTAAAAGATCCAGCGGTACATTTATTCTTAATGCCCGTTTTGGTAGAATGATACGTGTAATACCACTGGGAACTTTTTCCCCTTTGTTGGTGAGTTGAACCAGGTCTTCTTTGATGATTTTTCGAAAAACGATCAGCGCGCAAAAATTGGGATAGTTCTTTTTTAAATGATCAAGGTTCGTATAACTTACCCGATCCATGTACTGAGAACCCTTGTAAATATTAGTGATATTTTTTAAATCTGTGATTCGCTGAAATAGATTCTCGTGCGCATGGACTGCATGAACGCTGCCATCACCAAATTGCACCTGGCATAATAGATCACCGTTTTCTTTATGTTGTAGTCCGTTATTTTTAAAAGTTGTGATTGAAATATCCGGTAGTTTTTTTAATTCGTCAAGGAAGGATTTTTTAGAAAAATGCTCAACCGCATGATGCCAGTGAAGGAAAGTAAGCCCGGGATCAAACAGATCAATTTCCTGAATTAAAACATCGGGTATCTCCAGTTTATGCAACGCAGTTAGCCGGTTAGCGCCATCTAATAAAATCAGTTGGTCACTTCCGTCATGCCTTGCCACGACCGGAGGATTTTTTAAAATATTTTCTTTCCGAATATATTCAATCAATTTTGATGACCGTTCTTCATCCGGCTCCTCATGAAAAGTAATGCTATTTATCGGGACAATTTTGAGTTGCGGTAATTCTCCGATTTTCAATTGTTGATCGTTGTTCCTGTTCACTCACCCTCCTGTACTCATCGCAAAGTGGTTTTGAGATTTTTTTTATAAAAACTCACTTAAGTCATCTTTGAAGAGATGACCTTCGGAAGGAGAAATCTCAAATCCACTTTTTCCTCAGTATAAAACAAAAAACCCACTCTGTTATTCAAAGTGGGTTGGATTTATGTATTGATAAAAATTTTAGTCGATTTTTAAAAGTAGGGCAAATCCTCCCCAAATATATAATTATGCCACCACAACCAATTCTTTTTGGTTTCAGCGTTATAAGAAATATTTGGATTGTAAAATTTGCTCATAAATTTTTCCTTGATTGTTTTCAATATAAGAAAAATAATTTCTCCAGTCAAGTAAAATTTGAAAATAGAAAAAATAATACATCGGTTTATTGAGATGTAGTCCACTTAAAAATGTGGTTTGATATCATTTCGACAGTGTCAATAAATATAATTGTTAATTACAAAAATTTTATTTCTAAAAGTGGACTACATCTTATTTTAGCACTTCATCAATTTTAGATTGAATATGCTGTTTTGGTACGGCGCCGATGATTTGTTCCGCAACCTCACCGCCTTTGAAAATGATCAATGTTGGAATACTTCTAACTCCGTAATTTAAAGCGATTTGTTGATTGTTGTCAACATCACATTTACTAAACTTAACTTTTCCATCATATTCTGTTGCCAATTCTTCAACGATGGGTGCAATTGCTTTACACGGTCCACACCAAACTGCCCAAAAATCGATCAAAACTGGCACGTCAGACTTGGTAACTTCAGCTTCAAAATTTTTTTCGGTTATTTCTAATAGGTTACTCATGGTGTTGCCTCATTTATGTTACGTGAATTAATAAAAATAATTGAGCTATAAGTTAAAAAAATTTCGGAAAGATGCAAGTGGAATTTTGGGAATTTTTTTGAAAATCACTTGCATTTTTGTTAAATTATATTTATAATAAGAAGACAAAAAATAGAACAAATTGTTTTGATCAAATTTGAATTTATTGTTTTCCGGATTGAATAAAGGATATGAAATGAATAATTCAATAATGGATAAGCCGGCAACAAAACGAGATATCGAAAATCTACGCCAGGAGTTAACTGGCAAAATGGCTACCAAAGATGAACTAAAAAAGCTTGAGTTGGTTACTAAAGAAGAAATAAGGAAACTTGCTACCAAAGAAGAAGTTAAAAAATTAGCCACTAAAGATGACCTTAAAAATCTAGCCACCAAAGATGAATTAAAAAAACTAGCCACCAAAGATGAATTAAAAAAACTAGAAAAGAGGATGGATAATGTATCAAGTGCCGTCAGCCAAATTCAATACCAATTGACATTTTTTGAAACAAAAGAAGAATCAGATAGAAAATTTAATATCCTGTTAACAGCAATAGATGGACTCACACAGAAGGTGACTGATTTCCAAACTGAAAAGGCAGCGGGAGAGCATACATTTCAACGCCATGAACGTAAATTGGAAAACCATGAAGAGAGAATTGAACAGTTAGAAATGAGCATGTGAAGTTTGATTTAAAAATTTGCTGCATTACAAATTAAATTTCAAATTAAGAAAATTTTCTGCCACTACATTTCACATACCCAACCTGTTATTTTATATTCTTTCAACTGAACACATTTTTTTAAATCGGGATTTATTACCTGTTGTTCAACAATTTTCATTTCTCTTGATGGAGTAAATTGTTAACTCAACCTGACTGGCAACCGGTAGTTGATAGCTGAAAACGGTTGATGAATTAAATGGATTGGGATATTTTTGAAGCAGGGCAAATTCTGTCGGAATATTATTCTCAATGATTCTTTTTATCCCGCCCCATTTACCATATTTTTAAAGGTAGCGGGATAAATTATTTTGACTATAATCATTTTGACATTAACTGAAGAAAATCTTTTAGGCTTATTAAAAGCTCTAATTCCTATCCGTTGGGCATAATTTTCCGTTTTCAACTGCGCGATCTCATCAATTCTTTATCTGCCAGGTGAACGGTTATTTTTTTTTAGTTTGAGGAAGACTTCGAAGAACCGGTTTTTAAAAGGTTAAAGCAGCAACAATCCAGGCAATAGCAAGACAAATAATTGCCGGCAAAATAAGCAATTTGTAAAAATCCTTTAACTCGGTTTTAAAATATTCCAGAGAAACGGAAACGCAGGGATGAACCGGCGAGACAACATATCCCTGGTAAATTGCAAAAAACATCACCGTAAAAATCCACGGGGTCATGGCATCGCTGCCGAATTGAGCCAGGTAGATGGGCAGGAGGATTGAAATTGGCACCTGTACTCTTCCGGTTGCAAAGCCGAGCAGGAAGCCAACACCCACCAATAAAAAGGTTTTTGAAAAGGAAGCTTCAGCAATCACCTTTGACGTGTCCGACGCTTTGAAAATATTCAATAATAAAAACATGCTAACAATGATGAGCGCAAAGTTCCATGGTTTCATCTTTTTTGAAATTGTGAATAAATCTCTCAAAGGAAGCTTGCCAAAATAAAACGCCAAAACAATACTTACACTAACGCCAATCACTAATGGAATTTCCTGAATTACGTTTCCAAAAATCGAAAGCAGGCTAAAATGGATAACAGGGGCGATAACAATCACCATTGCTGATATAAGAAGTTTTTTCAGATTTGGGCTTGAAGTTGCCATTTCATTTTGACTTACCTTTGCCAGCAGGAAAAAATATCCCAAAACCAACATTAGCACAAATCCCAGGATTAAATATAAAATGACAGTGTATAAATTAACTTCCGCCATCGCGGTTGTTGCCAGCAGCATTCCCAAAGGATAGATCAGCAGGAACACATGGCGGTACCAAACATTGATCGCGGTTTTATTTTCGTTGGAAACAGTCTTGCCGCTTTTCTCGATTAAAGGGGCAGAAAGAAGCGCGCCGCCTGGCATGGGCAGTAATCCGACAAAAGCTGATGAAAACGCCATTAGCGGTCGTCTTTTCAAACGAAGATTATTGACCAGGTCATCCATCAATCCACCGGATTCCATGGCGCCGCCAATGATGGGAATTAAGCCAACAGCAAGCGCCAATAATATGATTGAAGGATTTGAAACCGTTTTTAATGTCAGTTCCCATAATTCATAAAATGACAGGCTGAACAATCCCAAAACATAAGAGGCGATTATTAACCCAAGCCAGAGACTTTTACGAGCAATGATTAATAATAATCCAAAAGAGAAAAAGAAACCAAACCAGATCCAAAATGTTGTCATAATAAAAAACTTTCCTCAAAAAAAGATACTGGATGCTCGATTCTGGTTACTGGATACCCCCATCCCATCCAGCATCAAGAATCAAGCGGGACGTCCGCCGTCTTTTTGGAGGATTTTTGGGCGAATATCAAGCATCTCTTCAAAATCTGTTTATTCCCCAGCGCACTAAAGTGCAGGCGAAGGCTGAGGCGAAGGCGAAGGAAAAAATCTTAAACCTTTAATCTTCTACCTTGCTCCGCCTTAGCCTTCGCCTCAGCCTTTTCGTTGTAATAGTAATTGATCTTTATTAAAAAACTTTTG
>JADHVV010000077.1 GCA_016783825.1 Candidatus Zhuqueibacterota bacterium | reverse complement strand
GGTCCGCTTGATCACTTCGACATCGATAACATCACAAATCAAAAAGTGGGAGTTGCTTTTCCAATCACAGTGACAGCAAAAGACGCCAGTGGTGTTACGGTTTTTATATTTAATGGTACAGTTGACATTTCGGACTTAACAGGTACAGTAACACCCACAGTGAGTGGAAATTTTTCTTCTGGCAGCTGGACTGATAATGTAACAATTTCACAAGAAAAAACAGGAGATGTTATTACGGTAACAAATTCCAACGGGACAGAAACTGGTTTATCAAATAATTTTGATGTTACCGTTGCACCTGGAGCAGGCAATGTTGTCATAAATGAACTTATGTGGATGGGATCAACATCATCTACAGCGGACGAATGGATTGAACTGAAAAATACCACCAACAATACAATTGATCTTTCCGGCTGGCAACTCACTCGAAAAAGCGGTGGTAATGAAACACAAATGTTAGAAATACCATCAGGGACTATTTCAGCAAACGGGTATTTTTTAATTTCCAATAATAACGAAACAAATTCTCAAATCGCTGTTACGCCGGATTTGGTAGAAACAGCGGTTTCTCTGGCGAGCACCCAACTTCAAATTAAATTATATGATGGACAGTGGGACGGCAATGGAAATCTCATCGATACTGCTGATGACGGAATTGGTGCCGCGGCTGCGGGGGATAATACAAATAAATATTCGATGATGCGAACGGATCCCCCGGGTGATGGAACGTTAGGGACAAATTGGTTTACAGCAGACAAAGCTTTCGGTTGGGATGCCTCTGCAACAGAACTGGGCACACCAGGATTTTCTAATGACGGATTGGATTTTGGCGATTTACCGCCCAGCCACAGTTTAACCACTTCGATAAACAACGGCGCTCGCCACAACATTGGCAATCTTTATTTGGGTACAGCCATCGACAGTGAAATAGATGGTCAGGAAAGCAGCGATGCCGGACGTACAGCAACCGATGGTGACGACGGTAACGGCTCGGATGATGAAAATGGAGTAACTGTCAACGGCGACTGGAAGGATGGAACAGACGGGGGCGCTGTGGATGTTACGGTTAGCAGCGGTTCCGGATATTTGAGCGCCTGGATCGATTGGGATAATAACAATAATTTCACAGATGCTGGAGACCAGGTTCTTAACATGAATCCAGTTGTCGCCGGCGCACAAACTATTCAATTTGATGTTCCGGATGGGGCAATAGCCACGAACAATACTTATGACCGTTTTGCCCGATTCCGTTTGGTTCCCGATAACGGAGAACCATTAACCTTAACCGGTCTGTTCAACAACGGGGAGGTGGAGGATTATTATTTGCAATTTATTGGTGTTGTGCATGCCGCGCCTACTGTAACCACTGACGCAGCAACAACGGTGGGAACAACTGGCGCCACATTGAACGGAACAGTAAATGCTAACAATTCATCGACCACCGTAACTTTTGAATACGGTTTAGATACTAATTACAGTACTACCGTAACAGCGGATCAAAGCCCGGTTACAGGAAACACTAACACTGCGGTAAGCAAATCTATCACTGGTTTAACTTCCAACACCACCTATCATTATCGTGCCGTGGGTCAAAACGCCGGGGGTACCACCAACGGATCGGATAAAACTTTTACAACCGGCATTGCTGCGCCTACTGTAACCACAAATGCAGCATCTGCTGTGGGAACAACTAACGCTACATTAAACGGTACAGTGAATGGTAATAATGCATCAACCACGGTAACTTTCGAATATGGCACAGATACTTCTTATGGGACTACCGTAACAGCGGATCAAAGCCCGGTTACTGGCAGTACTAACACGGCAGTGAGCAAAGCCATTACAGGTCTCACTAATAACACCACCTATCATTATCGTGCCGTGGGTCAAAACGCCGGGGGTAACACCAACGGATCGGATAAAACTTTTACAACCGGCATTGCTGCGCCTACTGTAACCACAAATGCAGCATCTGCTGTGGGAACTACTGACGCCACATTAAACGGTACAGTAAATGGTAATAATGCATCTACCACAGTAACTTTTGAATATGGTACAACGACTGCTTACGGCACTACAGTAACTGCGGATCAAAGCCCGGTAACTGGCAATTCTAATATGGCGGTTAGCAAAGCAGTTACTGGTTTAATCCCCAATACCACCTATCATTATCGTGCCGTGGGGCAAAATGCCGGGGGCACCACCAACGGAGCGGACATGACTTTTACAACCGGCACTGCTGCACCCACAGTAACCACAGATGCAGCATCTGCTGTAGGAACCACTAACGCCACATTAAACGGCACAGTGAATGGTAATAATGCATCTACCACTGTAACTTTCCAATATGGTACAACTACTGCTTACGGCACTACTGTTACAGCGGATCAAAGTCCGGTAACAGGCAGCACAAATACAGTAGTTAACAAAGTCATTACGGGTCTCACTAATAACATAACCTATCATTATCGTGCCGTGGGTCAAAACGCCGCGGGCACAAACTACGGAGCGGACATGACTTTTACAACCGGTACTGCCGCGCCTGAAATCGATGTGCAGCGTCCGGCAGGCAATTCCATTGCTGACGGTGGTCCTGATAACCTGGGCTCTGTTTCTTTTTCTAACTCGGTTACTTACACAATTGACAATACCACTGGATCGGCGCAGCTCAACGTAACCAGCGTTAAAATCACAGGTGAAACCAACTGCAGCAATTTCTCCCATACAACAATGCCGATAAATATCGCTGCCGGGATTACTGCTACTTTAGACGTCTCATTTGACGTAAACGCAGCGGGCGCTTTCAGCTTTGACCTGAAAATTTATAGCAACGATTCGGACGAAAATCCGTATGACATTGCAGTTTCCGGCACAGTTGCGGACACTGACAATGATGGTGTGTCAGATGCTGACGAAGGCGTTGGCGACCGAGACGGTGATGGAATTCCCAACAATGAAGATTATGATCCAACCGGCTATTTTTACGATGAAGACGACGGTAAGATCATAGCGGGTGGTCAGATCACTGTAATCGGGCCCGGGGCAATTACAATGGTGCAAGATGGTTCCAGCGGCTATTACCAATTCCTGACCGATGGTACAGCCGGGATTTATACGATAGCTGTAACACTTCCACCCGGATATGTCTGGAGTACAAGTTGTCTGGTAACAACCGGAGCATTGAATCCACCTGCGCTGCCAAATCCGTACGTGCTGGGAAATGGAGAGAATGGCAACAGCGGTTATCTCACATCAAACGCGTGTACGCAGTTTTATCTTCAATTTGATTTGGAGCCGGGTGATCCATTCATTTTTAACAATAATTTTCCATTAAACAATTTACAACCGATCAATATTGTGCTGTCTTCTTTTACGGCTGTTGTGGAAAATAATTCTGTTTTACTAAATTGGGAGACTGAAACCGAACCGAATAATGCCGGCTTTTACGTTCTTCGAAGTTTACAAGAAAATAGTGATTATATCAAAATAAATCCTTCTTTGATCCCGGCACAGGGTGATGCGTTTACAGGTGCGATCTACGCTTACACGGATTTGCCAGGAGAAACCGGGACCTTTTATTATAAACTTCAGTCGATCAGTCTGCAGGGAGATAGTGTTTCTTTTGGACCGATCACTGTTTCCGTATCATCAATCGACATAAAAAGAAACATCATCCCTGGTGAATATTTTCTTTCCCAAAATTATCCCAATCCCTTCAACCCGGAAACCATTATCGAATACGGCTTACCAAAAGCGGAACAGGTTGTGATAAATATTTATGATCTCAACGGGCAACAGGTGCGTAACCTGGTTTCCCAACAACAGTCAGCCGGTAACTACCTGGTGAAATGGAATGGAAGGGATAATAATGGCAACAAGGTTGTTAGTGGTTTGTATTTTTATTATTTTAAGGCTGGGAGTTTTAGCCGGACTTTGAAGATGATTTTGATAAAGTGAAAATTGAAAGAGAAACCACTAATTTCACGAATTAACACGAAATTCAATTGCACTAATTTCAATAAAATCAATTAGTGAAATTAGTGTAATTCGTGGTTAAGTTTTGTAAAACAGGAGAATCACACAATAAAAAAATCAGAAACAAAAACCAATAAAATCCTTACGTACCCAAACAAAGGGCACAGGGATTAATTCCTGAACTTAATGTCATTGAATTTGGATTTATCTTGTAATTTTTTTTCGTGAGTTACAAAATAAACCTTGACATTTAACAAAAAATTACTAAATTATATTCGCTATACTAAACATTTACTTGTTTATTATGAATTAGCGCAGTAAAATGTGCAAAATAATATACAATTTCAAAAAAATTTTCCCGTTTCACAAAATTCATTATTTAAAGAATAGTACAATACAATTGCGAAACAACAACTTACATCATAATTATAACTCTGCAACGTGAGGTGTACAATGGGTACTAAAAAAGCATTAACTTCGATCCTATTAACATTAATTGTATTCACTGCTGGCACACTCTTTTCTCAGAATTTATCTCTCGATCAGGCAAAACAAGTTGCAAACAGCAATGTAACTTCTCTTACTCCTGCTGAAAATAAAAATACTTCTGTTGACGAAACAAAATTTTTAGAAACAGCCGATGAATGGGTAAAACAATATCTGAGTACGTGGAAAAATACTTCGAACGCTGTTCTCACCAAACCGACTGCCTCCATGCAAATAGACGTGTTGGCAAAAGGGCAGCCTGATGAGTGTTTCCACGGCATCGGAAGCCCGTTGAATTTTTACGATCCCCAATGGGATAATCAACCGATTAATTGCCCGGCCGGTACGCTTAAGGTTAATCAAGGCTATGTTTGGGGGATGACAAAATCCGGGGACAATCTCTGGTTTGGAACTGTTGCCAACATGCATGCGCTTGTTTTAGGCGGCATACTATCTAACCTGGGAATAACCGATCCCATTCAAACATCTTCCTGGGTGGCTGAATATGGTCAGAGTCAATATCCAACGTTAGCGCCGCTTCCTGATTTTTTGAAAGATTGGCGACCACCGCGCATGTTTGTTTATGACACACAAAATGATATACTTTCTGAAAAGACACCGAGACAGATCACAGAACCTGTGGGTTATGCTGTGCTCCAAACAACCGGTGGTATTCGAGGCGCCGGCACATTGGGAGACGTTGTATTGATGGGCGGACCAACGCTTGCCGGCTTGGTGCCCGGAGTCGGGGTTGGCATAAACCTGTTTGCTTTTCATGCACAGACAGGTGCGTTTTTGGGAGCCACAACTTTAGCTCAATATAATGACATTCGTTCATTTTTGGTTGTATATAATGAGCTTTACGTTGGTGTAGGCAGCAACATCGGGGGCAACGTACTGCGTTGGATTGGAGATGTAAATGATCCTTTTCAATTTGAAGTGGTTGGGGCTTTGGATGGTGACGCGGCGAATATGGCGTTTTTTGAAAATCGTATCTTTGTTTCCACCTGGGGCTTACAAATGTTCGGATCAGGCGGTTTGTCCGGTCTGTGGATGAGTCCTGAAATTGCACCCGGCGGAAAACTGGAATTTGGAGATAGTGGGAATTGGAGTAAACCCTGGCAAATTACCGAATATGAACCGGACATTATGACTGCGCAATCCACTTTTGGCGGCGCTTTGGCTGCTTATGATGGTTATCTTTATTGGGGTACAATGAATGTCCCGCTAATGTCTCTCGCGGCTCATATTGGCGCCTACGGCATACCGCAAGATGCTCAAGGTATGATAAGCGCTTTTTTAGGTACAGGTCGAGCCATCAGTATATTCAGGGGGCGGAATTTTACGCCTGGTAAACAAGTGGAACTGCTGTATGGCATGGTTTCTTTGCCACAATATACCCCAGATGATCTATTAAATCCTACTGCCGGTGGAAGTTGGGAATTGGTTACCAATGGTATGGGGGCTATGCCGCTTTATGGTCCATCCGGGTTTGGGAATTTTTTCGACACCTACACCTGGAGCATGGCAGTTCATCAAAATGAATTATTCGTTGGCACTTTTGACTGGAGTTATCTGCTTTCAGATTTGCTTATTTATTTAGGTCAGGTTATGGGGCTGCCTATGCCTGATATGAGTTTGATTGATGGAATCCTGGCGCCCATGGCAAACTTCTTTGGCGCTGATCTCTTTCGTTTTACATCAAACGATTTACCGGCATTCCCGGAAGACATTAGCGGTGTTGGTAACTATTTGAATTATGGCGTGCGTAACATGATATCTGATGGCGATTTATATATGGGGACAGCCAATCCCATGAACCTGATGACAGACTTAGCAGACAGCAAGCCGGAAGGTGGTTGGGAATTATTAAAACTATCGGGGCAGCCGACTGATCCTGAAGACATCCTCGCCATGCTCAAACTTTTTTGGCAGAATATTTATTTAAACATATACAACTGCTGCGACCCATCGCCTACGCTCAATAAATGGCTGCTGGCAAAAGCTGCGCCTGATGAGTGCTATTTTGGGCCTGGCGATCCGGCTAACAATTATAATCCGCAATATGGAAATCTTCCCATTGATTGCAGCGGAGGCGGAGACCCAAAGGTCAATCAAGCCTACGTATGGGGGCTCACTTCTTCCGGGGACAATCTCTGGTTCGGCACCTGGGCAAATGGGCTGCAACAAGTATTGGGAACAATGAGCACCATGATTGGTATTGACTTTCCACCTATTCAAACCAATTCATGGGTGGCAGAATTTGGTGCAAGTAAACTGTCGCCGCCATTACCCCAGGGTTTTGGTGACTGGCGACCGCCGCGAATGTTTGTCTTTGAAACCAAAACGTGGCGACTAATAGAAAAAACACCCCCGGATCCTTTATTACAAATAACCTCTGGCATTCGTTCTGCCGGTTCGTTAGGAGATGTTGTATTTTTCGGAGGTCCCGCCAGCATTATTCCGGGAGCGGCAACCGGGATTAATCTTTTTGCTTTTAATGCGCAAACCGGACTCTATTTAGGTTCCACCACAATACCGGGTTATAACGATATTAGGAGATGGTTGGTTGTAAATGGTGTGCTTTATGCCGGAGTTGGCACAGCAACCGGGGGCAAAGTACTAAAATGGACAGGCAGTCTTACATCTATTCCAGTTTGAAGAAGTCGGGACTTTGGGTGAAAATGCTGCTTACTTGGCTTTTCATGAAGACCGGATTTTTGTTTCCACCTGGGGCGGACAGGGATTTGGTGTGCCAACTGCAAGCGGTATCTGGATGAGCCCGACTTTGAACGGCGGCAGCCTTACAACTGGTGATGCGGGAAATTGGCAAAAAGTCTGGTCCATCACAGATTATGAACCGGACCTGGTAACTGCCCATGTTACTTTGGGCGGCGCATTGGCTTCGTTTGATGGATATTTGTACTGGGGCACCATGCATGTTCCGGCTATGGCAGCCATCGGTCACTTCATGACTTATGGTTTGCCGCAACAGAATCCTCTCGAAATAGTGGCGCCAGTAATCGGTACATATCGAAGCATCAGTTTATTCCGTGGAAACAATTTTGGCACTCCCGGTGAAACACAGGAGGTACTCTATGGTATGCCAATGTTGCCCGCCTATAACCCGGTCTCTGGTACATGGCAGATTGTGCCCAATGGGATGGGAAACCCGTTATATGGTTTATCTGGGTTTGGAAATATATTCAACAATTATACGTGGAGTATGGAAGTTTTTAACGACCAACTTTTTGTGGGAACCATGGATTTCAGCTATCTCGGTCCTGACCTCATTCATTCAACCATTCAAATGGTTTTGGATGGTTTGAATTTCCAACAACCAATCGATCCGGCTCTTATCACGCAAATTGCCGGGTTCTTTCATAATATTGACTGTTTTTTTGGCGCAGATCTCTGGCGTTTTCCGTCTTCAGCTTTACCGGCAGTTCCGGAAGATGCTACAGGAGTTGGTAACATAACGAATTACGGTGTGCGAAATATGGTTGTCATCGGGAACAATAACCCGCTGAATCTCAAAAAAAGCACGGGCAGCACCAATACGGGGTTGGTTTTGGGCATGGCAAACCCGATGAACCTGTTGACCGATCCCTATGGTATTTTTCCCCACCAGGGTGGCTGGGAATTAAAATTACTCGCCCTGGATGTTGATAAAGATCGTATCCCGGATTTCACGGATGGTGATAATGACAGGGATGGGGACGGGATTATAAATTTCCTGGACTATGATCCAACCGGTTATTTTTACAATGAAGCAACCGGTGAAATAGTAGCCGGCGGCAATATTTCTGTAACAGGTCCAGGTCCTGTTGTGATAGCTTATGATGGTTCAAACGGGTATTACGAATGGTACATCACATTGCCCGGCGTATATACAATTCACGTAACATTACCTGCCGGTTATATTTGGAGCCAGACATGTCTGCCCCAAACCGGGCCTTTTGATCCAACTAATCAGGGGCAAAATCCTGTCGTTCTGGGAAATGGTGAAAATGCGAGTACAGGTTTTCTTACATCAAACGCTTGCACAAACTTTTATTTTGATTTTGATTTAGCGTTAACGGATCCGGTGGTCATAAATAATAATTTTCCGTTGACAAAGCAGGAGCCGACAAACATTGTACTTTCCTCATTTGCTGCAGCAGTTGAGAATAATTCTGTTATATTAAACTGGGTAACCGAAACCGAGCCTGACAATGCCGGTTTTAACGTTTTCAGAAGTCAGCATGAAACCAACGATTTTGTGCAAGTTAACTCATCATTGATCCCGGCTAATGGCGATGCGTTTTCAGGCGCAACTTATGAGTACACAGACCAGATAACTGAAACCGGAGCATATTATTATAAAATTCAAGCGATAAGCCTGCAGGACATCAGGAGTTTTTATGGACCGATCACAGTATCTGTATCTTCTGTTGATATAAACAAAAGTGCTATCCCGGATAAACATTACCTTTCTCAAAACTATCCCAATCCATTTAATCCGGAAACGACGATAGAATTTGGATTGCCCGAAGCCGGATTTGTGGAAATTTCTATTTTTGATATTAACGGAAAATTAGTGCGTAAGTTGGTTTCCGAAGAAAAGCATGCTGGCAACCATTGGATTAAATGGGATGCCCGGGATGAGAGCGGGAACCAGGTTAGCAGTGGTGTTTATTTTTACCAGGTTAAAGTTGGGGATTCCGGGGCAGGTTTTCAGCAGACAAATAAAATGATATTGATGAAATAAGATGAACATCCCCCCTGTTTCCCCCCTTCGATGGGGGGACTAAGGGGGGATGTCATAAAACAGGAGAAGCACACCATAAAAAAACAGACACCAAAAAACAAACAACCCTAAAAAAGAAACAATACCATAAACCAGCCATCGTTCACGCCACTAAAATCGAAACATTAGCCGGGATTTGTGCGCAAATAGTTGGGCAGTCTTGCGTGCCAGCGTTTGATTGAGAATTTTCTGTCATTCATCTTGTTAAAAAAGCCATGCCCATAAGTGTATGGCTTTTTTGCCACTTATTAATCCCAACCTGGACGAGCCAGAATCTCCATCAACTGAAATGATAGATTTGTTTGAGTTTCCTTTTGCAGCAAGAAAAGATCTTTTTAATATGAGTAGTTTGTGCAATTGGAGTTAACGATTTGTATTGTATAAGTTAACAATATTAACAAACTGCAATCATTTGATATTTTAGTATTATTGACGATATTTTATATTTATTTTTCATTACCGGACACTTCTTGATTTGTGTTTACTATGGTTGTCATTCCCGCATGTTTTTAGCGGGAATCCATTGAAGTTTAACAAAATGGATGCCCGATAAAAGATTTCGGGCATGACATTACAACAAAAACAGCACCTTTTAAAAAGTGTCCGGTAGCAAAATTTATTTTACAGAATCTGAAAATTTTACTTGACATTTTTGTAATATTTTATTATAATAAACCATATATTATTGTGGGGAACGATGTGCTATTTCTTTGCTTAATTTTGCTTCTTTGGTTTCAAACAAACTTTTGCTTTTCAACCCCCAAATAAAATTTATTAACAATTTGTAATAAAAAAATTGATTTTTTTTGTCTATATAAATGAGTTGAAAACGATAATTTGATTTCAATTGTATATAATCCATTTTGACATTGTTAATAATATATTTTATGAACAATAGAGGAGAAAGCCGAAAACCAAATTAGCTTTTTTTTAATTTCCATCTAAATTAGTGAATTTTATTTTAAAAAATAGAGGGGCAATTTAGGGGATTGGATAAAAACCATAGACATTTGAAACGTTCTTTACCTTTAAAATAAGGAGTTAAGAATGACAAATGGCCAATTAATTTTATCCCACTCCCTTAAAATAGCTTTTGTAAACATTAATTAAACTCGGAGGGTAACATGACAAGGAAAATGAAATTTTTGTTCTTTATTTTCTTTTGTCTTCTTTACCGCCTTGTTTTTGCCCAGACAGATACATTAAAAATTATTGACACCACCGCAAAAATTGGTACTGAAGGCAATCTCGTAGAATTATACTTAATAAATGATATTCCAATACGTGGGATTCAGTTAACACTTAATTATTCTGCTGACATTTCACCGTTTGAAATATCACAAACAATTAGAACTCAAGGTTTTAATATTGAGTTTTATGTACCCATTCCAGGCGAAATGATCATACTTATATATAAGTATTCGTCGGGAAGTATCACATCCGATATTGGCTCCATTTTGGATATGAAGTTCAATGTTTCCCCTGGTGCATTACCTGGTTATCATCCACTGGAAATGAAAAATGTGTATGCATCAGATATGGATGGTCAAAGTGTTGAGCTAAAAATTGATGATGGCGTTTTTATCGTTGAACAGGATGCAACTCCTGTTGAACTAACAAGTTTTAATGCATCTTTTTTCAAAAACCAAAATAAAATTAAATTAGAATGGGGCACAAGTTCTGAATCTAATAATTATGGTTTTGAAATTCAACGAGGCGAGGACAATAAAAATTTCAAAAAAATCGAATTTGTAAATGGAAATGGCACAACATCATCTCCTCATAAATATTTTTATTTAGATTCTGATTTTTCATCGGGAACAAATTACTACCGGCTAAAGCAAATTGATTTTGATGGTTCATCGAATTATTCAAAAACAATAGAAATCACACCTTTATTGCCGACAATTTATAAATTATACCAGAACTATCCAAATCCATTCAACCCGGAAACAACAATTGAATATGGTTTGGACAAGCCTGGTTTTGTTGAATTAACCATTCATGATATCAACGGTAAATTGGTACAAACGTTGGTTTCGGAACAGAAGCAAAAGGGGATTCATAGCGCTAAATGGAGTTCCCGGGATAATAATGGTATTCAGGTGACCAGTGGTGTATATTTTTACTTTTTAAGAGTTGGTGATACCACTGGAAAAAACAAGGGATTCAACCAGGCAAAAAGGATGATTCTGTTGAAATAACTTTTGCCAAAGTATCGGGCGCTTCGGAATTGCCCGGTCCTTTTTTACTAACTGATTTTTGTAAATTTCACATCTCTCAAATAAGCCATATACATAAGTGTATGGCTTATTTTTTTGTAATTACATCTACGCATTTTAATGGTTTTGCCTGTATTTTGTTTTAGTATAAGTTTTCTGTTGTTTTATTTACCCCGCATTATTCATCCCGACTTGTCGGGATATTTCCTTTTTTTATAATGTAGCTGTACAGGCATCATATTTCTAAATGCAGCGGGATAATCTGAATTATTCACACATTAAGGTATAAAACATAAAAATTGAGTTTCAAATATCAACCATATTTAACAAATTGTTATTAATTAAATTATTCCAACTTTGATAAATGTTTGTGAATAATTCAGGTTACACAAGTTTTTGAATAATTCAAAAATTTGATGAAACACAGAGTGATTCTGGATGCTGGTTGCTGGAAACTTGATACTGGTTTCTGGATGTTCGATACTGATTACCGGATAATCCCATCCAGCATCAAGCGGAACGTCCGCCATCTTTTTAGGCGGATATCAAGTATCATTTCAAAAATTCAAAAAATCATTAAATTAAATTGTACCGGTATATTTTCTAAACACAAAAAGAAAAAACATGATATCAAAAAAAATTATATTAAGATTTATTATTTTAGTAACAATATTGTTTAATTATCAGCACGGTTTCGCACAGCTTCGAATAATGCCGCTGGGAGATTCAATAACACGCGGTGAAGGATTCGGCTGGCCCTATACAGGTTACCGCGATGATCTTTTCACATTGTTAAATAATGAAGGATGGGACTTTGATTTTGTCGGCAGCCTGTCAGACGGCGGTGGATTTGATGCTGATCATGAGGGACATGGCGGCTCGCAAGCTGACGAGATTGAAACAAATGTTAATAGCTGGCTAAATCAAGAAGAACCGGATATTATTTTATTGCACATCGGCACCAATGATGTCAGTGCGGAACATTCCAATTCAAGTACAGCAAATGAAATTGAAAGTATTTTAACAAAAATTTATAATTATAGTTCAACAAGCATCATTTTGCTTTGCAAGCTAATTCCCAGGATTGGGCTGTACCAGGAGAATGAAGACCTTAATGTACTGATTGAGCAAGTTTATCAGCAAAAAAAGAATGCCGGCTACAATATTTATTTAGTTGATCAAAACGCCGCCTTTAAAGAGAATCCAAACTGGGACCAGGATTATCTTGTGGACAATGTACATCCATCCAACCCGGGTTATACTGTAATGGCGGATGAATTTTTATCGGTTTTAAAAACAGTTAAGTTCTGGTTGAATGTTTCAATAAATCCACCTGGGGCAGGATCTGTTCAACTTAATCCGGATAAAACAAAATTCAATTACAACGAGAGTGTGTTGTTAACTGCCCACCCGAGTGGTGGTGAAGAATTTGAATTTTGGTCAGGCGACATAGCCAGTGATAATGAAAATCCCAAAAGAACATATATGTGGAGATCCCGCAATATTACAGCTAACTTTACTGGTGGGGAAACAGAAACTGTTTCTACGCCGAATAAGCCCAGTGGGCCTTCAAGTGGTCAGAAAAATTCAAGTCTCAGTTACAGCACCGGCGGCGCGACAAGCAGTTTGGGACATAGTGTCGCGTATCAATTTTCCTGGGGAGATGGGCAGACTTCAAGTTGGGGCGGAACAACAGCAAGTCACAGCTACTCAAGCGAAGGAACATTTCAAATTCGCGCCCGTGCCAGGTGCACAACTCACACAAATATTGTCTCTAATTGGTCGAGCAGCAAAAGTGTGACCATTGATTCCGAGTCCGAGGTAGTTACAACACCTGACAGTCCCGCTGGTCCTGGTAGCGGATCAGTCGGACAGAATTTGAATTATGTTACCGGCGGTTCAACATCGAGCAAAGGAAATGAAGTTGAATACCAATTTAGCTGGGGCGATGGGAATTCATCAGGATGGGGGAGCGCTTCAGGTAGTCATAGTTTCAGCAGTTCGGGAACATATCAAATACGAGCGCGTGCGCGATCAAAGCCGAATCCTGACGTGGTTTCCGGCTATTCCGGCAGCCGGAATGTAACAGTTGGGGATGTCGCCGGAACCCACACACTAACTGTTTCAGTGTCACCGGGAGGCGCCGGAAGAGTAGATAAATCCCCGGATAAAAATGAATATGAAGATAATGAAATCGTTTCGTTAAGAGCCAGGGCAACAGATGACAGTTACCAGTTTCATCATTGGAGTGGTCATTTAAGCGGAAATCAAAATCCGAAAAATATTACTATGAATTCGGACAAAAACGTTACCGCACATTTTACTGTTGAAACTGTTTCCGTTCCGAATCCACCGGACGGTCCGTCAGAAGGTATTGCGGGTACAGACCTGGAGTTTACTGCTGATGGGGCACTGAGTAGTTTTGGGCACCCTGTAGAATACCAGTTTGATTTTGGAGATGGCAATTTGTCGGAATGGGGTTCATCAATAGTAAACTATGCATATTCAAATATTGGATCATTTGAAGTTCAGGTACGAGCACGCTGTTCCAGTCACATCGCGATTGAATCCGACTGGTCCGGAAAGTTAGATGTTAGCATTACAGGATTAACTTTAACCATCAATGTTATTCCTGAAGCTGCTGGTTCTGTTACTATAAATCCCAATAAAGATGAATACAATTATTTGGAATCTGTTAACTTAAATGCAATCCCTGTTGATGGAAGTTTTAAATTTGACTTCTGGGATGGAGACATTCAAACAAGCAGCAACAATCCTCGTGGCATTACTATGAAAAGAGATCGCACAATTACGGCAAATTTTGTTAGTGAAACGGTTTCAGTTCCTGATGTGCCAACAGGTCCGATACAGGGAAGAAAGGAACAGGAGATAACATTCTCTTCCGCTGGAGCAGTTTCCAGTTTCGGTCACGAAGTGGAATACCGGTTTGACTGGGGTGATAGTACCTTTTCAGACTGGGGTTTAAGTTCCCAAAGCCATACTTTTCAAACAAATGGCTCGATGGAGGTAAAAGTTCGCGCCAGGTGTAAAGAACATAATCGAGTTATTTCCGATTGGTCTGAAGCGTTGATAGTGGACATTGCCGATTTTACACTGAATATAACAATTGAACCTGCCGCATCAGGGAGTGTAACAAAAAATCCGGATAAAGGAAAATATGACGACGGAGTGATTGTGGAATTAACGCCACAGGGAGCGCCGGGTTATTCATTTGAGCGCTGGAGCGGCGATCTTTCCGGTGTAAATAATCCTGACACCATTACAATGAACAATGACAAAAATATCACTGCTCACTTCCTGCTGACTGATGAAATCGTTTCTATCCCTACAATTCTGACAGGGCCTGAAACCGGAATTATGGGAAGATTTTTGTCTTTTTTCACAGGCGGTTCAACCAGTAATTTTGGAAGTGATGTTGAGTACCGGTTTGATTGGGGAGATTCATCAAATTCTGTTTGGGGTGATAGCGTCCGGATTCACCGATTCATGTCTTCGGGCAAAAAACAAGTACGTGCCAGGGCTCGATCAAAATCAGATACGACCATTTTATCAGAATGGTCTGAGATAAAAGCTGTCAACATCAGCAGTTTTACACTCTCCGTTTTTATTGATCCCGAAGGCACCGGAGAAGTTACCACCAATCCGGATTTGTCCGAATATGCTGATAGCGCGATGGTCGAATTATTTGTAACGCCGGATTCCGCGTATAGCTTTGTTCACTGGAGCGGCGAAATCACCGGCAATCAAAATCCAGCGACTATTATTATCACCAAAAATATGAATGTAACAGCGCATTTCGAGACCAAATCAGAAGAAGTTACAACTCCACATACGCTGGTTGTGCCGGAGAATCCAGCCATTGGAGATAAGTTAGCTTTTATTGCCGAAGGTGCAATTAATAATTATGGCTTTGAAATCGAATATCAATTTGATTGGGGAGATAGCACCGTCTCCACATGGGGTACAAATGAGAGATCGCATACTTATTTTACCAGTGATACATTCCGGGTAAAGGCACGGGCGCGTTCAAAAGTACACCCGGAAGTAATCTCAAACTGGTCAAATCCACACGACATTATTTTAATAGGTCATAAATTAACCATAGTTGCTGAGCCTGATGCTAAGGGATTAATTGCCACCCATCCGAATAAATTCATGTACTCCGCATTGGATACGGTTGAGCTGTGGGCAGTTGGTGTCCAGGGTTATAGATTTGATTCATGGAGCGGGGACATAACCGGCAATATAAACCCGGGCAGGATTGCCATGAATGGTGATAAAAAAGTTTTTGCTCATTTTGTCGTCAAAATTGAAACGTTGCGAGCGCCGCTTTCTCCACAAGGTCCTGGAAATGGCTATCGCGGGCAGTTGTTGAATTTCTCCTCTAATGTTCAACAAAACAATTTTGTCGGCAATGTGGATTATCAATTTAGCTGGGGAGATGGTTATGTTTCTGATTGGGGCGATTCAACTCAATCACACTCTTATTTTGTTTCAGGAAGTTATCCATTAATCAGCAGAGCGAGATGTCTTTCCGATACGACTGACCTATCTCCATGGTCTGATACAACCGGCGTTATTATTACCGGGTGTAAATTGACCGTGAATATGCATCCGGGAGATGGTGGCGTTATAGTTATTAAACCGAACGAAGATAATTATGATTATGATACGGCTGTTACCTTGAAAGCGATAAATTATCCAAAATATGAATTTGCGTATTGGAATGAAAATATAAATGATACCGCGAGCACAAAAATTATTATTTTAAGAAGTGATACAACAATGAATGCTCTTTTTGTGCCTGCTTCAAATGTGGAAAATAATTTGGCAGGGACACCAAAAGATTTCGTTCTCAGACAAAACTATCCCAATCCCTTTAATCCGCAGACAAAAATTGAATATCAATTAGCCAAAAATTGTTTTGTTAACATTACGATTTACAATATGCAAGGGCAAGTCATTAAAGTATTGCTCGAAGAAGAGAAGTCGGCTGGCTGGTATTCGATTAAGTGGGATGCAAAAAATCAGCAGGGAGTGAAAGTGCCATCAGGAGTTTATCTCTATCACATAAAGACTGAATATTATGAACAGGTACTTAAAATGATTTTGATGAAATAAGATGTACTCCACCTTGAAGGTGGGGTACATCTTTATACTATAAAGAAGAAAATATTCTCCAAACTGATTTCAAAACCTTGCAAAATCAATGATTTTGCTGTTCCCTGAGAATTCAATCGTTGATTTAATTCAAAGAAATTCCCCTTGAGCTCAAAAATCTCAACCCGCTGCTTTTTTGGATCAACAATCCAATATTCTTTCACACCAAATTGTTCATAAATTTCTTTCTTCTCGATCATGTCATAATATGCAGTACTCGGAGAAAGAATTTCGATGACTAAATCCGGTGTTCCTTTAATATTTTTCTCTTCAATAATATTTGAGTTGTCATCAGAAATAAAGATAATGTCAGGCTGAACCACATTTGTTTCGCTCAGAACAACATCGATAGGGGAATGAATCATAATACCCATTTGAGTTTGTTTGAGAAAAGCACGAATTTCTTCTTCAATATTTCCACTAAGGATTTGATGAATAGTAAACGGCGCAGCGACTTTTACAAATTCTCCATTGATCAACTCATATCTTTTTCCATCATTTGGCAGATTGAGATAATCCTGGTATGTGTGTCTTTGTGATTTAGCTAAATAACTGGCAGCTCTTTCTTTTACTCTCATTGAAAAACCTACAAGAATTGAATTTCATAAATTAATACGTTTGAAAGTAAATAATTTATGACAGAAAGTCAAGATTTAATTACTTTATATGTAAAACCCTGGTTATCGGTGGATACAAAAAAACACAATATAATAATTATGATCAAACAGGAGTAATGGAGTTTGTGTTTCAAAAATCCATTACTCCATTCCTCCAACACTCCTTTCTTTCATTTATTTGATTAAGCCTGCCCTGATTGCATGATGTAAAAATCCCCACTGCTTACAAGGTTTTATTTCCTCCAGAAGTAAGTCGCTTTCAACATCAGCGTACGATTTGTAATTTCACTTTTCGATGCCCCCATTTCCCTGCTTTCGTTATAAACCAGGTACAAATCACTTCCCGGGCGGTAAATCCAGCGTAACAAAATATTAGCAAGCGTTAATATATTTCCATCATTTTCCTTGCGGTCATCATTATATTGCAGATAAGCTTTTAAATACAATTTGGTTGAAAAATAATAATACAAACGACAACCCAACGTATGGGTATCAAATTTTCCCTGGGGTAAGTTAACATGGTTAAAACTAAAATCAAATTCAATTTTGGTTCTTTCAAAATTATTAATTACAAGTTCCGGACCAAACCGCAGTCCCTTGCCCGTATAATAATCTCCGTAATTCATAAAAAAGCCAGCGGACAAATTTGCGCTTTCATTTGACCTCACCCACAAAAATGAATTCCATCCCCGGTATTTACGTTTGGGAATATTTATCCCGGGACGAACTTCCCAATCGTCATCCAAAAATTCCGTTTCCCGGTTGATGCCGCCATAAATTCGGGCGCTGTTTTGATAACTAATGGAGAAAGAACTGTTGATTTGGCTTTCCAATATCCTGTTATTAAAATCAGTCATATAAGATGGTCTGAATCGAAAACTGAGTTGACGGACAGACTGCCAGCGCTTCGGGCGGGGATTGTATTCAATCGAGCCGCGAGTACTTTTAATATTGGTTCTTCTAACATATCCTAATTCAGCATTAAAATTTTCCTGAATACCGAGATGAGACAATTGAAATTCCCACAAGTCAGAGTCATAAGAAAAAGAGGCAAAACCGGCAAAATTGTTTTCCTGCATGTTTATTAATTCACCATCATCCTCTTCGTCTGGCCCGAAAGTTCCTGCTAATGCGCCACTAATCAGGATCCGATCAGTGATGGGGAAATTAACATCGAAGCCCCCGGAACGATTATAATGACGTGACTGAATCTCATTCTTATTTAAGAACATCACACCGATATTAGATCTTTTCAAAATTTCACGGCGAAACCGTAAAACCGTAAAATTCGTAATCCTATAATTTTTCTCTTCTTCATCATCCTCATCATAGAAATTTACGCCTTCGGTTTGCATGTGCAGCATTCCAATTTGGTATTTGCCCATCTTTCCCAGGACTTTCGCGCCACCGGTTATTGGCTGTTCATGTCCTTCAACAATGCCAATGCGGCGGCTGTAAAAAAGGCGTATGTTGTTGCTTGCTCCGCCTCTTCGCCTGCCCGAAGTAGCGCCGCCGAAGTTAAACATTTCCGCCCCATCCAAAAAGAACTCTCTTTTTTCAGGAAAATACAATGAAAACCGCGTGAGGTTCACCCGCTCCTGGTCAGACTCAACCTGGGCAAAATCTGTGTTCCAGGTCAGGTTTACAGCAAGATTGGGAGTGATGCCTATTTTTGCATCGATTCCAAAATCGTTTACACTATTGAACCTGAAATCTGTCTCTGCATCTTTTTCACTTCCTGCTAAAATGTATGGCTCAACTTCCCAATTACCACCAGCGCGCATTTCAGTCAAACCGGTTAAATCGCCTGCCTGTGACAAACGAAAAATACCCATGTACCCGACGTCGCGAGAAACCATTTGCCAATAAACTTGTTCATTTTTGCGGCGGATGCCGCGGGCAAAATTAATACCCCAGGTTAGCGTATCTTCATTGGCAAAACGCAATGTTTTCCAGGGGATGGCAATTTCGGCAAACCAGCCATCCTCTGTAATTTGCGCTGCGCAATCCCAAATGCCATCCCAATCCGGGTTAAAATTCTTCCCTTCATCTCCGAATGTGGCATCTCGTTTGGCGCCATTGGGATTTGTTTTGAAATAATAACCATTACGAAGATCATGGTAAGAATCGATCACAATCTGAAAATAATCATCATCTTCCAGCTCACTGTCCCGACGCATATCACGGGCAATAATTTTATCCGCTTCCGAATCAAAACACCAAATCCCGATGTATAATTTTTTCAGGCTCTGCAAGATCGCGACCTGTGTCTTTTCGGTTGCAGGTTGGCCCAGGTTTGGTTCCCGTTGGATGAAATTTTCCTGGAATTTAATATTCTGCCAGGCTTCTTCGTTCAGGTTGCCATCGATGCGGAGATTATCTGTAACTTGGATTGAATTGATAATTCTTTGCCCTGAATTATTTTTTGGCGAATCATGATTCGAATTTTGTGTTTTTATTTTAGCAAACAGGTTCGTGTGCAATAAGAGAGTAAAAATTAAGAAATAATTCGGTAATCGAGTTTTCATATTTTTGGCAGTTGTCCCTTTTTGTTTTAGATTCTTTACAATGCTTTACAATGTTTGTAATATGTTTTGCATCTTCCGAAACGAATATTATACAAATGGCCTGCTTAAAACCATTGGCACCATTATTGTTAAAGTCTCAATAATTTGCTACATAATTTCTAAGTTCCTATAGCTTTTCTGCATTTTATCCCAAAAGCCATCACTCCAATCCATGACAACAACGCCATTCCAATTATCAGGTAAGGATTTAAACACTGCATCGACCATTTTTCTCCCATAACCTTTGACAGCAGAATTAATCTCATAGAATTGCACATTATTATAAGCAAAATCAATAATTAATGATAAACCTACTGCTGTGGGATGGTCAGGTTTAGTAATAGGAATTTTGAAACGTCCTTCAGTTACATCACTTGAGGCCAGTATCATATCTGGTCTAATTCTTATGAATTTTATTTGTTCTATTTCTGATAAGTTTTTTGTTAGTTTTTCTACTATTGGGTGTATCTTATTTATTTTGTTTGAAATAAAAATATCAGCCGTGGTTATGGTCTTTTTAAATTCACTCACAGATTTGTATTTCATTTTAATACTTCATCTATTTTTTCTTCTACGGAGTAATTTATTTGTATCATGAACTACACAATGATAATCCCCAGCGCACTAAAGTGCAGGCAAAGGCTGAGGCGAAGGCGAAGGAAAAAAATCCTTAATCCCTGTGCCCGAAGGGTGCTTTTATCTTCTACCTTACTCTGCCTTAGCCTTCGCCTCAGCCTTTTCGTTGTAAGAGTTAATTGCTCTGGGTAATAAAATTCTTTTGCACAAAAA
>JADHVV010000076.1 GCA_016783825.1 Candidatus Zhuqueibacterota bacterium | reverse complement strand
TGTTATCAAGCGTGACCAAAATTCCAGGTTGGATAAATTAATTTTAACAACAGACCCGGCTTTTGAACCTGTCGGGAAAGAAGAATTTTTACAACAGGAAACTTATATTTTTGATCACTGGAGCGGTGATATGAGCGGCTCGGATAATCCTGTAAATGTGCGGATGGATGGGGACAAAAATATTAATGCCCATTTTATTTTTACCGGTGAAGAATTGATTACAACACCCAATAAACCATCCGGTCCTGACAGTGGCTTTGTGGATCAAACGTTAAGTTTCAGCACCGGTGGTTCTTCGAGCAATCATGGATTTGATGTTGAGTATAAATTCGATTGGGGGGATGGTTCGTTTT
The DNA here is from genome assembly GCA_016783825.1 of Candidatus Zhuqueibacterota bacterium. GTDB lineage: Bacteria > Zhuqueibacterota > Zhuqueibacteria > Thermofontimicrobiales > Thermofontimicrobiaceae > Nigeripontimicrobium. The sequence goes on along the minus strand of JADHVV010000076.1, from coordinate 20,661 downwards.
CCGATTGGGGCGGCCCAATGCAGGAGCATATTTATAATTCTGTGGATTCATTTTTTGTAAAAACAAAAGCGCGCACCATGGGCGAGCTGAAAACAGAATCTAACTGGAGTGAAGCACACACAATCCATATTGTTGAAGAGCCGGTATTGTTTTATAATTTAGACATTATGATTGAGCCGCTGGGTAAAGGCTCTGTTGTAAAGTTGCCCGGTAAAATTGAATATGCCCCGGGGGACACGGTTACATTGTATCCATTACCCAATAGTGATGATTATTGTTTTGATCACTGGAGCGGGGATTTAGCAGGCAGTGAAAACCCAGGACTGGTAATAATGGACAGGCACAAAACCATAACTGCACATTTTGCCGAGATTACCGAATTTGTCTCTGTACCTTCAACACCAACCGGGGCAGATAGTGGAATGATCGGACAAACGCTGAGTTTTTCAACCGGCGGCTCAACGTGTAATGTAGGACACGATGTTGAATATCAGTTTGACTGGGGTGATGGTACATTGTCGGATTGGGGAAGTGATAATCGAACGCATGCTTTCAGTTCTGCGGATACATTTAAAATTAGCGCCACGGCGCGCTGTAAGATAAATAATAATATAATTTCAGAGCGGAGTGGTTATCATGCAGTTAGTATCGTGGAAAGTTATTATTACACATTAACAATTATTATTGAACCCCCAAACAGCGGGACTGTAAACAAAACGCCGTATAAATCAGAGTATCAAAACGGTGAGACAGTAATCTTATCTCCCCTGGCTGCCCCCAATTATGTGTTTGATTTTTGGAGTGGAGCAATAACAGGTGTTAAAAATCCGGAAATGATAACAATGGATGAGAACAAAGTTGTTACGGCTCATTTTAAATTTCCTTCATCAGTTGAAAGTGAGCACAATATTAAGCCTGATAAATTTGCCCTGTTCCAGAATTATCCAAATCCGTTTAACCCGGAGACAACAATAGAATACCAGTTGCCGGAAAATTGTTTTATTAATTTGACCATTTTTAACATGAAAGGTCAGATCGTGAAAACAATGGTTGAAAATTACAAACAAGCAGGATTTTATTCGATAAAATGGAACGCAAAAGATCAGTATGAAAACCCTGTTCCATCAGGAATTTATTTATACCGGGTTTCAACTGAAAAATTCAGGCAGCAAAATAAAATGATATTATTAAAATAATTGAAATGATTAGGTACTCACTTCAGAAAAAGTCCCCCTTTGAAGGGGGATACAGGGGGATGTTATATATTGCAGGCTGAACAAAGAGCCTATTCATAATAATTTATTAAAACGTTACGGAGAAGAGGAAAAATGATCACGAAAAAAGGAATATTCGGTTTCATATTAATTGTCTGGTTGCTATTGATTAGTTATAATATCTATGCACAACAGACATATAAGATAATGCTATTAGGCAATTCCATTACAGTGGGAAAAGGTGATCCGGATACAAATCCCGGTACAATTTATACGGGATTCAGGGACGATTTATATGTTTTATTGACGAGTAATGGCTGGAACTTTGATTTTGTGGGCAGCGAGTCTGACGGAAACCAGTCTCAATTTGATGTGCATCATGAAGGACACAGTCGCTGGAAAGCTGAACAAATCGATGCCCAGGTTTCTTCATGGCTGGAAATATATACGCCGGACATTGTACTATTGCACATTGGAACCAATGACATTAGCGGCGCACAAACGCTGCAAAGCACAATTAATGAAATCGAAAGTATTGTTGATAAAATTTATAATTTTAACAAAGGAAAAGCAATTCTGCTTAGCCAGCTAATTCCCCGGTGGGCCAATGTTGATAACGATCATATCCGAACGGAACAGTTAAATGATTTAATAGAACAACTTTATACAAATAAACACAACCAGGGCTACAATATTTATTTGGTTGATCACCATAGCGCATTTGTAGCAAATTCCAACTGGGCGTCTAATTATATGTTTGATGAAGTCCACCCAAATAGTGTGGGCTTTAACATAATGGCGCAGACTTATTGGAATGTGCTGAAAAATGTCACGTTACCATCTGATCTGTATGAATTAACAGTTACTGTTAACCCGGCAGGGGCAGGTTATGTCAATATTAATCCGCAAAAAGAATACTATAGTTATAATGAAGGAGTGATATTAACAGCGGCCGCCTACGGAGATTACCGTTTTGACCACTGGAGTGGAGATACAAACCCGGATACGGAAAACCCGCGCTATGTTTTTATGAAAAAAAACAGGACATTAATTGCTAATTTTGTCAATGACACAGGTGAATTTATTACTGTTCCCAATATGCCGGCTGGTCCTAATTCCGGATCTTCGGGGAGCGAACTTACTTTTTCGGCAAGCGGCGCTGTAAATAATCAAGGTCATGATGTTGAATACCAATTTGATTGGGGCGATGGGTTTCAGTCAGGTTGGGGCTCATCAACTCAAAAACATATTTTTTATGCGTCGGGCACTTATGAAGTGAGAGCGCGGGCGCGTTGTGTGATTCATACTAACGTGTTATCAAGTTGGTCCAGTTTTTTAAGCGTTACAATCAGTGGTCAGGATAAATACGTTCTTACGGTTGAGATTTATCCCCCGGGATCCGGAACCGTCACTATCAATCCTGACAAAGAGCTGTATGATTATAATGAGTCCGTAGTTCTCGACGCAGTCCCGGCTGGTGATTATTACTTTAATTATTGGAGCGGCGATATACAACAAAGAAGTGATGATCCGACTGTTGTACATATGAGAGAGAACCGAACGATTGTGGCAAACTTTCAAAGCGGCAGCGGAGATGAAGAGGTTACCATTCCGAATACGCCTTCCGGTCCTCCTTCCGGGTCTATCGGACTTAATTTAACTTTTAACACCGGGGGATCTATAAGCACCCTGGGAAATGAGGTGGAGTATCAATTTGATTGGGGCGATGGCAACCAATCAGGCTGGGGATCATCAACACAAACACATAGCTATAGTAACAATGGTAATTTTCAAGTAAAAGCGCAGGCACGGTCCAAGCCAAACCCGGGCGTAACATCCGGGTGGTCGGGAACCCATTCCGTAACAATACAAACTTCGTCAGTAACTTATGAATTATTTGTTTCAATAAATCCAAATGGAGCCGGCACAGTTACAAAAACACCGGACAAAGCAGAATACGCTGAAGGAGAAGTAGTAAATTTAGCCGCTTTTGGAAATGATGGGGGGACACATCTAACAGACAAAGTTTATTTGGAAGGAGAGAGCGCGGTAACTTATGGACCCATGGCTATTGGTAATGATTCGGAAGCATCTGCTGATCGATATATTTATTGTACCAGTGGCGTCCCAAAGTCCGGACATGCCGAATATTATTTTGATGTACTTGAAGAAGGCGATTACGTCATCTGGGGAAGATGTTATGCCTTGTCAGGAGGAGAAGACAGCTTTTTTATGGTAATGGATCAAAGTACGGATACTTTAACATGGCATTTGGACATGCCTTACAATTCATGGATTTGGCAAAAAGTTTCGCATAACAATGTTGATCAAACATTCAATTTAACCGAAGGTTCACACCAAATTTCAATTGTTTCAAGGGATATAAAGGCGCGTTTGGATAAACTAATTTTGTCAAAGGACCCGTCTTTTCAGCCTTCAGGCGTTGAGATGTCCCCAAATCAACCTTATGCTTTTGATCACTGGTCCGGTGATTTGGTCGGTTCCAATAATCCGACAACAATTGTTATGAATAGCGATAAAAATGTAACCGCTAATTTTGAAATAGTAAACGAAAATGTTTCAACACCATCAAAGCCAATCGGGCTTACCGAAGGGCGGACAGGTAAAAGCTTAAGTTTCACCACCGGCAGTGCAAGCAGTGATTTGGGGCATGAAGTAGAATACCAATTTGATTGGGGCGATGGAAACCAATCAAGCTGGGGAGGCGCATCTGGAAACCATAAGTATTCCAACGAAGGCGAGTATGAAGTAAAAGCCCGGGCGCATTGTAAAAGCCACACTAGTGTTGTCTCCGCTTGGTCAAACAGCCTGGTAGTTACCATAACAGTATTTACCGGCTATACGTTGGACATTGAAATTTTCCCGCCTGGCGCTGGAAGTGTTAGCAAAAATCCGTCTAAATCACAATATGACGAAAATGAATCGGTTGATGTAAAAGCGATTCCGCTCCGTTCCGACGATAATATAAGAATCGAAGCAGAAAGCGGACAGGTTAGCGGCAATTTCTCATCAGGAACAAGCGCTGATGCTTCCGGTGGCAAGTATATTTATGGGACGACAACCACGCCGCAGGATGGCAGTGTTGAATATACTTTTAATATTGTTGAGTCAGGCACCTATTATATCTGGGGAAGGTGTTATGCATTTTCCAAATCCGAAGACAGTTTTTTTATTGAAATTGATGGTGTCCCAAATTCAAACCCATGGCACTTAGCAGAAACTTATGATACCTGGCTCTGGCAAAAGGTATATGATGGTAGTGTTCAATATTTTGATTTCAGCGCGGGAGAGCATACGCTTAAAGTTGTTAAACGAGACATAAATGTACGACTCGATAAATTCCTCATCACGAATGATCCTGCCTATATACCGGAAGGCAAAGAGGAGTCAGTGGACTTAAGAATAGAAGCTGAAAGCGGGACGCTTGTGAGCCCAATGGTAATTGGAAATGATAGCGAGGCTTCAGGGGAAGAATATATTCACGGTACAACAGGGGCTGCTGGAGAAGGCAGCGCTGAGTACACCTTTAAAATCAGTGAAACCGGTTTTTATGTTATTTGGGGAAGGTGTTATGCTTTGTCAGGAACTGCAGATAGCTATATTATTCAAGTCGATGAAGAAGCAGAAATGGAATGGCATCTTGAAAGAGATTATAATAAGTGGCTTTGGCAAAGAGTATCGCGAAACTATGTACCTGAGGAATTCTTCTTTGATGCTGGGGAACATACCCTGAAAGTTATTAAAAGGGAAAATAATGTGCGGCTTGACAAACTAATCATTACAAAAGATCCGCTTTTCCAGCCGGAGGGGAAAGAAGAAGGCGCAGCGCCCAGTGTAAATTATCGATTTGATCACTGGAGCGGTGACATGTCGGGCAACAGCAATCCTGTCACCTTTTTAATGAATAGCAGCAAATCGCTAATCGCCAACTTTATTGAAACGGATCATATCATGACGAGCCCAACATCGATTGATGGTCCTTCAACCGCAGTTGTCGGGGAGCTTCTCAATTTTTCAACTAGTGGCGCAACCAGCAGCCAGGGGCATAATATCGAATACCAATTTGATTGGGGGGATGGGAATATTTCTGCATGGACAACCGGAACAAGTGATCATATTTATTATTCAATAGGCACAATGGCAGTTAGAGCCCGGGCAAGGAGTGAAACAGATATAAGCGCTGTCTCCAGTTGGTCGGAATCTGTCACTACAGTAGTGTCCGGTCTTAATTTAACCGTTACAATTGTTCCGTCAAATGCGGGGCAGGTAACCAAAAATCCGGCTCAAACAGAGTATGCTTATGGTGACACTGTAACGCTTACACCGGAAGCAAATACCGGGTATTTCTTCACAAGCTGGAGCGGAAATTTTTCCGGAAATGACAACCCGGCAAAGATTGTAATAGATGCGAATAAGTCTGTTACGGCAACATTTGGGACAACATCGGAGACAGTTTCAAAACCAACTTCCTTAACCGGTCCTGAAAGCGGTACTATAGGGCAGGTGCTGTCTTTTTTAACCGGGGGCTCTGTAAGTTCCACCGGGCATCAAGTTGAATACCAATTCGACTGGGGAGATGGTTTAACATCAGAGTGGGGTAGCGGCACAAATACTCATGCTTATGATTCTGTTGGTGTTAAACAGGTGAAAAGCAAAGCCAGGTGTAAGGAACATCCATCGATTGTATCAGCCTGGTCAAATCCTTTAAATGTAAATGTTACCACTAACGGTTATTCCATAACAATCGCAGTGAGTCCGCTGAATTCCGGAAACGTATCTAAAACTCCAAATAAACAAATATACACAAACGGTGAAACAGTTACTTTATTCGCATACGCTAATGCTGGATATGAGTTCAGCCACTGGAGCGGAAATGTAACAGGTAACACTAACCCGGTGAATGTGATAACAGATGGCAATAAGCAGGTGGTGGCATATTTTACAAAGACCCAGGAATCTGTCTCCACACCGCTGTTCATTACCGGGCCGGATTCAGGGATTGTTGGCCAAGACTTAACATTTACCACAGGTGGTTCAACCAATAATTTGAGCAACCCGGTAGAATACCAATTTGACTGGGGAGATTCCACAGAGTCAGAATGGGGAGAAGGCACAGATTCTCATAATTATCAAACGATTGGTTTAAGAGGTATAAGAACAAGAGCGCGATCTAAGGTGAATACGAGCGTGGTTTCCGATTGGTCGGACACGCGCCAGGTAATTATTTTAAGCAGTTATTTTAGGGTTGTAGTAACAGTCAATCCTTCTGGGAAAGGTAGTGTTAATTTTTCGCCTTATCAAGAAGAATATGAAGCGGGTGATGTGGTTATATTATCTCCAATAGCCATAACTGGATATAGATTTCAAAACTGGAGTGGAGATATTACCAGCACGGATAATCCTGCTATTTTAACGATAGCTGGAAATGTTAATGTAACAGCGAACTTTATCCCGTACAATGCGGTTGATGAAGAAAAACAAATTATCCCTGAAAAATTTGCTTTGAAGCAAAACTTCCCCAATCCATTTAATCCTGAAACATCGATACGATACCAATTGGCAAAAGGGAGCAATGTAAAAATAAATATTTATAATTTGCAGGGACAGTTAATTTATACCCTGGTAGATGAAATGCAGCCTGCCGGTTATTATAAAACAAGATGGCTGGCTATCGATAATTCAGGAAATAAAGTGCCGTCCGGTGTCTATTTGTACCGAATGGAAACGGATCACTATTTTGATGTAAAGAAAATGATACTGATGAAATAATTTTCCGGTTCATAACACACTAAAGTGCTGGCGCAGTCTGTATTTCCTTATTTTTATATTAAAAAATGATTTACGAATAAATTGGGAATCCCGATTTATCGGGGGATTAACGATTTTTAATTTATGAAGGAGTGTTGTATTGATAAATTTGATTGAAAAAATCAACAATACTTCTAAAATCATTAATCGTTAATCCTTGTTCTGAGATCAATAAAAAATCCAAAGATGGTGAATTGTTACAAAATACGTATATTGGTAAAAATACTTTTTAGAATTGATCTGCTTAAATAAAGACAGGAGAGAAAGCATAAAAAAGCTATTCCCAAATACAACTCCTTTCTACCTGGTTACTGCTTTTATTGTTGCGTTTAATATCCAAAATACTTATGCGCAATACAGGATAATGCCTTTGGGTAATTCTCTCACAATGGGGCGCCATGGAGAACCTGCCGGCTACCGGGATGACTTAGCAACGCTATTGTTAGCGGATGGTGTAAATTTTGTGATGGTGGGATCGGTAAACGACGGCACAGGTTTTTATCCGTATCATGAAGGTCATAGTGGTCAGGAAGCCGGTGAAATTGATGTCTATGTCGATTATTGGCTCAATCTGAATCCGGCTGATATCGTTCTGCTGCACATCGGCACAAATGATATCAGCCATGAAATTCCGATTGAAACAGCTATTCAGGACATAGAAAGTATAATTGACAAAATCAGGAACAAGAATTCTCAAACAAAAATATTACTTTGCAGTTTAGTCCCCAGGTGGGAATATTGGGTAGATCGACCGGAAAGAACTGATCAACTCAACGAACTCATTCTTCAACTATATAATGAAAAAAAGGACCAGGGGTATAAAATTTATTTTGTGGATCAGGCAGACGCCTTTTATTCAAATCCCAACTGGACACAAGAATATATGGATGACTACGCTCATCCCAATGATACCGGGTATCATGTGATGGCGCAAACATTTTACGATGTTTTGAGTTCGATCTTAAATATTTCCCCTCAACAGTATTCAATTACCGGTACAACTTTATATTATGCCAATAACAATCCCATAAGCAATGTCCGATTGAATCTAAGCGGTGGAGCTAATTCATCAGTGCTTTCCAACTCAAATGGCAATTATACTTTTAGTAATTTGGAAAGTAATTTGACCTATTTAGTTACGCCGACAAAGGATAAAATCGAGAGATATGAAAATACTGTTGTAACAATGTACGATGCAGCGCTAACTTTGAGACATGCGGTTGGAGTTGAAAACTTAAGCAATCATGCGCAAATTGCAGCCGATGTTGATAAAGACGGTCAGGTCATCGCGTATGATGCGGCAATGATTGCTCGATATGTCGTTGAATTGGATGCGTTGGAAAATGATCATGTCGGTGAATGGGTGTTTTCACCGGATAGCAGGTATTATCAAAACTTAAGTTCAGACAAAAGTGGAGAAAATTACACAGGGATTTTGTTAGGTGATGCATCCGGCACCTGGAGCATGAACAATAATTTGCTAAAAATGAATTATGAATGGCAAACAGAAATAAATGCTGAATTTGAGAAAATTATTAGTGTCCCAATAACCATTTTTGAGGATTCATTATTATCGCTATTTGTTGAATTGGAATTTCCAAAATCATTAATAAAATTTGAATCAATTGCGACAAATTCGGTTTCAGAAAATAATATGATTTATTCATTGCTGGATAATAAATTAAAGCTAGGCGCTTACTTCGCCTATCCACAGAAGGCAGCAGGTCGATTTTTAACCATTAATTTTAAAGCAACAGGCGAGAAATCCGGAAGGAGCGAGATTCAATTAAAGAATATGCAAATAAATAATTATCAGGCGAATCAATCTGTTGCATACGTTAATATAACACCTGGAGAAAAAGATTTACAGCATTTTACTGTTTCAGACAATTACCCCAATCCATTTAATCCCGCTACAACGATTCCATACAAAATTACAAAAGCAGGTAACGTAAAAATAGTTATTTACAACATGCTTGGCAGACAAATAAAAACCATATTAAATGAAAAACAAAAACCGGGAGCTTATGAAATAAATTGGGATGGGAAGAATGATGCCGAATTGAATGTTGCTAATGGAACTTATATTTACAGGGTATTTTTCAACAGTCAAATTTTCAGCAAAACAATGATAAAAATAAATTAAGAGTTTGGAGTGCATTATGAAAAAATTAGTACAAATATTTTTTATTTTCTTGTTAGTCGTTGTAAGTTTTTCCAGTGTCCTGGGACAAATATCCGTTACTATTCCTGACACTGTGCTTGAAACAGGAAGCACTGCTTTGATCCCTGTCAATGTTGATGAAATAACAGAATTAGACAGACAGGTTTGGTCATTCGAGTTTACAATACAATATGATGAAAATGTGTTAAACATTTCAGGAGTTGAATTTGCAGGAACAATTAGTGAATCATGGGAATCTTGGGCGGATTCGGCAGGTCTTATTGTTATCAATCTGGAAGAAGATGGGGAGTTTGGATTTGGAGTCGGAGGTATATTTAACAATATTCTTGGCAAAGGTGCCCTGATTTACCTACAGGTTGAAATCGTCGGTGAACATGCGGATTCATCGATTTTAGAGCTGCAGGATTTCCTTTTCAATGCAGGGGACCCGCAGAGTGTGACTGTTGATGGAAAAGTATCAGTGGTTGCACCATTGGTTTCAGTATCTTTTATTAGCAGCATAGAGAATCAAGGAAATATTATCATCGATGGACAAGAAAAAGCAGTGCCGTTTGATACTACCTGGCATTCCGGGCTCGAACATACAATTGGAGTTACAACACCACAAGATATCACCGAAGGATCGCGTTTGGTTTTTGATAATTGGAGCGATGCCGGAGACACAATCCATGTTGTTGCCGCGGTTTCCGATACGATTTTTCAATGCATTATGAATTGGGAGCATCTGCTTACGCTATTTTCTGAATATGGCGCGGTTCAGGGGACAGGCTGGTATGCGCAGGGCGATACGGTTGAAATCAGCGTTGATTCTCTTATAACTTTTGGAGATACAACGCGGTATGCTTTTTCCGGTTGGGGTGGTTCGGGACAGGGATCGTACAGTGGGGATAATTTTACAGCTAAAGTAATTGTGAATGAGCCGATTTTTGAAGAGGCACAATGGACAACGCAGCATTTTGTTAGGCTCGAATCTTTGTACGGCAATCCTGTTGGGCAGGGTTGGTATGCCCAGGGTGATACCGTGGAAATTCAAATTGATTCTCTTGAATATTTGAATGATCAAACCAGGTTTTTATTTAATTCCTGGGAAGGAACAGGCGATGGCAGCTATTCAGGCACATCTTTGAAAGCGAATATTATTGTTAACAGTCCAATTGTTGAAAACGCATTTTGGGATAAGCAATTTTATTTGTCTGTGACCGCAACACCGGAAAATATTGTTGAGTTTGATGAAACTGGCTGGTACACGGAAAATGTACCGGGAGTAGAAATTCTCGCGCCGGAAACAGTTGAACAAACAGATGTTAAATATCGTTTCGCTAAATGGCTTATCGATGGAGAAATAAATGAACTAAATCCAATCCCTGTTCAAATTGATACATCCCATATCCTGAACGCGGTTTACCAGGTCGATAGTGTTTTGGTTGAGATTACGACGGATGCTGGTGATGGATTTTTAATTTATGTGGATGACGTAAACTACTCAACCCCGTATGCACAATTCTGGGAATACCAGTCAGAACACGTCGTTGGAATTGATTCTGTTATTGCAGCGAAAGATTCATTGAGCCGTTATGTGTTTGATTTATGGGACGACGGCGGAGATTTGTTCCACAGTGTGAAAGCGGATAGTGCGAAAAAATTGGTGGCAGCGCTTATTCCGCAGCACTATTTGCTTGTTGAAACAAAACCTGCCGGGCTGATAGAATTTGAAGAGACGGGCTGGTATGTGGAAGGCGATTCGGTTCAACTAACAGAAGCCTTTGAACAAATTTTTACCGAGACAGGTACATTTCAATTTAATACCTGGATAGTTGACAGCATTCCCGTTGCCGGGAATCCAATTAATGTGAATATGAACACTTTTCACCACGTTGTGGCAAACTATGAGAATTTATATTTTATAGCGGGGAAAATAACTGACAGCAGGGGCTTGCCGGTAGCTGGTGCAGAATTTATTTTGACAGGTACAAATGAAGATACGGTTTACAGTTCGGAAACCGGGGATTATTTTTTCAGCTTACTTTCCCAGGGTAATTACCAGGTAATTCCGCATTTTGAAAACTTTAAGGTTACCCCGTCTTTCCGGGAATATTCTCCATTACAATCTTCGCAAACAGCCCAGGATTTTCTGGCGATTGATACAATAGAACCCAATGTCCAACTGCTTTATCCCAATGGCGGTCAATGGTTGAAAAAATCCACCATTGATACTATAAAGTGGACAGCTTACGATAATGTCGGAATTGATTCAATCGCCATCCAGTTAGCTGTGGATGGCGGAATAAATTGGCAGGCAATCGCCGAGTTCGACAGTGGAAATATTCAACAATATACCTGGTTGGTACCTGATACAGTGAGCAAGGAATGTTTAGTCCGTGTTTTTGTTTTTGATTATGACAACAACACAACCTGGGATGAAAGTGATTCAACGTTTACTATTGGCAGTATAGTCGAAGTCGCAGATCAAAATACGCCGGACTTGGTTCCGACTGATTTTGTGGTAGAGCAAAATTACCCAAATCCGTTTAATAATTCAACAATCATCCTATTTCAGTTGCCAAAAGAAAGTCATGTAACGGTTGAAATTTATAACTTGAGTGGTCAGAAAGTACAAACATTAGCCATGAAGAATTACAAAGCCGGACATCATCGCATTACTTGGAATGGAAAAGATAAGTTTGGGAGAAGCGTCAGTTCCGGTGTATATTTGTACCGGGTTGAGGCTTTGGAAAATGTTGTGTTTAAAAAATTATTGTATGTGAGGTAGTCCAAGCCGATCACAGGGATTTGAATCAAAGTTAATTAACGAAAAATTTTATCGGTTCATTAACATAACCCAAAAAAATCAAAGTCCCGTTGGGGACGACATGTAACTTGTATAATTACAATTAGTAAACTTCATTAATGATAATCGTGATTTGAATTGATCAATAAAAAATCTTAAAAATTACTTCCGAAATTATGGGTTTGCACCCCTTCTGTTAAAAGGTAAGCTTCTGTCTTACCTCGCACTTAGGTCGTCATTTTTCAATATGGTGGATTTACAAAAATAATAAATATGACAGAAAAATGAATGGTAGAAAAATGATTTAAGACATTAGGTATGAAAGAATTGCTATGGTGGGCAATAAATCAATAAAGTTATTTTTCTGCCCTCTATCTTTCTGTCAAATGGGCAAGCTATTTAATCGACGATCCTAAATACTTTTGACTTTTCATTTTGAAATTTATGTGCATTATTCGATTATCTTTAAATTATGCGCTAACCACCAAGAAGTTAGTATATTACAACAAAATGTAAAAAGGACATACAATACTGGTATGGTTTGTGCATAAATAGGCTTATTAGTAAAAAAGTTATGGAGAAAAATTTATAACTTATGTTGATTCACTAACTAAACAATAATTTTTAAATTTTAACCTTGGTATGAAATATCAAGTATACTTGTTACGGGTAAGAATTTCAGTATCTCTGTCATTACTGCGAATGCAGGAATCCCATTATTAACAGATAATTAGGAGATGCCTGCACCCTTCGGGTACTTCGCATACGCAGGCATGACATAAAAAACTAATCCTTAACGAGTATAGTTACGGAAAGTAAAATAGCAGAAGGATTAAAATATTTACAATAAAAGTCCTGAATGGGAAAAACGTGAGGTGATTGTGATGGAAAAGAAACTTTTTGAAATAATTAATCAAGAATTAAATGGACTGAAAAACAAAAATCAGTATACTGAATCAAACAAAAACAAAATACCTGATGAATGCCCAAAATGTGCTAAATTGTATGCACCGTGCTCACCCCTGCTTATTTACAAAAATGAAATGATCTGTGAACGCTACTATCAAATGAAATTAAAATATGAAAACGTTTGAGGGTAATGAATTAATGATCAAACTACTTCGTACTAAGCCAACAAAAAGTAGTATATTTGCTGATAGAGAATCGACAGCATGAAATATTAACCTATAGTATTACAAGTTATTTCTTTGTTTTTTGTGCAAAAGTTTTATGTTCAAGATCAATTATATGTTACAACGAAAAGGCTAAGGCGAAGGCTGAGGCGAAGCAAGGTAAAAGATTAAAGCACCCTTCGGGCACAGGGATTAAGGATTTTTTTCCTTCGCCTTAGCCTCAGCCTTCGCCTGCACTTTAGTGCGCTGGGTATACAGTATTAATTCTGACCATACAATTGAAACCATTTTGTTTAAGGCCGAATAATAAAACTTCCTCACTCCAGTTTTAATATCTTATTTAAATCAATAATTTACATATGTAATATAATTTATCCAGCTCCTACAGATTCTTTTTGATTTTATAAAATTGATGGAAAAGAAAACAAAAAGCAAAGACACCAATTTACACCCAATATGATATCACCTTCGTGCCAGCCTGGAAGCGGATAATTTTAAACACAAAAGATTTGGCGGTAAAAAGAAAAGCCACTGGACCTTGTTTGAACAGCTTGTTGTTATGTTTGGAAATCTACTAAAAGTTGTAAATCTTTATGATCGGGGATTGACTAACGCTAAAAACATAATTGTCAACAAAGTTGAAGCAAAATTTGACAATCTCCCAAATTCTTTTGAAGGCTATAATATTTTACATTTATCTGATCTGCATCTTGATAGTATTTCTGGCATTGAGGATATTATTTGTAAAAAGATTGAAAAGCTAAATTACGATTTGTGCGTTTTTACCGGAAATTATCGCAAACATACTCATGGCGGGCAGATATGTCTTCCTGGCAAAATTCCAATAATTACTCATGTTAATGATGGTAGAAAATTTAACAAAGGTTTGTGGTAATATAAAAACATGACTGGCTTTACAAGTCAGGGATGTGGTGTTTCCGGCATTCCGGTGAGATATAATAGTGAAAGTGAAATTGTATTGATTACAATAAGAAAATCAGAAAAATGATATGCTAATTAAGATATAAAATTAGTGAGCATAAAAATAATCCGCAAAGAATTGTATTTTTTGTGGATTTTTATTTGTGTGTACAAAATATTTCATTCATTTTTTTGTTGCATTTCGGGAATTATTATATTATGTTATATAATGAACCAGATTCATTTAAGAACAACACCGATTTTTCAGGTAATTACGATGACCGGAAACCAATAAAATTACACCTTATCCCCACTGTATTTATTTCTGATGAACTGGTTTTATATTTGACCTAATTAACTTCTTTTATAAAAATCGGTCTTGAACATGAAAAATTCAGAGCAAGAATTTCCTAACTCACTTCTTGATTGGGAAGAAATTTTTCAGGCAATTGGTCATCCCACTTTTATTCTCCAACCAGATCACGGAATCATCGCTGCCAATAAGGCTGCTATTCAGGCAGCAGGTTTGCCCGAAAAAAAACTGATCGGTAAACAATGCCACGATATCATGCATAACGCGAATAAACCGCCCGCGAATTGTCCCATGCTAAAAATGCACCAGACAGAGCATGTCGAAACCGCTTCAATGGAAGTTGAGGCACTGGATGGCGAATACCTGGTTTCATGCACGCCCGTATTTGATGCGGATGGTCAAATCGAGAAAGTAATTCACATTGCAACCAATATCACAGATAGAAAGGAAGCAGAGGATAAATTAAAAGAGAGCGAAAAAAAATATCGAACGTTGGTCAATGAAAGTCCGGACGGAATATTTGTCGCTGATCTTTCGGGCAGATTTATCGATGTAAATAACAGCATGTGCCGGGAATTAAAATATTCAGAAAAAGAACTTCTTAATATGTCAATCTTTGACCTGATACCGAAACAGTCGATCGAGATTTTTGAAAATAGATTAAAGGATATTGTATCCGGGAAAACATTGGCTCAACCTCAAGAATACAGCGTGACCGCAAAAGATGGCACACAGTTTATCATTGAAATACGATCAGTCCCATTTTTACGGGAAGGAAAAGTTATCGGATTTCAGGGAATTGCCAGGGATATTACCGAACAAAAACATATGGAGTTGGCATTAGTAAAAAGTGAAAACTGGTATCACGTTTTGTTTGATAGTGGTATCGATGCCAAATTTGTCCATGGCATTGACCAAAACGGTCTTCCCGGTAAGCTGATCGATGCGAATGTGGTTGCTTGCCAGAGGCTGGGATATACAAAAGAGGAATTGCTCAAAATGTCGCCAAAGGATTTTGATGACGAGACAGAAGCTCAACACGTCACTCAAATCATGAAAAAATTAGTGAAAGAAAAATCAGCTTTATTTGAAATGACACACGTAACAAAAGACGGACGCAAAATTCCCACCGAAATCAGCGCACATTTAATTGAAATTGGAGGTCAACAGGTTGTTCTTTCCATTGCGCGTGATATTACAGAACGCAAGAAGGCTGAAGAAGTTCTTCGAACCCGTGAAGCCAAATTGCAAAGCATTTTCCGCGCAGCACCCACTGGTATTGGCGTGGTTGTAAACCGAGTATTTACAGAACTGAATGACCGCTTTTGCGAAATGGTTGGATACCGTCGCGAAGAGCTTCTTGGTACAAACGCAGCGATGGTTTACCCGAGCCAGGAAGAATATGAATATGTGGGAAAAGTAAAATACGAACAAATCAAGGAAAAGGGCACAGGGACAGTAGAAACACGATTCAAAAGAAAAGACGGGCAGATTATCGATGTGCTGCTCAGTTCAACACCGTTGGATATAAAAAACCTTTCCGCCGGGACTACGTTTACAGCGCTGAATATCACTGAGCGAAAGCAGGCTGAAAAAGCGTTGCAGGATAGCCTTACACGTTCAACCGCCTTGTTCGAACATGCAGCGGTTCCAATTTGGGAAGAGGATTTTTCTGAAGTTAAAAAGCACATCGATCAAATAAAGAAACAGGGTATAGAAGATTTCGAAACCTACTTCCATGAACACCCAAAAGAAATTCAGCATATTTCTTCAATTGTCAAAGTTCGAGATGTCAATCAAAAAAGCCTGGAATTCTATAATGCACGTAACAAAACCGAGTTAAATAAATTCCTGCCTGACTGGTTTATGGAAGAGTCATTAGAAGTTTTTCGCAGCGAAATTATTGCCCTGGCAAAAGGAGCTGATCGCTACGAGTGCGAGATTCCCGTACGAACGCCGCAAGGAGATGTGAAGCATCTTCAGGTGAATTTGGCTATTTTGCCGGATCATAATGAACCCTGGGATAGAGTTTTTATCTCGTTTATTGATATAACTGATCGAAAAAAAGCGGAAGAAGCACTAAAAAGAAGAGCGCAAGAATTAACCGCATTTAACGTTTTGTCCCAACGTGTCAGTTCCACTCTTTCAATCAAACAGGTGACAAACGAGGCAATTCGTTCTGTCGCAGATGCGGTAAATCCGGATTTGGTGCTGTTGTTTTTACGAGACAAAGACAATTTAAATTTAATAGGGTTTGGTCCTGAAAAATCAGAATATGTACACAAAGAAACACCAATTCATCGCGTAGGAGAATGTCTTTGCGGACTTGCGATAAGTAAAGAGATGCCAATGTATTCCAAAAATATCCATGAGGATGCGCGATGTACATGGGAAGAATGCAAATTAGCAGGGCTGCACTCTTATGCGGCTTTGCCACTTCGAAGTGGGGATGAGTTAATCGGTGTGCTTGGATTGGCTTCGGTTGATGAGCGCGATTTTAGTTTGCAAGCATCGTTTATAGAGACCCTGGCAAATGAACTCGCCGTTGGATTACAAAACGCGCTGTTGTTTGAACAGGTAAACAGCCGCCTTCAAGAACTTTCCGCTTTGTTGACAATTAACCGCACACTAGCGGTTACCCTGGACAAGCAAACCGTGCTGCAAACCATCATCGATAGCGCGACCAGCTTATATAATTTGGGCAGCGGCGCCATTTACCTAATGGAAAAAGATGGTCTATATTTAGGCGCCACCACACCGTCAATACCGGGGGACTTTCCAGAGGAATTCATGCGGGCAGAGCTGAAGGACCACCCACACATAAAAAGGTGTATCACCAAAAAGGGTCATGTTCTTGTACCTGATGCAGAAACAGCAGATTTTACGCCGGCAGAACGAGCCGTGAGTGAAACACGGAATTTGCGTTCAATTCTTTATTTACCCATGCAAATAGAAAAACGGGTAACAGGTGTGCTTATTTTAGCTTCCGTGGGTGAAACACGAAAATTCGTTGAAAGCGAGATAAATTTATACCAGGCGCTTTCCAGTCAGGCTGCTTTGGCAATTGAAAACGCCCGTTTATTCGAAACGAGTCAGCAGCAAACAGAAGCGCTTAAACAGCGTTTCACTGAACTGAAACAGGCTGATCTTGAACTCCAGGGATATACAAAACGGTTGGAAATTCAGCACGAAATTGAACGAGAGTTGTTGGTTAGTCAAACATCTGAAGCCGTTGCACGGATCATTGTAGAAAACTTAATCAAGCTAATTCCATATTTTGCGTGCAGTATATCCATATTTGATTTCGAGACGAAAAACGTCGAAGTATCAGCGCTTAATTATAATGGCAAGATTATGACCAGGAAAAAATCCCAGTTTAGCATGAATGATTTTGGAGACATAAAAAAATTCAAACAAGGTGATATTTTACGTGTAAAAAATATTGGCAAACTTCCAACAACCACCAGGTTCGAAAAGTCAATTTTGACGGACGGCATATATTCTTATATTGTTATTCCCCTTGTAGCGCACGGAAATTTATCTGGTATCCTTTATATCGGAAGAACCAAGTTGAGATTTTTTACCACAAAAGAGGTGGAGATTGCCAGAGATGCTGCCAATCAGGCAGCGGTTGCAATTCATCAGGCATCGCTTTATGAACAGATTAAGCGATACACAACAGAACTTGAACAGCGGGTTCAAGAGCGAACTGAAGCACTGAAACAAAGCGAAGAAAAAATGAAAGCCCAATACAAAGGCATTCCGGTTCCCACTTATACATGGCAATGGAAAAAAAATGATTTGATATTGACAGATTATAATGATGCGGCATTTGAGATCAGCCAGGGTGGTATTAAAAAATTTATTGGTAAAACCGCAAAAGAAATGTATCACGATAACAGGGACATTTTAAATGATATTAATTTGTGTTTTAAAAACAAAACAACCATAGAACGCGAGATGCCCTATCTTTTTAAAACCATAGGTGAAATCAAATACCTGGCAGTAAAATACGCATTTGTGGCGCCGGACAATGTTTTGGTGCATACCGAAGACATTACAGAACGAAAACGAGCCGAGGAGAATCTGAAAGAAGCCAACCAGCGACTTCAGGAAGCCGATCGGCTAAAATCTGTGTTTTTAGCCAGCATGAGCCATGAGCTGCGCACACCGCTGAATTCGATTATTGGATTTACCGGGATTATGTTGATGGGAATGTCAGGTGAACTCAAACAGGAGCAGAAAAAACAATTACTGATGGTAAAAAACAGCGCCAATCACCTGCTGAGCCTGCTCAATGATCTGCTCGATATTTCCAAAATCGAAGCGGGCAAGGTGCAGTTATCTAAAGAGAAGTTTAATTTTTTTGAACTGTTAGCTGATGTTTTAGAGACTTTTAAATTATATGCTGAAGAAAAAAAACTGGATATAAAAACACAGGTTGGTCGAAATATAATCCTGGACAGCGATAAAAGGCGCATGCAGCAGATTTTAACAAACCTGGTAAGCAATGCTATCAAATTCACTGAACAGGGTTGTGTTCGGATCAGTACAAATATACGAAAAGATAATAAGCTAACGATAAAAGTATCAGATACTGGTATCGGGATAAAGAATGAAGATATGTCAAGATTATTTTCACCATTTCAGCAATTAGATGTTTCCATGACAAAAAAACATGCGGGAACAGGCTTGGGCTTGTATTTGTGCAAAAATTTATGTACATTACTGGGTGGCACGATTTCTGTAAAGAGTGAAATTGGGAAAGGGAGTGTTTTTACTGTTGAATTGCCAGTGGATTAGTAGATAACCTTTTTAATAGTACACCGATTAAACGGATTTGGCGGATCATCACGGATTTTTTTTAATTTTATTTTAATCCGTGCAAATCCGTTCGATCCATCCAATCCGTGTTCAAAACCGCTTAATTTAGGAGAAGATTCTCAATGAAAAAAATCCTATTAGTCGAAGACAATAAAGAGAATAGATATCTAATCACTTTCATCCTGGAAAAAAACGGCTACGAGGTTGTCATCGCAGAAAAGGGACAGACCGGATTTGAGATGGTTCTCAGCGAAAATCCTGACCTAATTCTCATGGACATTCAACTGCCTGATATTAACGGTCTGGAAGTTACAAAAAAAATAAGAGCTTCAAAAGCGGATGGTGTTGTTCCTATTATTGCCATCACTTCTTATGCCATGGTGGGTGACAGGGAAAAAGCCCTGGAAGCAGGCTGTAACGGCTATATTGAAAAACCTATCAACCCTGAAACATTTATGAATGAATTGGAAAAATTTCTCTAATAGGAGGAAATATAAAATGAAAGTTCTCATTGTAGATGACAGTAAAGAAAATATATATCTTTTGGAAACAATATTGGCCAGTGAAGGATTTGAAGTTGTTTCGGCTTCCAATGGTGCAGAAGCGCTGAAAAAACTAGAATCAGAAGATTTTCAACTGATTATTTCTGACATTCTTATGCCAGTAATGGATGGCTTCCAATTCTGCCGCCAATGTAAGGAAAAGGCAAAATTTAAGGATATCCCGTTTGTCTTTTACACAGCAACATATACTGATAAAAAAGATGAACAATTTGCATTAAAACTTGGCGCAAACAAATTTATTCGTAAACCCATTGAACCGGATAAATTTATACGAGTAGTAAAAAATATTTTAGATGATGCAGAAAATGGAAAATTAAAACCAGTTCAACCTCCGTTGCAAAAAGATGCTGATGTGTTCAAATTATACAGTGAAAGATTGGTACAGAAATTAGAAAAAAAGATGCTTGACTTGGAGACCGAATTAATACAACGCAGAAAGGCAGAACAGCGTTTGCAAGAGAGCTTGGAACAGTTGAACATTGTTTTTAACGGCGTGTCAGATGGCATTGTTTTGTCTAAAATTGAGCATGATGGGCGATATAGAATATTGAATGTTAACGAAGCGTTTGCGAATAACATTGGGCTCAAAAAGGAAAAAATAATTGGGAAAACAATTGACCAAATGTTGCCACCGGAAGATTATGCATTCGGAAAGCAAAAGTGCGATGAAGCGATTGAAGTGAAAAAGCCGTTAGAATACGAAAAAGAATATACGACATCACAAGGTATGGCAATCATCGAATCAGTCAATATTCCTGTTTTTAATCAAAAAGGTGATTGCTCACATTTTATCTTTTTATCTCGAAATGTAACCGAGCGTAAACAAGCTGAGGAAAAATTGCGTGCCAGCGAAGAGAAATATGCATCGGTTGTGGAAACAAGTAAAGACGG
>JADHVV010000005.1 GCA_016783825.1 Candidatus Zhuqueibacterota bacterium | reverse complement strand
TTTTTTTCCTTCGCCTTCGCCTCAGCCTTCGCCTGCACTTTAGTGCGTTATAGTATTACCAGTTGAATCTTTGTTTTTTATGCAAAAGTTTTTTAATAAAGATCAATTACTATTACAACGAAAAGGCTGAGGCGAAGGCAAAGGCGAAGCAAGGTATAAGATTCAAGGATATTCTTTTTTTTCCTTCGCCTTCGCCTCAGCCTTCGCCTGCACTTTAGTGCGTTATGGTAATTTAATATGTTAGCATCTGTTTGTTAATAAAAACGCATGGAGCAAGGCGCATGGCGCATAGGATTGTGATATTATGCCATGCGCTTTGCTCCATGCACCATGCCAAAGTTACATATTCTCCGGCGCTGAAATTCCTAAAATCTTAAATCCATTTGCCAACACAATTTTAGTGGCTTTTGTTAAAGTCAAGCGTGCCTTGCTTAACGATTTATCTTCCGAAACAACGCGGTGAAAATGATAAAAACGATGAAAGGTTGCCGCCAGTTCCTGGAGATAAGTTGTCAACCGATGAGGTTCCCACGATTGAGCTGCGCCGGAAATCACATCCGGGTATTGAAGCAGTTTTTTGATCAATTGTTTTTCTTCATCTTTTACTAATAAATTCAAATCAACCTGGTCGTCAGGAATTATCCCCTGCTCTCCGGCAAATTTAATTATGTTGCATATCCTGGCGTGGGCATATTGAACGTAATAGACAGGATTTTCATCAGTCTCTTTTTTTGCCAGGTCGATATCGAAATCCAGGTGGCTGGAGCTTTTTCGATTTACAAAAAAGAACCGGGCAGCATCAACACCAACTTCATCGATGACTTCTTTCATCTCGATGATCTGCCCTGCTCGCTTTGACATCTTCACCGCCTCTCCGCCGCGTAACAGATTAACTTGTTGAACAATTTCAACATCAAAACTGTCTTGCGGATAACCAAGCGCCTGGAGCGCTGCTTTCATCCTGGGGACATAACCGTGATGATCCGGTCCCCAAATGTCAAACATTTTTTTGTAGCCGCGTTCGTATTTCGTCTGATGATAGGCAATATCAACTAAAAAATAGGTCGGCTCGTTTTCCTGGGTCAGCAACACCCGGTCTTTTTCATCGCCAAATTTGCTCGATTGAAACCAGGTAGCGCCATCTTGTTCGAAAGTGTATCCCCTCTGTTTAAGTAAATCCAAGACTTCAAGGTGTTTGTTTGTATCACGCACATTACTTTCCGGAAACCAGGTCTGGAAATTGACGCGATATAAGTCCATGATCTCTTTTTGCAGCCGGATCATTTCTTTTAGAGCAATGTCCGCCAGTTTTTGAGTTCGCACTTTCTTTTCCAACTCAATGAACTTATTACCATGTTCATCTGCAATATCACGGGCGATTTCTTTAACATATTCTCCGTGGTAACCTTCTTCCGGGAATTCTTCATTTCGATTGAAAATCGCCATATAATGACTACTGACTGATTCACCTAACAGCCGTACCTGTCTTCCGCAATCGTTCAAATAATTTTCACGATCAGCTTTAAAACCGACAGCATTATACAGGTTCACCATAATATCGCCGATTGTCGCAGCGCGGGCGCTTACGACATTGAGAGGCCCTGTGGGATTAGCACTTACAAATTCTATTTGAAGTTTTTCGTTTTTTCCCCAATCCGTTTGACCATAATTTTGCTTTTGCTGAATTATAGCGCCAAGCGCTTCCCGAAAATAATCCCACCCCAGGTAGAAATTTATAAAACCCGGGCCGGCAATTTCAATTTTTTCAATCAAACCTGAATCAAAAGGAATATTGTTTTTTATTTCTTCGGCAATTTGTCGTGGCGCTTTTTTTAGAACAGAAGCCAATTGCATGGCAATGTTCACAGACCAATCGCCGTGATTTTCCTGTTTCGGACGCTCCAAAATAATCTTGTATTTATCAATATCAACGTTGAGTTGTTGAAGCGCATTAGTGATTATTTCGCCTAATATTTCCTGAATATTTTTCATAAATCTTCCACTTTCGTAATTTCTGCATCTCCCCATAATTTTTCCAGACCAAAAAAATCACGTGTTTCAGGTTGAAAAACATGGACAACAACATCAACTAAATCGAGAAGCACCCATTTCAATGATTGATAACCTTCAGTGTGCCAAACCTTTATTTTCTGTTCTTTTAATCTTCCAATAATATTATCGGTTATGGCTTTCACCTGAACATCAGAATCGGCTGAACAGATAATGAAGTAGTCGGTTATTGTTGTAACATCTTTGAGATTTAGTAAAACAACATCTTCAGCTTTTTTTTCAAGTGAATAATCTGCAATTAATTTGGCTAATTCCTTTGATTCCAAAATGGGAATAACCTCCTTGTGTTTGGTTAATGGTGATTTGTTATTGGTGATTTTTGTTTTATTAAAATCAGTTTTTGTATCCGTTCATCTGATAAATAAAGAGTGGATAAAATCATGCTGGTAAAAAAGAAAAATTATGCCCAACGGATGAGCAGCCAACGGATTTTGGCTATTGTAATTTTTTTTATTAGAATGCCTCTTAAAAAAAATTGATTAAACGAAAACATCATCAGACATTCAGTAAAAAAACAATTTAAGTTCATCAGAAATTTAAATTCGTATCCGTTGGCCGCTCATCCGTTGGAATTTGTATTACTCACTTTATGAACGGTTACCAATTTTTCAACCGCTTTTATTACTTCATTTGAAGTGATATCTTTCATACATTTAAAATGATCTTTTAGACATTTGTTCCTGCCAACATGTGAACAGGGACGGCATTTTAAATTACTATTTTGTATTACAATATTTTTCGTAGTTGATGGAAAAAATCCAAGTTCTTCAGTTGTACTTCCAAAGATGGCGACAACCGGTTTTTTTAGCGCCGATGCCAAATGCAATAGACCACTGTCATTTGTCAGAACAACGTGGCATCGATCCATCAATACACCTGTTTCTGAAATGGAAAGATTTCCTGCGCTATTTAATATATTTTGATTTTTTGTTATGTGTAATGATTCAATAAGTTCCCTGTCAAGCTTATTACCAAAAAGGATGATTTTAACATTTTGCTGCTCAATAAAATAAGTGATCACATTTTGGAAGCCCTCAATAGTCCACCGTTTGGTTGCGAAACTGGCGCCCGGGGCAATGCCGATAAAAATATCATCCTGATTATTTATAAAATGTTCATAAGTTGTTTTTATTTTTTTTTCGGTTTGTTTATTAAAATATATTTCCAATCCTGAATCATCGTATTGGATGTTAAACGGAACAAGGGCCAAAAAATAACGCTCAAAAATGGGAATAATTTGTTTGAATAAATTGATCTTTAGTTTGACGAATAAAAATCGGCGGAATACAAATTTTGTGTATCGTACAATCTTTTTTGCCCCGACTCGAAAAGTCAAACAATAGCTGCGAAAATTCTTGTGAAGATCAACAATAAGATCGTAATTATTATTTTTTATTTGGCGCTTAATTTTTTTTAATGTTTGGTTATTGTTTCCTTTCTCTAATTTGTACAACCGGTTCAGCGATGGATGATTTTCTAATAATTCAGCAAATTGATTTTTGACCACAAAATCAATTGTACAGTTGGGAAAAGTTAATTTCAAAACCCTGATAACAGGCGTTGTTAATAATATGTCACCAATTGAACTTAAACGAATTAGCAGAATTTTTTGAGGTGGTTTTGTTGATGAATCATCTCTCATATCAATCTAATTGTTGTGTTTTGAACCACTCAATCGTTTTTGTTATGCCCTCTTCAAAGTCAATTTTTGGTTCCCAGTCTAATATTTCTTTTGCCCTGCTAATATTTGGCTGTCTTATTTTGGGATCATCAACTGGTAAATCTTTATAGATTAGTTGACTTGTGCTTCCTAAAATTTTTATAACAGTTTCTGCCATCTCTTTAATGGTCATTTCAATTGGATTGCCAATATTAACGGGTTCATTCGTGTCAGACACAATTAATCGGTAAAGACCTTCAACCAGGTCGGATACATAACAAAAGCTGCGGGTTTGAGAACCATCACCAAAAATAGTTATCGGTTCATTCTTTAACGCCTGGGGAATAAAAGTTGGAATAGCCCTGCCGTCTTTAGGACGCATCCTTGGACCATACGTATTGAAAATCCTTACAATTTTTGCATCAACATTATGGTACCTGTGATATGCCATGGTTAATGCTTCTCCATAACGTTTTGCTTCATCATAAACTCCTCGTGGACCAACAGGATTTACATTTCCCCAATAGTCTTCACTCTGCGGGTGAATTAATGGATCTCCATAAATTTCAGAAGTGGACGCTAATAGAAACCGTGCTCCTTTTGACAATGCCAATCCAAGCGCTTTATGAGTCCCCAGGGCGCCAACTTTCAATGTTTGTATTGGCAGTTCTAAATAATCTAATGGACTTGCTGGAGAAGCAAAATGGAGAATGTAATCAATTTCTCCTCCAATGTATAAATATTCGGTAACATCTTGTTTGATGAATTTAAAATTGTCACATTGCAACGGTTCAATATTTTTGATAGAGCCAGTAAGCAGATTATCTATTGCAATAACCTGGTGACCTTTATTCAGAAGATATTCACAAATGTGAGAGCCTAAAAATCCGGCTCCACCTGTTACTAAAGTTCTTGGCATAATTATCGTCTCCGTTATAATCATAAATCACGGTTGATGTTCAAAAAAATCTTAGTTAATCACAATTTTGAGAATGAGTTATTTATGGCATATTAGTTCTACTTTGTCACATTACCACAATTCGTTTGTCATTCCGGTTGAAGCGAAGCGGAATACCGGAATCTCGTTAGAATTTAGCAGGAGATTCCGGCAAAAAAACGTGCCGGAATGACACTTTTTGGTAATTTTTCTAATCTGACAAAATAGAATTAGCTTTACTAAACCTTTAAGGTTTAGTAAAGCTATTTTTTAAACCACTTGAAACAATCCAATCCAGTTCTCCATTGCGCAGGAAAAGAATAACAGCCTCAACGCCGGTTAATTTTTTAACTAATTCCATTCCCATTTTCGGACCCAAAACAAATATCGCGGTTGACAACCCATCAGCGTAAATTGCCTCTTCTGTTTGGACAGTAACACTAACACATTCGTTGGCTGGATAGCCTGTTCCGGGATTTAAAATGTGATGGTACCGAATTGAATCCTGGAAAAAAAATCGTTCATAATCTCCTGATGTGGCAACACTGCCGTTATCCATTTGAAAATAACCAAAGCGGCGATTTTCAATTCTGGGATGCCTGATCCACACCTTTCTTTTCCCTCTGGTTAATTCACTGCAAATTGCCCGCAAATCACCCCCGGCATTTACCATTGCATCTGTAATATTGTTTTTCTTTAAAACCCGGATTGCTTCATCAATAGCAAATCCTTTGGCAATGGCGCCTAAATCAATTTCGATCCCGGGTGAAAGAAATTTAATCTTATGATTTTTTAGTTTGATGAGTTGATAATTTACATCGTTAAGTTTCTTTTCAATTTCATCGGATTTTGGTATCCGGTGGTTATCAGAAGAAAAATTCCATAACTGTTTGATGCTGCCAATGGTGATATCAAACAAACCATTGGATTCTTCTGATATTTTTTCACTTGTTTGAATGATGTATTCTAAAATACTGTCCAACACCACTGACTTTAAACCGGCATTACGATTGATAAACGCAATCAAACTTGAGTCGTTGTAATTGTTTGTAATACTATCAATCTCTTCTATACGCTGAAAAGTTGCTTCGATTATTCTTTTAAGTTCTTCTTCCGGTTTGTCCTGGTCGAAAATTTGAACCTGGACAAAAGTGTCCATTAAAATTCTTGTCTGTTCCACCGGATTAAATTTTTGGGAGGATGAACAACTTATAAATATTAAAATTATTACAACGAACCGGGGGATTTTTCTCATAAACTATTTATTCCGTGCAGTAATGTATTCTGATAAAAGAATAAGTGATTCTTTGTATAAAGATGGGGGATAGTTGTCCAAACAATCTAATGCACTCTTGATATAAAAATTTGCTTTCTTTTCGGCATAATTAAGACCGCCTGATTTTTTTACAAATTCAATGATGGTTTGCATCTCGTCTTCTTTGCCATTTTCAAGAATTGAGAGCATTTTTTCCCGGGTGTCTTCATCTGTGTTTTTCAGACTGTATAAAACAGGCAGAGTGATGATATTTTCAATTAAATCTTTTCCAATCGGCTTTCCCAGGTCGTCCTGACTTCCATAAAAATCTAATAAATCATCTTTTATCTGAAATGCGATACCAAGATTTTCTCCAAACATCCTCATGTTTTCAATGTGTTTTGTTTCATTATCAACTGATGATGTAATGGCGCCAATTTGACAGGTGGCTGCTAAAAGCGAGGCTGTTTTACGAGAAATTAACTTCATGTAAGTTTCTTC
Source organism: Candidatus Zhuqueibacterota bacterium (assembly GCA_016783825.1). Taxonomy (GTDB): domain Bacteria; phylum Zhuqueibacterota; class Zhuqueibacteria; order Thermofontimicrobiales; family Thermofontimicrobiaceae; genus Nigeripontimicrobium. Next base: position 50,411 of record JADHVV010000005.1, on the reverse strand, counting down.
ATCCATTTGAAAATCTTGTACCCGCTCCATTTGGAGCAGTTCCCCCTGGCTCATTTGTGAAGTTACTTCCGCAATGATTTTAATCAGCCGGTTGTCCTTCATTCCCACCAAACTGCCAAAAATGTGAGCAAATAAAAAATCGCCAATCAGAACAGATATCTTGTTTTCCCAAATTGAGTTGACTGAAGGATTACCTCTTCTCAAATTTGAGTTATCCACCACATCATCATGAATTAAGGTGGCGGAGTGCAATAACTCAACGATCATAGCAGTTTTCAATGATATTTCAGTGGATTTTCCTTTTAAGCCACTACATAATAATAAGAGTATCGGGCGTAACCGTTTACCCTTATTAGAAATTACATAAGAAAAAATATCCTGGATGAGTTTAACGTCTGTTTCTATAATTGATGAAAATTCCTGTTCGAGTTCCTCTAATTCTTTCTTGATTGGCAGACAAATTTTTTCTAACACTATCGGGTGCCTCTCCTCTATGCAAATAATAACTGATTTTAAATATTAATGACTCTGTTGATTTTATGCCTTATAACATTCAAATTGTCAATATATTATATTGCATAATCTTGTGTGCAACTATATAGTGTAGTTCAAATCCAAAAAATTGACTAAATCAACAGAGTCATTAATGAAATTCTGTGCGAAATTTTAAAAGATAAAGATAGTAATAAAAACAATTATAGTCAATTAAAAAATTTTCAAATTATAAATTTACAACGGTTCATCAGTGTCAGACTCAAATAGAATTACACCAAAACTACGCCCGGAAATGGTGATACCAACTTTGATTGTTCCGGTTACTGCCACCCGGTCACCTTTGAATGGGGTGTTATGTTTTGGTTTTACCCAAATTTTCCCTGAGCCGTCATCAATTTGAAATACACCTACTTTGAGAACAGGAAGTGAAATTGTATTAGTAACCGTTCCTGCAACCGTAACCGTTTTATCATGAAATCTTCTCGGGGTTTGTTTAATATCAAATATTCTTGTTCTGGCGGCACAGCTTATCAGAGCGATTAGTAGAATTGTTGTGAGGCTAAAAGTTAATTTTTTCATTGTGGTCTCCGGGTTAACTGTTTTTGTTCTGTGATATTTAATTGATTAAAATATTGGAAGTTATAGGCAAAACCAACGGATAGAAACAACCCAACGGATAAAAGATTTTTTTTGAATATTAGATAGAAATAGCTCTTATTTCTAATTTGCTTTTTCCAAAATTAACGATAATACCAATTTGTAAGCCTAACACTCTTAAGTAAGATTTGATTTTTGCAATGTCATAAAAATCAATTTTATCCCCGAGTGCATTTATGGCACAGATAATTCAATTCTCTACTGCCATTGGTTTCATTTTGAATTCTGATATTACTTCACCCTCGTATTTCACTGAGATAGGAATTTTTTTCTGATAATTTAGTTTCTTAAATTCAAGTTCTGTTTCGATCAATTTACGATAGAGAGCGCCGCCATAACCCAAACCATGAACCTCGAAAACATAAAGAATACTGTCACGAACCGCTGCCAATATTTTTCTATCATTCTCATCAATATTATCTTTGATATGATCATAGTTTTCATAAATCGTTTTTGGTTTTTCTGAAAAGGGTATTCTTTCAATAATAACTTTTTGTAAACCAAAATTAACAAGCAATCCCAATTGCATTTTCCATAATTTCAACTCCGAAAGAATTTGTACATAATTTGCTTGAATAAAGCGGGATTGAATAGCTTTTAATTCTAAAATTATCTTTCCTGAAATTACAAAATCTGTTTCAAACGACCTCACCTGATAGCCGCGATGATAAAGTGCTTTTCTCTCCCTTGAAAAATGATTTATCCCACATTTTCCCAAGTGGTACTCCAAAGCATTATGGTAAGTTTTTTCATCAAATCCCACTCCTAATGTATTATGCACATGAAAGAAACACCCGATCAAATCATGCGACAAATCTTTATGTAATAATTCCATTTCACATCTTTAATTTTTTATCCGTTGGGTTGTTTTCCGCCGCGGCGGATTGGATTTGTTTTTCAAGGTAACCATCACAATTAAAATACTCCCAAAAATCTCCCATCAATCATCTATTCTCCGTAGATTTCTTCAACTCCATTGAATGCTCAAAAAACTCATCCAACGACATTTTTTTGAGAAAATTAAATCCACGTGCTGCCCGTAAGCGCGGATGATCGTGGTTAAATAAATATTCCCTGCCAAGGCATGTTTTAATATTCTGATACTGTTCTACCATTATTTGCTGCGCTAACCTTGAAAAAGGTCCATCCATTTCATAACTGGGGAATGAAGCAGCACGTTGTGAACCGAAACAATTCATAAACGCATATTCCAGGCTGGCATAGGAATTCAATGAGACCGGAACAGCCGTAGTTACTTCAGATGGATGAAAACGAAACCAAACATTTCTGTAACCCCATACTTCGATATCTTTTCTTTTATTTTTCTTTTGATAAATTCTCAATGCTTCGCTAATAGCTTGCATTACTTTGTAATGGGTGTCAGGGCCGCTGCCTTCCGGGTCAAGTGCAACTGTTACAATGTTAGGACGGATTTTTTCAATCATTTCTAATATTGGTGGTACATCGCGATTTATATCCGGCTCTTCTGTAAAAATTTCACCTTTGTAAAATCCTAACCGTAAATGCTTAACATTGGAACAGTTGAATCCCAGGTAAGCCCACAGTAAATCAGCTTCCCATTCACGAATCATTCCTTTTAAATCTTGAATATACTGAATATCTTTTTTTCCGGGATATTGTGTTTTGAAGTAGTTGATCATTTCGCTAACACGATCTTTCAGATGGTCAAGGCTGTCTTCTTCAAAAATAGAAATAAGGTTTCGGAGTAAACGTCTGCTTTCAGCTTCTTCTTTTATTGAACGACTATGTGCCGCAATGCCATCGAGATAATGATACACATCTCTATTTTTGCCCATTTCAGCGTCAGGATCAAAATAATTTCTTCCCATTAATTTGTGGAATTTTGGAGTATCAACGAGATGCTTCAGAGTTACCAATAAGTCAAGCACATGTTTATTGGTGACAGCAGTGAATCCACTGGTCATGTAATTGAAATAGTGGCTGTTTTTGGGATCTCTAACCAGGTGAACCATGTAGGGCCAAAAACCTAACATGATGTCATCATGATGGGGCGCAGTGTGCAGGAAAATTTTTCCTTCAACAGGTTGCAGCCCATCTTCTATTTTAGCGAGAATAGATTTTTCCACTTCCTTTTTTAAAACCGCTGATGATTTTTCGGTTTTTAATAGAATCTCGTTCCCAAATTTATTATCCTTGAAATTTTTATCGCTCAAGCTGTTGATTGGAATATTAATAAGCAATGAAAGGTTTGTGACAACTCGCTCAATATCCTGGTCACTTATCTGCTCTTTCGTAGTCAATGCGTGGAAGCGTCTTTCCACCAAATGTTTTGCCGCGCCTTGTGTTATGTAGAATCGGGAGTTTTCCAACGATTGAAGCACAGTTGCCGGGTAAAGATTGTTATCTTCATTTTCCACTGCCTGGGCAACAATTTTTGCTTTTGCTTCGCCTGATGCGATAATGATTGTAACGGCTTCTTTATTATGAACAATGGTACTCAATCCAATGGTTATCACCAGTCTGTTTCGTGCAACCTCAATTCCACCCATGTCAGAAGCCGCGGCTGCCTGGGTTTCATAGTTTGTAGGCATGAGGCGGGTTGTTGAATAATGGTCAGAGCCTTTGATGTTAAAAGCGATATGTCCATCGGGTCCTATTCCACCGAGGAAAAAACCAATTCCTCCCAAATCCCGAATTCTGTTTTCATATTCGGTACAATATTGATCAACATCTTCAATAACTTTTTTTTGAATTCTTTCTATTTTGTTATTTGGCTGTCTTGTTCTGAGGCTAAGATCAATCTTGTCATCCGGGAACACTTGCTGGGGATCCATCTCTTTTGGCACCCCAATTCGATACGCATTGATCAATAGCGCTTTATTTTTGTCTAGTCCAAATCCCTTAATATAAAAACGATTGATGTAATGGTAGAAGCTGTTGTTTTGCAGCGGATTGATGGGATAGAATTCATCGATTTGGACAAAATGCAATTTATTCATTTCCGGTTTTTTCGATGGATCAATTCCCCAGGATTCAAGGTCTTTTTTAGTTTCTGTTTTATTCCAGTTTCTAATGTAGTGTCGAACCCACTTGATGAAATGTTCCGGTGTTTTACCTGTAGGCAAGGAAATAACGCCATCGGGATTTTTTTGTACCCACTCAATAAAACGAATCGCTGTGAATTTTCCTAATGTGGGAAAATTTTCTACAATAATAACCGGGATTTTTTCGTGAGCCGGGTAAATAGCTTGTTGCCCTGTTTTTTCAAGTATCGTTTTTTCAACGATAGAATCTAATGTGTATTTGTTTTCCATTTATAAATGCCTTTTGTTTGCAATAATTCATTTGCAGCCAATTTATTTTAAATATGCTTGTAAGCCTATAATTTAAAAATAAATTTACATTAAGCAAGTGTTTTTTTATTTCTGCGGGAGAATATTAGCTACAAATGTAATGTTACTTAAACCCAGATAATGCAGTAGAAAAAAAGAGTTGCCACAAAGACACAAAGCCACCAAGAAACACAAAGGAAAAACATAAGTTCTGTTGTAAAGTTGATGTATAAAAAAATGAAAAAAGTTTGCTAAATATGTATTCATAACTAATTATAATTTAATTCTTTGTGCACCCTTCGGGTATTAAAACCTTCGTGTCTTCGTGGCTATTGCATTATTTGGATTAAAAAATTCAAAGTCAAAATGATTGAAGTCAAAATAATTTGACAAAAAAAAAGGCAAAATGATTATTATGCCAATAATTCATTTTGCCTTTTAATGCTGATTCTTAATTTGTCGCAATGACTTTATTTCTCATTCTTTGACTCTTCTTTTTTAGATTCTTCGCATTCACCTTTTTTCTTGATGAATTCTTCAAGCGTCATTTTCTTTTTATAGCATTCTTTATCAATGAAGTCGAGAATATGATAAAATTGATCTGCCGGAACGTAGCCGGGAATAACAGTAATGATTTCTTTTTCAGGGCTGAGAAATGCTAAAGAAGGAAATCCTGTAACCTGGAAAGCTCTTGTCAACTCCATGTTTGAATATTTCTTTCCTTTATAATTTGCAAACTCACTGTTACTTTCAGCATTAAGCCGAACAGTGGCAAATCTTTCTTTTAATTTGGCAGCTACTTTTTTCTCACCGAATGTTTTTTCATCCATCACTTTACACCAGTGACACCAATCGGTGTAGAAATCCACAATGATATTTTTATTCTCTTTGACGCCTTTTGCCAGACCTTCATCAAAAGTTGTCCAAACTACTTCTTCATGCGCTTTCTCAACTTTCTTCTCTTTACTGTCCTGAGCGATTGATTCACTATCAGTACCCGAACAGCCCCAGACAAAGACGATTGCTAATATTAAAAACATAGTTGATAATTTTTTCATGATACCTCCATATATTTAGAATTCCCAGCATAGTGTGTTGCAAGTAGCAGAAGCAGCGGCAGTAATAATCGTACGTCAAAATTTTTCCTGCTACTACAACTGCTGCTTTTCAATAATGCCGGATGATTAATTTTAAAATTTTTAAAAAGATAATAATAACATTCCTATCAAATCAAATTTAAAGCAAACTGCTTTATTGTTTCTAACCTCACGAAAATGGGCTGGATGGGCTGCATCCACCACCACTGAATGCTGAATCACCACCACTGGCAGAACCAAAAACAGAAAAAATTCTATCGGGTTTTGGTTCATTACAGTTTGGGCAATTCAATGATTCATTTGATGCGCCAATACTTTGAAACATTTCAAACTTGTGATCACATTTGTTACAACGGTATTCATAAATCGGCATTTCTTAAACAATCCTCCATTAAATAATAAGTTCACTGATAAACCACTAATTTACACGAATTGCACGAATTAAAAAGAAATAATCAGTGAAATTAGTGTAATTCGAGGTTTAGATTTTTTTTGAACTGAATCAATTATTCATTTTTATTTTCGATAATTTCAGTTTCAGATTTTTTTTGACTTTCACCCGGAAGGTCGCATGATGTGGACATTCAGGTTGGCATACCCATTTTGGGCAGGATATATTTCATTACAACAAAATAAGCAGCGAAAAATATGATTATTTCCCAAAAGTCCATTTAATTACTCTCCTTTTCCTGATCGTTTTTTTGCTCGCCCTGTTTTCCGTTAAGAGTTTGTTCCTTCTGTTTACCGTTAATGGTAAAAACAAAACCAATTAATGCGCCATAACCGGTGCTTATCCAGGGATTGCTTGTTAACGGACAAACTCCGGACTGGCAGCCAACAAATCGATAGTACGCAAATCCTAATGCTGCGCCTATTACAACAACTGCAATTTTCTTAAAATGTTTCACTGATAAAAGTCTCCGAAATTAATTGTTCCAGTTTATAAAAAAAAGGTTTTTAAATTCAAATCAATTAGATGTAGTATAAAATAAAAAGATTCAGATAATTTGATATTATACTCGTTGAGGTTTATTTTGTAACATATAAAACATTCCTTTTCTTAAGTAAAGAGGCCTGTCAAGAAAAGCAAGGCGCATAGAGCATGGTGCTAAACGCATATTTTACGCCATGCGCCATGCTCTTTGCGCCATGCATTTATGGTAACAGATAATAACAGTCAAAAGAAATATTTTAGATGATTGTTACATTTTAACCCTTAACGAATATCTGAATGACCCCCATTTTTTTTAAAATTTAGGATTTCAAAAATCAGCTGTATTGTAAATAGTATCCTTACGGCATATAAATTATATTTTTCTATCAAAATAGTGTTAACTTTTCAAAATTTTATTTTCACATTCCAATCCCCAAAAGATCCTTATTTTATGGGATTTGAAGAGCTTTTGTCCTAAATTTTTGGGGGACATTTAGTTAACGAATATATCTTGCATAATTCAAATATTTTCGCTATGTTTATTTTTGAAACTTTTAATGTTATATTCCGTTCCTAATGGTCAAACAACTTTAAATTCCAAATCAACGTAGTACCTTTTCAGTATAACCTTAATCTAATGAATTTTAAAAACCGGAGGATAAAATGGAAGAGAATAACACAAGTAAAGATTTGAGTGTCGTTCAAAAATTAGTCGGTGTTTTCTTCTCACCAAGAGATTCTTTTGAATCCATTGATAGAAAACCAGATTGGTTGGTGCCGCTTATTGTTGTCGTTCTTATTACCCTTATTTTTACAATGGTTACTTTGCCAATAACTATGCCCGAACAAATGGAAAAACAACGAGTAAAGTTTGAGGAGCGAGGCATGTCTGATGATGAAATCGATCAGGCAATGGCAATGGGTGAAAAGATAGGTAAAATTTCTGGACCAATTGGCGCTGTTATAGTAGTACCAATTATGCTTCTTATTTTTGCGCTTATTTTTTGGTTCGTGGGAAATATCGTTTTAGGCGGACAAACAACATTCAAAAAGATGTTTTCTGTTTATACTTATTCATCACTTATCGGGATGTTCGGGTTGCTGCTGAGAATTCCATTAATTCTGTCCAAACAAACAGCAGATGTTCACTTTAGTATAGCTTCATTTTTACCTGCTGATCAATCGAAAACATTTGTTTATAATATTCTCAAAGGTTTTGATATATTTGCTATCTGGCAGTACATCGTTTTAGCCATCGGATTTGCGGTCATTTATAAATTTAGTATGAAAAAATCCGGCTGGACCATGGCTGTTTTATTTTTGATCACTATTTTAATATCAGCTGGTTTTTCACAAATGTTTGGATAGGATAACGCACAAATATATGAATAGGAGTTATAACATGAAAAAGTTTCACTTTATGATATCTGTAATAATTTTAACAGTTTCTCTTTTTAGTTCAGCGCTATTTTCCCAGACAATTAAAAAGCTTTCATTAGACGATTGCATAAAAATAGCGCTGAAAAACAACACCAGTATTGTTTCGGCAAAAAGTTATTCAAAAATTGCACAAGCCGGTTTAAAGTCTTCAATTGGAAATTTTTTGCCGACAATCGGTGCTTATTCCCAATGGCAGAAAAGAGAGCAGAATATGTACACAATTCGGTTTGATCAGTTAGTAACTTCTAAAGAATCATACTACTATCAAGTAAGGATTGACCAGCCTATTTTTACCGGATTACGAAATTATGCAACTTTAAAGCAAAGTAAAGCTGAAAATGAGCGCTACAAAAACACTTTGACATGGACTCAGCAAACTGTTGTTCTTGATGTGAAATTAAAATACTACAATGTACTTAAAAATGAACAACTATTAAAAGTGGCAGAAGAAGCGTTGCAAACAAGTAACAAAGAACTCAACAGAATTGAAACAATGGAAAAAATTGGCGTAGTATCTCGAGCGGAAGTTTACCAGCAAAAAGTTCGTGTTGGTGAAAACAAACTCGCTTTAGTAAATGCAAGAAATGCTTATATAACTGCAAAGACTCATGTTAATCATACACTGGGTATCGATATTACCGAAGAGATTGATTTGGTTCGAGAACCAATTGAAACTGAAGTGAGTATAATAGACATTGATTTTGATAATTCTGTTGAACAAGCTTTACAGAATCGTTTGGATTTTAAATCATATCAAAACAATCTAACAAGCACAAAATCTTCGGTAACAATTCAGCGCAGCGCGCATTTGCCTTCAATATCTTTCTTTGGTAACTATAGTTGGTGGGATGTTCAGTTCCCGCAGAGCAAACGAGATATTGACGAATTCGATACATACAGTTTTGGCGTAAGTATGAATTTGAATTTGTTTAATGGTCTAAAGACAAGTTCCAATATTCAGCAGGCAAAAGCACAGGTTGTCGCTGCCGAAGCAGACCTGGAGCAGGCGAAAAGACAGGTCATTTTGGATGTGAAACAAGCTGTTCTTGAAATTGAAAAAGCAAAAGAAAATATCGATGTTACAAAAGAAAATGTTATTTCCGCAGAAGAGGATTACCGCCTGGCAAGTGAAAGATACCGCATTGGCGCCGGCACATTGATAGAACAACTCACCGCGCAAAATTCATTAACCAGGGCGCGTGTTAACAGGATTCAGGCAATTTATGATTACAAATACGCGATTACTGTTCTTGATTTAGCTGTGGGAAGATTGAGTTGGTAGTAATATATACTTGTTATGGGTTAAAATGTAACATCCGACAACTTAGGTAAAAAGTAACTGTAAACCTGATAAGTAGCAGTTGCAGTAGCAGAAGCAGTTTTTTAAGAGTTCTAGTTACTGTGATCCCACTGCTACTGCCACTAGCGACTGCTACTTTTGAATTTACCTCTAGCGGGTTTGGTACATTAGTTTTACAAAAAGAGAAAAACAAAGAATAAAGGAATAGTTAGGAGAACATGAATGACTAAGAAAAAAATATTCATTATAATCGGTGTAGTAATCATTATTGCAGTTTTTGTAATAGTGAATATGAAAAAAGGACGCGGAGGTGAAATCTCTGTCCAGGTTGAAAAAGTCAAGCGGGGAGATATCACCCAGGTTGTTTCCGCTTCTGGTAAAATTCAACCAGAAACTGATGTTAAAATTTCTGCAAATGTCAGCGCTGAAATAATCGGTCTCTACGTCAAAGAAGGGGAGATGGTAGAAAAGGGACAGCTTTTAATTGAGCTGGATCGTACAAAATATCAAGCTGCGGTTCAAAGAGCAAAATCTACCAAAAAAGCTGCCGAAGCAAGTCTCAAAAAAGCGGAAAATGATTTTCAAAGGGCAAAAGACCTTTATAATCAAAAGCTTTCGTCAACGGCTGATCTGGAAAACGCTGAGGCAAATTTAAAACTTGCTGAAAGCCAGTTGGAGCAGGCAATTGCCAGCTTGGATCAGGCTAATGATGATTTGGTAAAAACTAAGCTTTTTTCCCCTTTTAATGGCACAGTAACCATCATTAATAAAGAAATTGGAGAGATAGCGCTTGGTTCCATGTTTCAGGCTGATGTTATTCTGGAAGTGGCTGATCTTTCCCGAATGGAAGTATTGGCTGAAATCGATGAGAATGATATTCCATTAGTTGAAATTGGGGATACAACCGATATAGAAATCGACGCCATTCCTGATACTACATTTATTGGCATTGTTTCTGAAATGGCTTTGGCAGGCAATACCAGGGGGAGGGGGACACAGGAAGAAATCACAAATTTTAAAGTTAAGATAGCGATTGTGGATGAAGTAGAAAAGCTTCGCCCGGGAATGTCTTCAACAGTGGATATCAGAACGGAAATTAGAAGGAATATTCTTCAAATCCCCATACAATCGGTTACGGTTCGTGCCCCCAAAGATATCCCATCAGATGAAGAAGAACAGGAAGCGAAGGATGATTCTGTTCAAGTGAAGCAAGATGAATCTGAAACAAAATCAACTGATAAAGATGAAATGATCGAGGTTGTATTTATTGTTGAAGAAGGCACTGCCAAAATTATTCCGGTTGAAACAGGTATTTCAAGTGATACGGATATTGAAGTCAAAAGCGGTTTAGAAGTGGATCAACAGGTTGTTATTGGAAGCTATCGGGTGCTTACAAAAACATTAAAGGATGGCAGCCCTATAAAAATTTCTAAGAAAGATAAATCAAAATCTGAAGAATAAATGGAACACTAATAAAAAAATTAATAAAGGTTTAAGTCATGTTAATTAAAATTGATAATATCACTAAGGTTTACGAAGTCGGCACCCAGGAAGTGCACGCTTTGCGCGGCGTCTCAATGAATATTGAAGATAATGAATACCTGGCAATCATGGGACCTTCAGGTTCGGGTAAATCAACATTAATGAATGTGCTTGGCTGCCTGGATACACCGAGTAACGGTACGTATAAGTTTGTCAATGAATCGATAGGTGAAATGAGTGATGACCAGTTAGCGGATATTCGAAATCGGGAAATCGGCTTTGTATTTCAAACATTCAACTTACTTCCCAGAGCTACAGCTTTACATAATGTTGAATTACCGTTGATTTATAACGGTACACCAGCAGCAAAAAGGAAGAAAATTGCAAAAGAAGCGCTGGATCGTGTTGGCTTATCTGACAGGGTAACTCACCGTCCCAACGAACTTTCGGGTGGACAACGGCAAAGAGTAGCCATCGCCAGGGCGCTGGTGAATAGTCCAAAAATTATTTTAGCTGATGAACCAACCGGAAATTTGGACACACGTACCGGTGAAGAAATTATGGAAATTTTTGAAGATCTTCACGACAATGGGAATACCATTATTTTAGTAACCCATGAAGAATACATTGCCGAACATACGAACAGAATAGTCAGGTTGAGGGACGGTAAAGTTGAAAGAGATGAATCGAAGAATGGAGATTGATTCATCTTCCCATTTTATGTAAATCGTTGTATTAAAATGAAATACTCGAATTGATTTTGAAAACAGAAAAGGTCAAGGTCGAGATCAAGAAGAAATTAAGATTACTTTTTTTCTCAATCTCGATCTTAACCTTGACCTTTTAAAACATCAAATAATGAACCATGGAGCCCATAGGGCATAAATATACCAAAAAACTATGAGACTATTTACCGACATTTGGGAAGGAATTAAAATTGCCTTTCAGGCTTTGAGAGCAAATAAAATGCGTTCTTTGCTCACAACGCTGGGTATCGTTATTGGCATCACTACCGTGATCGGGATTCATTCAATTATCCAGGGACTGAACGATGCATTTTATACTTCAATTTCTGCATTGGGTTCAGACACATTGTATGTTGGAAAATTTTCATGGATGTCGCGAACCGATTGGATAGAGGCGCGAAATAGGAAAGACATTACGTTAAAGAGAGAAGGAAACGCTATCAAAGAACACGCCACATTGGTGAAAGCTGTAGCGCCAACCGTGGGCACTCGCCGAACAGTAAAATATAAAAGTGAAAAGTTATCAAATATAGTTGTAATCGGCACAAATGATGAGTATGCAATCACTTCCAACATCAACCCGGAATACGGGCGAAATCTTTCTGCAGGGGATGTAAAACATCGCCGAAATGTCTGCATTATCGGGTGGGAAATAGCAGACAAATTGTTTAAAAATGTTAGTCCTCTTAGCAGAAGGATAAGCATCGGTTCGTATAAATTCCGTGTAATTGGTGTATTAGAAAAACGCGGCAGTATTTTTGGACATAATTTGGATACAGAAATAGTTATTCCCATCGGATTGTTTCAAAAATTATACGGTTCGCGGAGATGGATTACCATTGAAGTGAAAGTTGCTTCACCGGAACTCATTGATGAAGCAAAGGATGAGATAACAGGAATTTTGCGAAGAGTGAGAAAAGTACCGCCCGGTGAAGACAACGATTTTGCCATTAATCAGCAAGATATGATTGCGGAATTATATATGAGTTTAACAACTGCCCTGTATGCTGTTGCTTTTGGAGTCGGCGCAATCGCGCTAATTGTTGGTGGAATTGGAATTATGAATATTCTCCTGGTTTCTGTTACTGAACGAACACGTGAAATCGGTATCAGAAAAGCGCTCGGGGCACGCAAAAGGGATATTCTCTGGCAATTTCTAATTGAATCTGTAGCAATAAGCGCAGTCGGGGGAATTATTGGTATTATTTGTGGTTTTTTATTAGCGAAATTGGTTGCCTCTGCTACATTTTTATCTGCCTCTGTCTCGATAGTTTCTGTACTGATCGGAATAATTTTCATTAGCATGGTGGGACTATTTTTTGGCATTTATCCAGCCTATAAAGCGGCGAAGTTAGATCCGATTGAGGCGTTGAGGTATGAATGATGGGCATGGCGCAGAGGGCTTGGCGCACAGTAGGGATGTATTTTAAACCAAACGCCATGCGCCTTGCACTATGCGCCATGCAAAAAAACTAAACTTCTTACTTAAAATAAAAACAAGTTTATGGATTTTAAAGAAAGTTTATCAGTTTCATTAGATGCATTACGATCCAATAAAATGCGGTCGGCGTTAACAACACTGGGCATTATTATTGGGGTAACTACAATTATCGGAATGATGTCAATCATCCAGGGACTGCAGAATTTTATGGTGAATGAGTTGAGCGTTTTGGGTTCAAATACTTTTCAAGTTCAAAAGAATCCGGCGATTCAAATGGGGCATCTTGATGAAAAATACAGAAATCGAAAAATATTGACTTTAGATCATGCCTATGCCATAAAAGAATATGCATCTCTTGTACAATCGGTTGGACCGGAAACCTGGAATTGGGGGCAGGTTATTAAATATAAAGATAAAAAGACAAATCCTGATGTACTGACTGTTGGTGTAACTCCGGAATTTCAGGCTGCCAATAACTATTTTGCTGATGAAGGAAGATTTGTTAATGAAATCGATGTTGAATTTAATCGATCAGTCGTAGTTCTTGGACTCGATATTGTTGAGATACTATTTCCCCACACAAGCCCACTTGGACAATATGTCCGAATTGGAGCGAATAAGTTTAAAGTGATTGGAACAGTGGAAAAGCAGGGAAGTTCTTTTGGGCAAAGCAAAGATAATCGTGTATTAATTCCGATAACAACATTTCATAAAATATTTGGCGAAAAAAGAAGTTTACATATTACAGTGCAAGTGAAAGATCCTTCCCGGATGAATGAAGCGATTGACCAGGTTACAGGGGTTTTGCGTGCTGTTCGGAAAGTGCTACCCGGTAAACCCAATGATTTTGAAATTTTCACAAGTGAATCTTTAATTGATACCTTTAATGATATGTCGCGATATGTAAAAATTGCAGCGATCGGGATAGCGTTTATCTCGTTGCTTGTTGGGGGGATCGGGATAATGAATATTATGTTGGTTTCAGTTACAGAAAGAACACGGGAAATTGGAATAAGAAAATCAATTGGCGCAAAACGACGTGATATTTTATGGCAGTTCATTACCGAAGCAGTAATTTTAGGAAATTTAGGCGGTTTTCTTGGCATTATTTTTGGCGTATTAATTGGTGTTTTTATTGGAGCTGTTACACCATTACCAACTGCAATTCCTATTTGGGCGATATTTTTGGGGGTAGGTTTTTGTTCAGTTGTAGGATTATTTTTTGGTATTTATCCGGCAGCAAAAGCGGCTCGATTGGATCCGATTGTTGCTTTAAGATATGAATAATGAGCTTGGAGGAAATTTTTATGGAAATGAATACACGCAAAATTGACAATGTTTTAATTGTCGAACTGAATGGAGATATTATGGGAGGCGCTGAATCCGGAGATTTTCGGAACATTATTTACGATGCAATTGAAAATGATACCGTTAACATTGTAATCGATTTAGCAAATGTTAACTGGATGAACAGTTCCGGCTTGGGTCTTTTAATCAGTGGATTAACAACAATAAGAAGCAGCGGCGGCGATATGAGGTTGGCAAATGTGTCGGATAGAGTCAGAAGAACACTTGAGATAACAAAACTGGAATCTGTTTTTTCATCCTTTGAATCAATTGATGAGGCTGTTAACAGTTATTAGTTCATAACCGGGGGACATTTTATAATCGAGCCAAATAAAATACTGAATAAAATAAAAGCATTTGAAAGGTAATTGGGAAATTTGGTAATATAAAATTTATCAGCATTATGAATTCCTAATTACCCAATAAACTAATTACCAAATTACCTTTTTGACTGGTATAAAACACTCACTTCATTTACTTAGTTTTTTCATCTAATTTGAACTGGCTCGTCCAGATTGAGTTTATTTAAGGAGAATAAGTATGTCACAATTATCTCGTGAAGAGATTTTTAAAAAATATGAGCAAGGGGAATCATTTAAAGATTTGGACCTGTCTGGCATTGATTTGTCGTATGAGAGTTTTAAGGGCGCAGATTTTTCAGGAGCTAATTTATCTGACGCTCATTTGCAAAATGCGAATTTAGAAGGTGCAAACTTTGCCGATGCTCAAATGAAAAGCATTTTTCTGTTTGGCGCAAATTTAGCCGGTGCTTGTTTGGATCGGGCTAATATTGCTGAAGGGAATTTGCAGGACACGAATCTTGAAAAAACCAGCTTTAAAGAAGCAAACCTTTTTCATGCTAAATTATTTGGTGTGCAGGGTGAAAACGCAAATTTTGAAAAAGCTGATTTGGCAACAGGAAGGTTAAAACGTTCCAATTTAAAGAATGCCAATTTTCAGGGCGCTAACTTATCCAATGCACATTTGGAACGATCTGATCTTCGTAATGCGAATTTGAATAATGCTAATCTTTCAGGCGCTTTTATGAAACCGGCTCAATTGGATAATGCAACCATGGAAGGTGCTAATACAAATGATTTAGTAATATAGGCTGAAGTATTTTTTGTCAGTATTTGGATAAAGTTTATTAATGTTTTAAAAATATCGCGCACGATGACCTGGAAAAATCACATTTATTTATTTTTTTACTTGACTTTTATTTATTGTTAGATTATATTAATGACCTTAAATTAAATGTCAAAGTGAATATTTTTTAGGCAAGATAAACAACAATGTCCACAATCTTATTACGGATAAACTTTGAAGACTATAAAATGAAGCATTAGCTAAATGCAAATTTTATGGTCTTTTTTTATTTTTAATACAGAAGAAACTTTTTAGCCGATGAAAAAAAATACAGAAGTTTCCCCGAAGAAAACTTTATCGCGAAGACAATTCCTGAAAAAAAGCATCGCTGTAAGCGCTGCATCAGCCGTTAGCTTTACTTTCACCAAATCTATATTCAGTCAATCCAATTCAAATATTACCGCAAAAAATATAATCGATTTTAAAGAGCCCTACGGTGTTGCACTTGGCGCCGATGGTCGAATTTATGTTTCCGATGCGGCAGGATATTGTTTGAAAATATTTGATCGCAATGGCACGCTTTTAAAATCTATTGGCAAGCCAGGCAGCAGGGAAGGAGCTTTTAATTATCCCCAGGGATTGGGTATTGATGAAAACGGTTTGATATACGTGATGGATTCAAATAATGGCAGAGTTTCCATTTACGATCTTGATGGAAATTACAAAACTTCGTTTGGAAAAATAGGCGGATATCCTGATGCTTTTTACACGCCAAAAGGGATTCATATTACGGATAAAATCTATGTCTGCAATACCCGAAACCATTTCATTGCAGTTTATGAAAAAAACACGTTTCGTTTAATTGCAAAGTATGGTGATCTGGGTGATGATCCGAAAGATTTGTTTGAAGGAAGTTTGGATTACCATTTTCGGCTGCCAACAGATGTTGTTACATCAAATGATGGGAAAATTTATGTCGTTGACAGCAAACATGGTCAGGTGAAAGTGCTGGATTCGGAAGGACGATTTTTATTCAGATTTGGTGAACTGGGTAGCAGTGATGGACAATTCAATACGCCTGAAGGAATAGCGATCGATACAAAACAAAATATTTATGTCTGCGATTCTTTAAACAGCCGTATTCAAAAATTTAGTCCTGATGGAAAATTCATCAGTGCAAAGACAGATGGATTGAAAAAGCCCACGACTCTTCAAATTAATTCAGAAAATACATTCTATATTGTTGATGCAGAATTAAAACAAGTTTTAATCACAAAGTGGGAATCATAACTTTTATAAAATCTAATTTTTTTGGCGGGGAGAAATAGAGTGATGGATTATTGGAGTATTGTGAATAGAGTGAGATTTTAATATGCAAAACTCCATTAATCCAATACTCCTTCAAAATAAATAAAATTTATAACTGTTCAGCGTGGTCTTAAATGTCATTCTGAGGGAGCTTGCGACCGAAGAATCTCCACAATTATTCTACATTTTCTAGTATACTGTGAGATTCTTCACTTCCCATCATCCCCAATCACATCCCTCGTTCAGAATGACATTTATTCACCAACAACTGAACAGTTACTAAAATTTTAACAAAGGGAAAAATACTCCTGATGCATGACCTAATTGTATTTTATACATTTATTGCTTTGATTATATTTTTTATTGCGGTGGAAATATATCGGGCTCGCCATTACATCAAGGGTGAAGTTGTTTATATTTATCCATCACTTTTGGGAATTGAAAATTCGATTTCAGGACAAATGAAGGTAAGATTGACAGATGGCAGAGAGGTAGATGCTGAAGCGTTTAAGTGCACGGTGTGTCTTGGTGATTTTAATGTTGGCGATGAAGTTTATCTTATTTATGCGAAAGGGAAATATCAAATAAATTTACCGTTCAGGTTGAAAAGAAAAATTTCTGCTTGTAAAAATATTTAGGCATCGTACACCGAATGAGTGTCACACTACGGCTGTCATTCCCGCATGTTTTTAGCGGGAATCTCCTTAATAAATACAAGAGATTCCGGCTAAAAGCACAGTCTGTATTTCCTTGTTTTTTTTTATAATGTAACTGTACAGGATTGCCGGAATGACATTGATTCGTAAGATTAAGTTATTGAACTTCGTGTCTTCGTGGCAATTCTTTTATAACGAAAAGAGGAATAGGTGGAATATTTAGGATATATTACTTTAACGATTTTTATTGTAACCATGGTCCTGACTTTGTTCAGGAAAATAAATCTACCAGTTCAGACTGTTCTTGTATTAGTGAGTTTTGTGTGTTTAATCATCGGCGCTATTTTCAGGTTTATGACGGAAGGATTTAACAGCGCTGTACTGCTACCCAATGAGATGATCGGAGGGATCATCTTACATCCGATTACGGCGCTGTTGGGAGGATTGTTTTTAGCGGGCGCGCTTGATGCCACACAGGGATTTGATGCGCTGAAAGTTATCATCGATAAATTAAAAAAGTCGCCCATCGGATTAGCAGGGACTGTGGTGATACTCATAAATTTGCCTGTGATCGCTTCATTGCCATGTGGAAGAATTATCGCTGCTGCGCTTCTGCCTTTATTATTCTCGTTTGGTTATGAAGGCGGAATGGGCATTTTAACAAAAACTCAACTTGTGGTTCTCATTGCAGCTTTTACACGTAATGCAATGGGTTCATGCGGTCCATCTCCCATCGGCGGCGTGGGGCAAATTGGCGAAGGATTTCTCGGCGCGTTTTTCCCAACTGCCAGCGATGGAATTTTGCGATCTCCCCAGGCGTTTGCTCTGATGATAGGAACTGCTGTAACCGCCCTTTTTATAAAATTCATTTCTGAAAAATTATATCCTGATGATGTGACCTTACGTGACAAACCAGAAAATTCAGAAGAGACCGATAAGATTACTTTGCCAAAAGTAACCGCTCCGTTCCGAGGATATTTATCGCTTTTCATCTTTGTCGCATCATTAATGATTGCGATTTTTCAACCTTTTGGAAAAGCGATGCCAGTACAAACCATACTCGTAGCAGGCGGAATTTTTATTATTATTTTTTGTCAGGCTAAAATTCAGGATTTGATGAACGGGATTATTCTGCTGCCTGTTACGGCAATGGCTTCGGGATTTATGGCAGCAGGTGCGCTGGCAGCCACTGGCGGTTTTGATGCACTTGGGGTGCTTCTGAAAAGTCTTTCCACCATACAAATCCTTGGCGTCGCAGGAATGTTAGCTATCTTTGTCCAAATGCAAACGATTTTACCGCTTTCCTGTTCTCGAATTTTAACGGCAGCATTGGTTCCTGTTTTGTACCTTTTTGGTCCGGCAAAATTTAATTTGCTGACCTGGCCTCAATTAGCGATTGTGATGGCTGCTTACATGATTAATGCAACAACATCCTGCGGTCCATCACCACTTGGCGGTGGTGGCACGATGGGAGAAGGACAAATGCGGGCAGAATCAGGATTCATCAAAGGCGCCTATACTTATACTTCGATGGCAATTATGGCGCCACTGGCAGCACTTTATATGAAATTTATGAATTTTACAGTTTTTTCTCCCAATAACCCTGAATTTTCACAAAATATAGTTACTATAATTTTATACACATTTGTCATTATCGGTGTATCAATTGGGATGATGTCACTTATGAGCAAAATGGTCTCCAATAACAATAAAAAAAATTGGCGGCTGCAGTTGATCTATTTTTTATTCAGTGGTGGAATTGCCGGTGCAGTGCTCGCTTTTGCAGTTTACGAATTGCAATATCTTGAAATTATCCAGGGATTCGTCGGTGGTGTTTTTGCGGCATTTTTAATTGGGGTAATGATTCCCAAAACACTTTCAGTAGTGAGAAAAACAGCATAATAGAAGGAATTTATTTGTGTTAACGATATTATCATTTTTATTTGCAGGGGCTCTGTCAGGTGTAATTATTGCCTATGCCATGGACATGAAAACCCCGAAAGAGTTATTACAGGGTGCGGCTGGAGGCTTGATTGCTGGATTTTTAATGGCGATGATGTTGCCGAGGTAATCTGTTGTCAGTTCAATTTTAGTTTTTTTGGCAAAAGTTTTTAAATAAATTTATCAGTACCATTCAAAAAGTAGCAGTGGCAGTGGCAGTAAAATAAAGGATAATAAAAATGAGTTTAACTATTCCCGATGAAATAATTCAATCTACTCGAATGACAATTCCAGAATTGACTCAAGAAATAGCCATAATGCTTTTTCAAAAAGAGAAATTAACATTAGGACAAGCCAGTCGGTTGGCTGATGTGAGTCAATTTCAATTTCAACATCTTATTTCAGCTCGTCAAATTCCTTTGCATTATGATGAAAATGATTTAAAGGATGATATAGCGACATTAAAGGAGCTTGGGCGACTGTGATAATTGTGAGTAATACATCTCCAATAATAAATCTTGCAGCTATAGATAGACTTGATATACTACACAAGCTCTTTGGGAATATCATTATTGCAGAAGCTGTGTATCATGAAATAGTTATAATTGGAGCTGGACAACCTGGCGCGAATGAAGTTAGAAAATATGATTGGATAACTACAAAAAAAGTATCAAATAAGTCATTAGTAAAAGCATTTCAACTTGAATTAGACGATGGTGAAGCCGAAGCAATCGCACTTGCAAAAGAGTTGAATGCAGATTTATTGTTAATTGATGAAAAAATTGGTCGTAAAGTCGCCTCGCGATTTAATCTAAAATATGTTGGATTATTAGGTTTATTAATAGATGCAAAATCTAATGGTATGGTAGGTAATATTAAACCATTGTTGGATGATTTAAAAAAGAGAGCAGGTTTCTGGATTAGTGAAAAATTGTATTCACGAATTTTAGAAATTGCCAATGAGAATTAAGAGAGTTTATCTTTATTAAAAAATATAATTTTAATACACTCAAAAAACAATGAAAGAAAAAGAAGAAAATAAAAAAACAAAAATCGGTGTCCGCAGCGACGAAGATCAACCAATTGTTATGCCTGGCATTCGACGCTTCCAATTTTTCACTAACGTTGATGATCGTGCTTTAACCAAAAATCTAAATCGGACAGCGATGTTTGGGATTGCTGCTGTTTTGGCGGTTGATGTTGGAAAAGCTGTCGTTAATAAAAATCCGCAGACTATCTATTGTTACGAATGCCGTGCTTGTTACGGCACACAGGATAAGTGTCCTGTTGGGATTGCATTTCAGGCAGAGTTGGTAGTAGCAGCTCGTGTCAGTGATTACGATCGCTTTTTGAAAAATGGTGGTTTGCGATGCATTCGTTGCGGCTCGTGCCAGAGTTTCTGTGTACAATATTTGAATCTTGCCCAAATTTTTGGCACCATGCAGCTTCAAACCATGAAAGCTTTGAAACAAGGAAAAATTCCCAAACGCATGATTCAAAATGCTTTTGAAAAAGGGTTAATTAATAAAGATTTTATTGATGATGTGGCTGCGTTTTTAACATAATCAAACAAGGTAATAAAAGGACATAAAATGACGGCTTCAGAAATAAAAAGAATGAATTTTACTGAACGCCTGCAAGCTATGGAAATGCTTTGGGATTCTTTGTTAGAAGATGAATCCAAAATAGAATCTCCTGCATGGCATGAAGATGTTCTCCGGGAACGTATGGAGAACATCAATAATGATGAAGCAAAATTTATTTCACTTGACGAGTTGAAGGCGAGTCGTAAATGATCAGGATAAGAGGTATTATTACTCTATATGAAGTGTCCGAAGATTTAAACGATGGCAAAGCCTTTTACGATAGACGAACTCCTGGTTTAGGGGATTATTTTTGGGATAGTTTGATGGCAGATATTGAATCACTCTATCTTTTTGCTGGAATTCATATTAAAAAATCAGGTTACCATCGGATGATATCCAAGCGGTTCCCATATTCAATTTATTATGAAGTCAAAGGTGATATTGCAAGGGTTGTTGCTGTTTTACCAATGCGGCGCGATCCTGCCTGGATAGTAAAAAATCTTAAAAGAAGAAGCTTATAATTGTATCTACTTTGTCAAAATTTCATTAATTTCATAGATACTCGATGCGGGTAAAAAATATCCAGAAACAAGTATCCAGAATCAAGCATCGTTTTTTTAAAAGGTATTAAATTTGAAAATAAAATTACAGCTACAAAACCTAATTTTACGTCCCTGGCGATTAACAATTTTGTTGATTATATTTGCGCTTGCTTTTGTTTACGGCAGGTTGATTCTTTTTTCAGTTTTAGGAATCGTCCTGTTTATCAGCGCGATTAAAGTATTATTTGTTGAAAAAAAATCATATTTTGGGATTATAATTCCATTAATTGTCTTGCTTTTGATTTCAGGCGTTTATTTTATTATTGATTATAATCGGGTAAGCAGCTACATACTCGATCATTCACCGCTTGATCTTGAATTAGTTTTGGATGGTACTTATGAGGGAACTGGTCAGGGATTGCGTGGTCCCATCAAAGTCAAAGTTGAAATTGAAGATCACAAAATATTGAACATTAAAGTTCTGCAGCACCAGGAAATGATAACAGCTCTTGATGATTTGGAAGAGCAGATTATTGTACAAAATTCATTAGCTGCTGATCTTATCCCTTCGACAACTCACGGTTCAATTGAAGCCACAAGCGGTTTTCTTGAAGCAGTGAGTTATGCACTGTGGGAAGGTGTTCCTGAAAAACCCGAATATTCTTCATTTACAAAAGTGATGCACTATTTTTCAAAATTCAAACTTGATCTACCAACATTTAATGCATTGGCAATTCTTTTCTGTATTGTGTTGGTATTTGATTATACAATGCAGCCTGTACTGGTGAAAGGAACCGGTCAGGCGTTAAATTGCTACAACTGCCAGACCTGCGTTGGTGTTTGTCCCATTAAAATTGTTGATGGCGAACCCTATCCCATGACAATGATTCTGGCAGCCAGGTTGGGAGATTATGAAAAGGTAAAATATTTATCAAAATTTTGTGTAGCTTGTTCTCGCTGTGCCGGGAAATGTCCGGTTGGGGATTCGGGGCCCAGCATTGCGGCGCAGGCAAATGCTTATTTTAAGAAGGAAAAACAGAGGAAGAAAGATTTGGCTGATGTTTAATTTGGATATTGAGTGAAGTTAGATAGTTTAAACAATGTAAGTCAAAAAAAATATAAATGGAGAAAAAAATGGAAAAGGCTGTAGAGAAAATATTAACACAAGCTTTGCAGACAAAACCAAAAGATCGTGCTTTCATCGCAGAACGGCTCATCTCCAGCCTGGATACAGAAGCAGATTTAAATGTAGAAATTGCATGGCAAAATGAAATTAGCAACCGAATTAAGGAAGTTGATAATGGAATTGTGGACTGCCTTCCATGGGAAGTAGTACGGGAAAGACTTCGGAGAAATAGCGTTGTTACAGGTTGAAGTACATCCTGAAGTTTATAAAGAATTAGAGCAATCCAGGGCATGGTACGAAAATCAGGCAAAAAGATTGGGAATCGAATTCCTGGATGAAGTTGATCGTGCAATTGATCTCATTCGAAAGTTTCCAAATACATGGTCGCTCTATTGTGAAGGTTGTCGGCGTTTTCTTATACATCGCTTTCCTTTCGCAATCATATTTCGAAACGAAAAGAATAAAATCCGGTTATTTGCTCTTATGCATTTAAGCCGAAGATCAGGGTATTGGAAGCATAGAAAATTTTAGAATATTGAAAAATTGGGCTAACAATTCGTTGGTGTGGAATGTACAAACTGCAACACACAATTTGTGTTATTTCAAAATTCAGACTTGATCTGCCAACATTCAATGCATTGGCAATTCTTTTCTGTATTGAGTTGGTATTTGATTATACATTGCAGCCTGTATTGGTGAAAGGTACTGGTCAGGCGTTAAATTGTTACAATTGCCAGACCTGCGTTGGTGTTTGTCCCATAAAAGTCGTTGATGGTGAACCCTATCCCATGACAATGATTTTGGCTGCACGATTGGGAGATTATGAAAAAGTAAAATATCTTTCAAAATTTTGTGTGGCTTGTTCTCGCTGTGCGGGAAAATGTCCAGTAGGTGATTCAGGACCGAGTATCGCGGCAGCGGCTAATGCATATTTCATAAACCCAGATAATGCAATAGCCACGAAGACTCCAAGACTCAAAGGGTTGATTTTTAAAGAATTTAAAAATCATTTATAAATAAGATTTTTTCACTTTTTTGTCCTATAATTTTAAAAAAATGAACTCTGTTTATCTTTGTGATTCTTGGTGTCTTCGAGTCTTTGTGGCAATTTTTATTATTTCTATTGCATTATTTGGGATAAAAGAGAAAAAGCGAGAAAGGGCATTAGCGGAAGGTTAGATTTTTTATTTTGAATAGGGAATAAATAAAATTACAAATAACAAAAAACAAATTACAAATAAATAACAAAAACCAAAATTCAAAATTCAAAACAAATTATTTTTTAGAACTTTGCGCCTTTACGGTGTAAGAATTTTTTTATTTATGTGTATAAAAAAAATGTTTCGGTCATTGAAATTTTGAATTTGAGTTTTATTTGAAATTTGGTACTTGTAATTTGGTGCTTTTAGAAACAAAAAATTTACATAATGATATAAGTCAGCCACAGAGATTAAATATATTTTCTTACGAGGAGATTTAAGTTTTGTCAAAAATCCGATATGCAATGGTAATTGATTTGCGAAAATGTATTGGTTGTAATACGTGTTCGGTAGCATGTAAAAGTGAAAATGCAGTACACATCGGCGTATGGAAATCGTGGGTGAAGCACATTCAAAAAGGCGAGTATCCAAATGTAAGCAAGTCGTTTTTGCCATTGCTTTGTAATAATTGTGAGGAACCGATTTGTGTAACAGTCTGTCCTGTTAATGCCAATAGAGTTGAAGAAAATGGCATTGTTAGCACTGACCCGCACAGGTGTGTGGCTTGCAGATATTGTATGGCTGCCTGTCCGTATGAAGTGCGCTATGTGCATCCTATTAAGAAAATAGTCGAAAAATGCAATTGGTGTCTGCATCGCGTTAAAGTGGGATTGCAGCCAGCCTGCGTTGAAGCCTGCCCCAGCGGTGCACGGATTTTTGGCGATTTGAATGACCCGGAAAGTGAAGTTTCTAAATTATTAGCCAAACAACCGGTTCAAGTACTTAAACCAGAAATCGGCACCAAACCGCATGTTTTTTATATAAATTTAGACCATGATGCAGTAGAAATAAAACGAGAGGTCGATGTACTATGACAGAACTGGTTTACGATGTTCATCACCAGGTTACTTTTAGATGGTTAATCGCGTTATATTTTTATTTTACCGGCATGAGCGCTGGTTCATTTGTTATTTCAACACTGGCTTATGGCTTTGGGTTGGAGAAGTTTAAACCAGCCGGTAAAGTCGGCGTTGTTATGGCGACACTGCTTTTATTTATTGCTCCAGTAATGCTTCTTCTTCAGGTGGGCTGGCCCGTTCGTTCAGTATGGAACCATTTTACTTTTTTAAATTTTCATTCTCCAATGTCCTACGGCGCTTTTTTATTAATGGCGTACCCGGTAAATTGTATGATTTACGGCTACTTCATGTTTAAAGGTGATATGAAAAAAACTAAAATGTTCGGTATGATTGGCATCCCACTGGCGATTACCGTTCACGGCTATACCGGGTTTATTCTTGCATTCGGTAAAGCCCGCGCCTTATGGAATACAGCATTAATGCCGTTCTTATTTTTGGTTTCAGCCATTGTGTCCGGTATCGCTGTAATGATACTAATTTTAATGATAAAAGATAAATTTTTCTCTAAAGAGAAAATAATTAATAAAGAAATTATTTATACTCTTGCCAGTATGTTAGGCTGGTTGATTGTTTTTGATTTGGTGTTGGTTTTTTGTGATATTTCTACTTTATCCGTATCTCATGCAGAAGCAAAAGAAACGACACATCTACTCATAGCCGGGGAATTGAGTCCTTTGTTTTTAGGAGTTGAAAATTTCTTTGGTAAATTTGTACCGATGATAATTGTACTCACGCCTAAACTCAGGTCTATTAGAAATATAGCTATCGCTTCCGCATTGGTGGTTGTGGGAATTTTATTTATGAGATTTGTTGTAGTTTATGGTGGACAGGCGTTGCCGATAATTTAATCAGGAATTAATATGAAAGAAATAAATCGTCGAAAATTTTTAAAAATAGGAACATTAGGCGCAACCGCAATCTCGTTCGGAGCTTCGTTTGGAGGAGTGATTCCCATTGTTGGCATGCGGGGCAGAAATGTATCAATGTTTACCAGCAAGTTTCGTAAAGGCATTCCAACAATTTGTAATCTTTGTCCAAACAGATGCGGCGTAATTGGTTTTTTAAGATATGAAGATTTAGCGGCTATTCAAGGGAATCCCCACCATATTAATAACCAGG
Source organism: Candidatus Zhuqueibacterota bacterium (assembly GCA_016783825.1). GTDB lineage: Bacteria > Zhuqueibacterota > Zhuqueibacteria > Thermofontimicrobiales > Thermofontimicrobiaceae > Nigeripontimicrobium. The sequence goes on along the minus strand of JADHVV010000005.1, from coordinate 24,675 downwards.
GTAAAATTTGTGCGCGGGGAATTGCCGGCGTAAACCAGGTTTATGACCCGGATAGATTGCTTCATCCACTGAAACGTGTTGGAGCTCGGGGAGAGGGAAAATGGAAAAAAATTAGCTGGGAACAAGCATTAACTGAAATTTCCAACCGCCTGCAAACGATTAATAATGAAAACCGTAACCATGAATTTGTCTTTCATACTGATACTCAAAATTACCGCGGTTTAGCGCGCAGGTTTTTGAATAATTTTGAAAATGCGACAATATTAAACTCATCTGCTTTAAATGACTTAAATAAAACTACTGCTCAAAAATCAATTTGGGGCGAAGAAAGAGAAATAATCGATGCTGAAAATTGTAGATATTTTCTAAATTTCGGCAGCAATCCGTTTGAGTCCCATTCCTATTTTGTAAGTTTTAATCAACGCCTGGCTGAAGCAAGAATAAATAATTATGCAAAATTGATTACCATGGACCCGCTGTTATCCAATACCGCCGGTAAAAGTGATGAGTGGATTCCAATAAAACCCGGAACTGATGGTATTGTGGCGCTGGCAATGGCGAATGTTATCGTGCAGAAAGGTTTATATGACGCTGAATTTATCAGCCGCTGGACAAACATTCCTATTTCCCAACTGAAGTCGCACCTGTCTCAATACACTATCGAAAAAGCGGCAAAAATCAGCGCCATCGACGCAGCCACTATCGAACGAATTGCCATCGAGTTTGCCGCTAACAGACCCGCCGTTGCTTTTTCAGGCTCAGGTGTTGCCCAGCACGTTAACGGTTTTGAGACTGAACGGAGCATTATGCTGCTCAATGCGCTGGTGGGAAATATTGATAAAAAAGGCGGTGTCTGCCTTGCCCGAACTTATCAGTTAAACGATTTTTCTCCAATAGAAATTAATGAAAACGAACCGTCAACCGTCCAATTTTTCGAGAGGATTAAGAAAGAAAAACAAAAGGTCGATTTATATTTCGCTTATAAAAATAATCCTGTTTATGAATATCCGGACTGCAATTTCACCCAGCAAGTGATGAAAGACGAAAGCCTGATGCCGTTTACTGTGGTGATGGATACCGTAAAAAGTGAAACAGCGGCGCTGGCAGATTTGATTCTTCCAGCAGCGACTTTTGTAGAAAGCTGGGATTTGGATTCAACGCCATCCTTTGAAATGGTTCCCTTTGTTTCGCTGGCGCAACCAGTAATAAAACCGCACGGGCAAGCTTTATCCCTTAATGATGTTTTTCTTAAATTGTCGCGGAGAATGGGGGAGAGCATTAGCAATTCGATGAATTATGAAAGTGTCGAAGATTTTATTAAACAATCAGTTGCCCAAATACCTGGTTTATCTGATGAGAAACAATTTAATAAATTGAAAAAACAGGGTATCTGGTACGATAAAAATGCCAATCCAGAATATGAGCTTTATAAAAAACAGCGATTCGCTACTCGCTCAAGAAAATTTGAAATTGCCGGGTCAAATGGTTTGCCGAAATATGAACCAATTACGGAACATATTAACGTTTCTAAAAATGAACTTTTTTTAATTTCGTACAGCACAAATGTGATGCGTCAGGATTTGACCAATTTAAAATGGTTGGCTGAAATCAATCATACTAATAAAGCTTTAATAAATGCCAAAACTGCCCGACGATTGAGAATTGCAGAGGGCGACTATGTAATGTTGGAATCTGAAATTGGAAAAATTGTTATCAAAGCGCACATTACACAGGGTATTTATCCGGGAGCGATTGCCATTTCCAAAGGATTGGGACATTGGGAATACGGAAGAATTGCTCAATCGAAAAAGTTTAAAAGTGAAGACCCGGATACAGAATTTATCTGGTGGGAAAAGGATGGCAACGGCACTAATCCCAATTTTGTTATTCCAGTTTCTATCGACCCATCGGGCAAAGGGCAGGCGTGGAAGGATGTAAAAGTTAAAGTTAATAAAGTGAGCTAAAGTGCCTAAAGTTTGAAGTGCCTAAAGAATTATTTCTTTATCTCACTTTAGGCACTTTTGGCACTTCAAACTTCTGTCATAAGTACACCGTAATCTAGGAATTAAAATAAATTATGCAAATCAACAGAAAAGAAATTTTTGAGAAAGTTAAAAATTTCATTATAAAACGGCACATTATGCTGGTGTTAATTATTGCGCCAATCGGCGGGATTGTTGTATTTAGCGGAATGGTGTTATATAATCAGTCTGAAACTTTTTGCCAGAAATGCCACAAAAATCAAGGCACTTATGTCTCGTTAGATATGCGCATCCCTGCCCATAAAGATATCAATAAAGGTGGACCTACTTGCGTTTCCTGCCATCCCGATAAAGCTGTGGAAATGCTTTTAATAAGAAGTCTAAAAAAAGTGCCAAAGTATTCTCAACGTGTTGCCAATCTTCGTGTAAAAGAAAGCGTTGATTCTCAAAATATTTACCAGGATGAAGAATGTATTAGCTGCCACCCTGAAATTTTAAGTTTGGCTGAAGTCGATGAACCGAATTTACCGCTTCAAGTTAAAGACATCGGTTTAAGATATGACCATAACATTCATTATCGATTTGAACATTTCAGGGCGGAAGATGAACAACGTTGGAAGCAGCTTCGAGTTAAGGATAATTTGAATAAAGATGAACAGGAAGAATTTACACTACTGGAAAAAATTAGAATAGGAAATTGCGAGACCTGTCATATTCAATCTAAAAAGGATGAGATAGGTAAAAATGTTGTTGATAAAACAGTAAATTATACAGCGCGCAATCCAATTAGCTGTGCTGGCTGCCATGAAGATGCCCTGCCGACAACACACCCGGGCAATGATATGAAATTTCCGTCTAAAGAAACATGTCAAAAATGTCATCATGGAAAAATTCATGGCAAGTTTCAAATTTTTAAGGCTGAATGTGAAGATTTGACTAATACAGAAAATTGTGTCAAGTGTCATCCGAATATACAACTGAATGTTGATTAGAAAACAAAATTTATAGAGTTCTGCAAAATTTGTAAAAGTACTGTAATTTCATGGTTCGACTCCGCTCACCATGAAGTCTTTCGGACTTTAATTATCAATCACTTAAGCGAAGCTTCATCCTGAGCGGAGTCGAAGATGAATTAGATTTTGCTTAATTTTGCAGAAGACTAACAAAATTTAGTGTAAGGAGTAAATTGTGGAGTATATAACCAGGAAAGAAGAATTTTTAACTCCCCAAAAAATAAATGTACTAAATTCAATTTTGGACATTAAAGAGCCGCCAGTTGCCCGTTGCAGATTGCTTTCGACTGGTATCGAACCGTACCACAGACTTTATTTACCAGACGGTTTGGGGATTGATGGTGATCGCGCTTGTATCGGTTGCGGCAATTGTGTTGATTCCTGTCCTGTATTACGCAGAGAACCTGACCGACGAGCGCGCACTGTACAGCGGACATCTTTTGCTTTAGAGGCAATTGTGGCGGAAGATTGCGAGCAATGTTATGCTTGTGTAATGGCATGCCCCCAGGTTGATACAGGGATCAAAGATTATATTGTTGAAGATCGAGTTGTTGAGGTTATTCCCCAATCAAAAAAAGCAAGAGCGCTTGATAACTATTTTATGATGCTTGTTGCTGTTATTTTAGGAATTATTATCGGTGTTTTTGTTACGTGGTAACTTGATAAGTTTTTAAATAATGTAGTTCTTTTTAAGCTTATTATTAAATATTACTTTCATTTGGAGAAAAGATACTTGATGCTGGATACTCGATGCTTGTTTCTTGATGCTCGATACTTGCTTTACCAATTCCATCCAGCATCTTGAATCGGGCTTCCAGTATCCAGAATCAAGCATCCAGTAGCAAGTATCCAGAATTCAGGAGGGTGTAAATGAAGAAATCAAATGACAAAGAAACTAAAAGAAATTTAATTCCAATATTTTTAATGGGAAAACGATACGATGTTCCTGATTCCCTGACAATTCAAAAAGCAACAGAATATGCTGGTTACCAGCTTATCCGGGGCTGTGGTTGTCGTGGTGGAATTTGTGGCGCTTGTGGAACAATTTATCGCTTTCCCAATGATTCTAAATTATATTACGGACTTGCCTGTCAGACAGTGGTCGAATCAAATATGTATATTACCCAAATCCCCTTTTTTCCAGGAAATAAGGCGACTTATGATTTGGAAAAATTAGAACCAACTGAAAGTGTTATTTCCGATTATTATCCAGAGATTTTCAAATGTATGGGATGTAATAATTGTACGTTGAGCTGTCCCATGGATATAAAAGTGATGGATTATGTGGCAATGGCGATGGCAGGTAATATAAAAGAAGCGGCTGAAATGTCTTTTGATTGTGTGATGTGCGGATTATGTTCTGCCCGTTGTCCTGCTGAAGAAGTTCAATATAATATTGGAATTATGGCACGACGAATTTATGGACGCCATGTGCTTCCAAAATCTGAACATTTAGAAGAACGGGTGCAACAGGTTGAAGAAGGTCGTTATGAGTCCATGCTCAAAGATTTAATGGGAATGGATAAAGATCAATTGAGAGAATTGTATATTAAGAGACAACCGGAACCGGATAATGTAGATGAAATGTGGGAACCTGATGAAAAAAAATATTTATGATACAAGTGATCTAAAGTGCTCTAAAGTTTAAAGTGCACTAAAGTACAAGTCTAAAGTTAATAATAGAAAAGTACTTTAGTGCACTTTAGGCAATTTAGGCACTTCAAACTTTTGCTTAAAGACAATAGAAATTATTAATAAAAAAACGAATTTAGTGGTAATAAAAACCCGTGAGGTATTAGAATGCCATATACACCAGAATTAAAAAATTTAATCAAAAAAGTTGAAGAAACTCGTCCCGCTCGAGTCGAAAGAAAAAAGAAAGGTGAAGAGTTTACTGGTATTCCTGTTGATAAAAGACAGGACATATTAAAAAAATACCATCCTGATTTCATTGCTGGAACCCGGAAAGAATTAAAAGTCGGCGCCAGTAAAGGATATGCCATTGCACAGGAATATGCATATATTTTAGAAACGAAAAGCAGGGTCGATCCTGATAAAATTGATCTTTCAAAAGTTGCCATGGAGACAGATGTACTGGTTATCGGAGGGGGAGGCGCAGGTAATTCGGCAGCTCTTCTTGCCAGGGAAAACGGTGCAAAAGTTATTTTAGCGACAAAGCTGCGCAACGGTGATGCTAATACAATGATGGCAGAAGGCGGAATACAAGGCGCAAGCAAAACATGGAAAGATTCTCCATATTATCATTACCTCGATGTATTGGGCGGCGGACATTTTGTTAATGATCCAGAGTTGGTTTATACTTTAGTTACTGAAGCCCCTAAAGCTTTGCAATGGTTAGAAAAATTGGGAATGATTTTCAGTAAATATCCTGATGGAAAACTTCATTCTATGCATGGTGGTGGTACATCACGTAAAAGAATGCATTATGCTGGTGACATTACTGGCGCTGAAATTATGCGTACAGTTCGGGATGAAGTGCGCAATCATCCTGAAGATATAAAAGTTGTTGAATTCTCACCAGCCGTGGAATTATTATTGGATGACAGTGGCAGATGTGTTGGCGCTGTGATGTATAATCTGGAAACTGAAGAATATTTTATCATTAAAGCAAAAGCAGTTATTATGGCGACTGGCGGCACTGGCAGACTTCACATTCAAGATTTTATGACCACAAATCATTATGGCGCAACAGGTGATGGGTTGGTGATGAGTTACCGTGCAGGAGTGCCAGTTTGTTTCTTGCATACCGTACAATATCACCCAACTGGCGCTGTATTTCCAGAGCAGGCAGAAGGATTGTTAATTACTGAAAAAGTGCGCGGCGCTGGCGCTAATATTGTCAATGTTCATGGCGAACAATTTGTGTTTGAGCGTGAGCCGCGAGATGTTGAAGCTTCGGCGATCATTCGGGAGTGTTCAAAAGATAGAAATAATGGTGTTCCAACGCCCACAGGAAAATTCGGTGTGTGGTTGGATGCTCCAATGATCGATATGTTATCGGGCGAAGGAACCGTAGCAAGGGAATTTCCAGGAAAAAGTATTTTGTTCAGGAGATACGGAATTAATATTTCAAAAGAACCCATGTTGATTTACCCGACGCTTCATTATCAAAATGGGGGAATGGAAGCCAATAATAAGGGCGAAACTAAAGTCCCAGGTTTGTACATGGCTGGTGAAGTTTTAGGCGGAATTCATGGTCAAAATCGTTTGATGGGAAATTCACTGCTTGACGTAACTGTATTCGGCAGAATTGCAGGCATAAATGCTGCTGAATATATTAAAGGATTTGCTGGGAATGGGAACTTGTCGTTGGATCATGTTAAAAAATTTAATAAAGAAGTTGAAGGCGCTGGAATCAAAGACAAGGTTGGCCCGATGCTGCTTCCTGATTATAGTAATCCAGATGTGAGGAAACGACAGTTAACCACTGAATATTTGGGTACGATGCGGTAGTTTGTTATCAGTTAAATCTTCGGTTTCTTTGCCTGTACAGTTACTTTATTTTTTTAAAAGGAATACAGACTGTGCCTGTGCAGTTACATTACTATTTTTAAAATGGTAGAGACTGTACAAAAGTTTTAAAATAAATTTATCAGTATTATTCATAAAGTAGCAGTTGCAGTAGTCTTTAAATTGAACGATTATGAATGTCTCTATTACCGCAATTTGTCGCGCTTGGTTTTTATTAGTTTAATTTAAATAAAAAAAGTCTCGCTGTGAAAATAGTGAGACTTTTTTATTATACCAGGTTTGTGGACTGAAATTCAATTGGTTTTAATTTCATCAATTATGTCCAATACTTCTTGTTCAATATTTCTTGGGCGAATTAAATCTAAAACATCATTGTCAGCTAATTCAATTATTTCTTCAAGCCGTTCCTTTACTCCTTCGGAAATACGCGGCTTGAGTCTTGTCTCTAACTTCTCAATTAAAAAGTTCATAAATTTTCTCAACTACTTAACCTATGAAGTTTGTAATCTTTCTGTCTCCAAATCAGCATGTTGTTTTACATACGTTCTCATTTGTTTCAAAGAATCTGGAAAGAAAATCTTTTCACCACAACTTTCACAAACCCAATATATTACTTTAGGTATTCGGATAACTTTTCGGCGAATTTTTCTTTTAACCGTACCTTCCACACGTTTGATTCGATGAGAATCACATATTGGACAGTTTTTTAAGACATCTCTTATGATGAATTCCATTTTTTCCTCTATACTGCATTTGCAACAAGAACTGAATCATCGGTTATTGGCTCATAATGCAATACCATGATATGATCAGATCGTAAGCCGATAGATTCAAAAGTACGACCATTTTGATCGCTGAATTCTACTTCATACGCTTTACCATTTGCAAGTATTTCAACCACTGTGCCAACTTGCCCTCTATATAATTTATATTCAGGCAAGTCAACAGTAAGTGCAACTACATCGAGCAAATTAATAATATTCTTCATTTCTTATCTCTTATCAATTATTCAAATAAATACAGCAGGAGAAACATGAAATTTTTTGCTCAATGCTTTGATCTGTTCTACATTTAGATGTTTTTTTCCTTCTAAAATATTCAATATATCATTTCTACTTCCAAGTTCTATTAACTCATACTCTTTAATATCATGCTCGTTCATCAGGAATTTTAAGCATCCTATCGGATCTCCTTCAGGTTCAGGAAAATTCCTATCTTCATAATCTTTAATTAATGTACCCAATGTATCAATTAATGATTCAATTATAAAATTCTCCCCTTTCGTAACCTTGTTTATTAAGGTATCCAGAAGATCGACAGCATTGTTATACTGCTCTTCAGTATGAATGGTTGATAATATATTTGAAACAACATGCCAGGCTTCAATAGTTTTTTTAAATTCTTTGGTTAAAGTTTTCATATATAAATAATTTTATGCGTAAATAACCGACTTAATAATTATCAAAATAATTTTTCACATTGAATTTAAACAATATTTAACAACGAGTCAAGCATTATTTGAATTTTTAGGCAATACCTCAGTTATCGGTAGATTAATGTAGCTTTGCTTTTATTTTATATGACGCATTGTTGCCGGGATGGCAGTTAAACTATAAATATAAAGTCTATCGTTGTATTAGCGTCCAGTGCACTCACATCCCTGAGCAAGAGAGACAGTTGTTATCAAATCTGAGCTACTTGTTGAGTTAATAAAAACCTTATTTTTATCTTTAAAACCTTAGTAGAATATGAAAATCAACTAAATCCGTAAACCTTATTACCTTATTTGATATGAAAGTAGAATATAACAACTTAGACACCCATTTTGTATTCAGTATGCTTAATCAACCTGAGAATCACAAAAAAGAAACGTTTGCTGATGACTATGAACAATTCATAAAACATTACCATGAGACTTTGCAGAAGAATAAGGTAATAAGGTAAAAATGGGGCTTGGTTTTTTACTACTAAGGTTTAAAAAACAAGAATAAGGTTTCATAACGTCATACAGGTGATTTTTTATCAATCCCACAATGAAGTAGAAAAATCACTGCATTAAAAAATTCGTCTTGATGTTTCATTCGAAATTATATTTCAAAGGCACAAAGTAAATGTGCTTGTTTCCACATGTAACTGAGGTTTTACATTTTTAGGTAAAACATCATTCTTGGATCAGTATTAGTATCTAAAAAGTTATTTTCTTGCACAATGGGCAAAAAAAAAAATTCACGCAAAGCCGCAGAAACGCAAAGATTACGCAAAGAAAATCTAAAAAAACTTTGCGATTTCTTTGCGGCTTCGCGACTTTGCGTGAGATTCTTTTTCAGTCGGTTCTGGCTTGTCCAGGTTGGGAAAGAGGTAATAGTTCATCTGTCATTCCGACTGGATCCGCCAGCTGGCGGAGGAATGCCGGAATCTCTATAATACAACTTTTGGACGTTTATTTTGCGCAAACAGTATAAAACATCCGGAGATTCCGGCTACAAACATGCCGGAATGACAGCATTAGTTTAGGGTGGCGAACTATTACGGAAAGAGCAACTTTACTAAACCTTCAAGGTTTAGTAAAGTTTTTACCACCAATAATTGAGGTATTACATTTTAAAAAGTATAATAAAATCATTTTGATTTTTCAAATATTTTTCTTACTTTTGAGATATGAAAGAAAAAATCTACAAATACCTTCTTGAAAAACACGAGACAATAACACCCGAGCAAATATTAGAAAAATTTTTTTACACTTTTGATAAACCGATTCCCCAGGCAGAGAAAATTGTTGATTCAATATTATCAGATGACGTTCGATTTGTGAAAGAAGAATCTGGTTTTTGGTCGGTTAAAAAACAAGAAAAAAAACAGAGCTTGCATGATATTGTCTTCTCAATCATTGAATACAAAACTATTCCCATCAATAATAAAAAAGAATTGCCCGTTTTACTGGCGATTGCTCAAGTTAAGAATTTTAAACCGGTATCTAAAAAAATATTCACAATAGATATTCCAATTAAAATTTCAAACGAAATTCAAAATAAGAGAGAAACGCTAATCTCTCAAACAGAAATTGATGGAAAATTTTTAACCAATTTGGATACAATTTATGAGAGCCTAACAGGTTCTGTTTTGGTTAGTGATTCGCCATGTAAAACCATGGATAGATTAAACTGGTTTTTCAGGCAGAATGGGAAATTTGAATTAGAGATTGAGAAAATAAATTTGAAAGATTTATCCAGGAAATTAATACCTGGTCATAAAAATAAAACCGTGGAAGATATTGCTGATGGATTAAATATTTCTTATCATTCACCTCTAAATTTTTCTGAACGTACTGATCTTTTTATTGATATCTGGATTGAATTATTAGATAAATTAAAAAAAATAAATATTGAATCAATTGAAGATTTGAATATATTTTTAACTGATACATTTGAATGGGTAAATTTTTCTAACTATAATTTCGATGAGCAGTTTATTAAAGATTTGCCATCTTCTCCAGGTGTATACTTAATGAAAAATAAAGAAGGTGAAGTATTTTATGTGGGCAAAGCTAAAAATCTGAAATCTCGTGTAGAATCTTATTTTGCAAATAGATATGATGTGGACGAAAAAGGTAAAAAAGTTTTAAGTGATATTTATGATTTACAAATTGAAACTACTGGTTCTGAATTGGAGGCTTTGCTGCTTGAAAATAAATATATAAACCAATATCAACCGGAATTGAATAGACAATTCAAGATTCATCATTTAAAAGAACAAAAATATTTAGAAAGGAGAGTTATTGCTTTTCTGCCATCTCAAATGTTAAACACCATCACCCTGTTTTTAGTTAACGGAATAAAATCAGCAATACGATATTCTTTTAATAAGGACAAGCCTGATATTATTGTGCTGAAAAATACTGTTCAACAATTCTTCTTCAAAAATAGTAAAAATGAGAATTCTTTTTCTTCGGAACAAATAGAGATCATCTGGAGGTGGTTGTACTTGAATAAAAATAAGGTGAATTTTTTTAATGTGGATGATTGCGGAACTTTAGACAAGTGCCTGGAAATAACTCGCCGTTACATTAGTGAAAATAAATTATTTCTGGAGAAAATCCATCACTGTTAGTTCTTGAACAGACAAATTCCTTAACATTGGGCATAAGCATACGGAATACAAAAAAAGAACATTTGAAAAGTAATTTGGTAATAAGGAAATTGGGTAATAAAAAATTATCAGCATTATGAATTCCTTATTACCCGATAAACTAATTACCAAGTTACCTTTTAGAGCGTTACAAAAGACTCAATTCGTTTACAAAGTCATTCTCAACTGATTAGTTTTGGCTTGTCCTGGTTTGGTTTTACCAGAAAAAAATCTAATTTTACTTGAAAATATGAAGTAATTTTATTATATTGAATGATCACATAAAATAATTTGCAATCAAAAAATAAGGATATTTTGTATGGCGGAGAATAACGATAGCAACGTAAGCTCATATATTTCAGGAATAAAGGATTGGAAAATCCAGGAAATTATAAGTGGGTACATAAATGCATTCTTGATATTCAGTAAATGTTTAAAGTCAAATCGTTCCCGGCAACAGATAACTTTTAGTAATTTGAGAAAGATGTGCGATATTTTATATGAAACAAAAGAGAATTTCCATTTAATCTACAAAAGAGTTTTAAATCCCCAAAAACAAATTTTTGAAGCAGTTGATAAGATAACTCCCAATGAGCGAGAAATAAATTTTATGAATAATATCGGTCTTTTATTCCATCGTGTTCTGGTTACCAGGGAGCTTAAATATTTAATCGATTATTATGAAAAAGACAGTGAATTTTACCAGGAATCAAAAAAGTCTTATAACACAAACATTAGAAAAATTACCGAGTTGTTTGACCAAGGGGCTGATTTGTTAATTCAATTGTTAACCGATCACCAGGAAAATATCAATTTAATTTCGTATTTTATCGATAATAGAGAGGAAATTTTACCAATTTTCAAAGAGAAATATGATGCAATAATAATAAAACTGACTGGTGAAGATAAAACAGCAAATCCCTACTTGATGGCAGCTGAATATTATGTGGATAGCGGATGGAATGAAAAAGCATTGGAAGTTTTAAAGGAATTTTTGCAAATTAATCCAAGAAACGAGCGTGCGGTTCAATTGATTAAAAGAATAAATAAGACACTGGTATGATAGTTTAGATCCTACAAAGTGAAATCGTTAAACAATGGGCAAAAAGTTACTAAATTAGAATAGAGCCCTTGAAAGGTAATTTGCTAATAAGGAAATTGGGTAATAATAGATTAATCAATATTATGAATTCCCAATTACCCAATAAACTAATTACCCAGTTAGCTTATTGGTTCTGGCTTGTCCAGGTTGGATTATGGGAAATTAATTATGCGCATCGGACTTCTTCAGTTTAATATAGCCTTTGGAAAAAAGGATCGAAATTTCGAAACTGTTACCCACCTCATAAAAAATGAAAGTGCAGATTTATGGGTGTTTCCTGAATTGTTTAATACAGGCTATTTATTCACTTCCCAGGACGAAGTTGAAAACTTATCAGAAGATATTCCCAATGGGGTAACTACAGAATTTCTTAAAAAATTATCAAACGAAAATAATTGTACCATTGTAGCCGGGTTGGCTGAAAAAGATAAAAATCATTTTTATAATTCGGCTGTTGTTGTCAAAGAGGGTAAAGTTATCGGTTTTTATCGAAAGATTCATTTATTTGATAATGAAAAGAAATGGTTTGCTCCGGGAAATTTACCATTTCAAGTGTGGGATATTGGAACTGCAAAAATTGGTGTAATGATCTGTTTTGATTGGATTTTCCCGGAAGCAACACGAACATTGGCTTTGCGCGGCGCTGATATTATTTGTCATCCGTCAAATTTAGTGCTTCCATTTTGTCAAGATGCTATGGTTACGAGATGCATTGAGAATAGAGTATTTGCAATTACTGCCAATCGTATTGGAAAAGAAGTACGAAATGGGCAGGAACTGAAATTTTCCGGTTGCAGTCAAATTACCGGTTGTTTGGGCGAAATAATTCACCGGGCAAAAGCGAAAGAAGAGCAGACATTTGTATGTGAAATAGATCCTTTGTTGGCAAAAAATAAATATATAACAGAAAATAATGATATTTTCAATGACCGTCGCATCCGGATGTACGAATGAAATTAGGATTTTACTATATTGATTTGAATAAACGCCTCGGCGAAGATTTTTCTGAGTATGAATTTGATGATAATGGAGTGCCGTTAAGTCGTTTTCACAGGTTACCTGGTTGGAAACATAATCCGATCACAGTATGCCAATATGGTTTATTTCATTTTAATAATTATTTAAGAACTTCATCTTCTTTATCCAAAGATATTTTTTTATCCCAGGCAAATTGGTTGTTGGAACATGCTAAAGATGGGCCAAACAAGTCTGCGGTTTGGTTTTATCAATTTGATCTCCCATTTTACGATATTAAAGCGCCATGGATTTCAGGAATGGCACAGGGACAAGCAATATCTGTTTTACTGCGTGCGTTTCAAATTTCGGGTGAAAAAAAATATTTAGAAGCAGCTCAAGCTGCTTGGAGAATTTTTGACGTGAAGGTAAAGGATGGTGGGATTATTTCAGAATTTCCTGACGGTTTGCCATTAATTGAAGAATACCCATCATCTTCAAAACGTTCCTCTGTCTTAAACGGATTTATCTTTGCGATTTTTGGTGTTTATGATTATTTCGTTTATTTGCAGGATAAGGACGCTCAAAAAAAATTTCACCTGTTTATTGAAAGTTTGAAAGAAAATATGTTTCGATATGACAGTGGTTATTGGTCTTATTATGAGCTTGCAAATCCACGCCGCTTAACTGCAAAGTTTTATCATCGAATCCATATTAAACAGTTGGAATCATTATTTCGAATAACTAATGATCCGTTTTTTAAACAATTTGCTGAACGATGGCAAAAATATCTATTCTCTCCTTTCTCAAATTTCAAATGGTTTTTGAAAAAAGTTCATCAAAAACTGGTAGTCCAAATCTGAGGAGTTGTTGTGAAAAAAATTATTAAGTATTTATCACTTATTTTTTCAAAAGTATTTTGGTTTCAATTGAGACAGTTCATTGCCTTGTTCTTCACAGATAATGTTTATGGCATAAAACATTTGGGCGCTTGTGGGAAGAAAACCAATGTGCGTCCATCTGCGTCTTTGGCTTATTCCGAAAATATTTTCCTGGGAGATAATGTACATGTTCAAAGAAATGTTTATATCTGGGCTGGTAAAAAATCAAAAGTTACAGTGGGTGATAATACAATTATAGGGCCGGGATCATTTATTACTTCTGACAATCATGGACTGAAAAAGGAACAGCTAATTAGGGATCAGGACGGCGTTGAACAGGATATAAATATTGGTTCTGATGTCTGGTTGGGAGCATATTCAATTATTCTCCCCGGGATTGAAATCGGCAATGGTGCTGTAGTTGCCGCAGGATCGGTGGTTACAAAGAGTGTTCAGCCTTATACCATTGTTGGTGGAGTACCTGCTAAACAAATCGGGGAAAGAAAGTAATCTTAAATGAACAATATTGAGCTTTTAAAATTTCCCTATCCTTTTCAGGCTGCCTTAGCAATTTGCAGCGACATTGACAGTACATCATGGGATAATTTTTTAACGATCCATAAATTTTTAAATTCAAATCAAAAAACAGCTCTCGGACGAGGCTTGTCACTGCCTGTTGGCGATTCGTTCTGGATGTATGACAAAGAGGGAAATGCGAATGCAGCATTCTCTTATTTCAAAGATTTTAAAGGCAGAAAATCCAAAAACGCCCCTGCGATTCGTGATTTGATCCGTGCGGGGATAATTGATGTTCTTCATAGTTATGGTAATTTTACTTCCCCCCAGGATTTTTCCAGGAAATTGGCGCTTCAGGCAATTGAAGAACTGGATAAATATGGTTTGAAATTAAAGGTTTGGACAAATCATGGCGGCGTTGAAAGTGTACAGAATATCGGTGCTTTTTCATCGGGTAAAGGTGAAATTCTTAATGAACCTTCAGATTTGAATGAAAAGAACATTTCACCTTATTATCACTCGGATTTATTATCTGAATACGGAATAAAATTTTACTGGGATTGTGAGTTGTCTTTAACCGGTATTGTTGGGCAAAACAGAAAAAGCAAATGGAGTGAAGCGTACTGGGGAAGTCCTCTTTACAAGGGTTTTAAAAATAAAAGTAAAAGTGTCACTAAAGGGATTATATCACTCCTTGATAATGGATATAATAAAATTTCACACAAACATTTTATTCCCTGGCAGCCAATTGATTTTCAAAATGCGCTTATTCAAAATGAAAAATTGAGAGATGGTACACCCATATTCCGTTTTAAAAGATTTGGCAATGGGAGATTGGATTGGCAGGACGATTTCTCTGATCTATTGAGCGACAAAGTATTAAAACGGTTACTTGAAAAACACGGTTATTTAATTCTGTACATCCATCTTGGCGATCGCAAAAACAAAAATGATAATTTACCATTGGGAAAAGCAGTCGTAGATAGATTTCGAGACTTGGCGGAGTTATTTTTTTCCGAGCGAGTCTGGATTGGAACAACAAGTCGAATCTTAACATATAATCTCGTAAATCAGAACCTGGATTGGCAATATTCTGATACGGATAGCAAGTATGTTATTAACATTAATGGGATCAATAAATTCAGCTCTTTTTTTTCCCCATCTATTGATGATTTCCAGGGAATTAGTTTTAAAATTCCGGCAAATAAACAGGTGGAAGTCTTTTTCAATGAACAAAAAATAAATCCTAAAATAGTCAAAAAATCCACTTATCAAATAGCTATGTTTCCATTAATTCCAATTGAATGGCCGTTATAATGCCAGGTGAATCTAAAATTAAATCAATAGTAAAGTTGACCAGGCATTCGGCGATTTACGGAGTTGGGCATGTTATTACCAAATCTTTGAGTATCCTTTTACTCCCTGTTCACACTAATTATGTAAACAAGTTTGAGTACGGTATAGCGACACAACTATTTGCATTTCTGGCGATTGCATCAATCATCTATTCTTATGGATTAAATACTGCCTGCTTACAATATTATATTCAGGAACCTGATGAAGAGAAAAAAAATAGATTTTTCTCTACTGCTTTCTTTTCCACGATTTTCACGTCCATTACTTTGTCTGCAATTTTATTCATTTTTCAAAACCCGGTGGCTAAATTACTGTTCGAGTCAGTTGACTTTTCCCATTTGATCGTCTTTAGTTTAGGCATCCTTACATTTGATGCGCTTGTTCTTCTCTCATTTAATATTCTGCGCGCCGAAGAAAAGTCAGCAAGTTTTGCATTTTTCAGCGTTATGAATGTTGGATTGAATTTAATTTTTAATGTTATTTTTGTAGCACGTTGGCAAATGGGAGTAAGAGGTATCTTTTTAGCCAATATTTTTTCTTCAGTATTGATCTTTTTATTTTTATTGCCCGTCACCTTGAAGCATCTGAAACATGGAATATCACTTAACTTGCTGAACAAAATGCTACAGTTCGGACTTCCATTTATCCCAGCAACAATGTCCGTGGTTCTCATGAATTCAATCGACAAAATATTTGTAAAAGAATTTATTGGGATGGAAGCATCTGCAGATTATGGCGCCGGGTATAAGCTGGGATTGATAGTGAAAATGTTCATCAATGGTTTTCAATTTGCCTGGATACCTTTTTTTATTTCAACTGCAAAACAAGAGAATGCAAAAGAAATATTTTCAAAAATTTTAACCTATTTTTCCCTTATTTGCAGTGTTATATTTTTAGCTGTCACCTTTTACATAAACCAAATTGTTCGAATACGTATTTTTGGATTAACGATTTTTGGTGAGCAATATTGGGGAAGCACCGTAATCGTCCCATTCATTGTTTTAGCTTATATTGCTTATGGTTTATATTTGAATTTTTTGGTTGGCATTTATTTGAAAGAAAAGACAAAGCTGTTAGTATTAATAACTGGCAGCGGCGCGGTTGTAAATATCATCGGAAATTTTATATTAATCCCAATGTTTGATATCATGGGTGCTGCTTATTCTACTATTATTTCATTTGTTTTTATGGCAATTTTTATTTATTTTTTATCCCGAAAATATTACCCAATTGATTACGAATTTGGGAAATTACTAAAAATATTATTATTCAGTGCTGTGATTTATTCGATTTATTCTTATATTAATCTTCCGTTTGTCTACCTAACAAAAATCCTGTTACTATTGTCTTATATCGTTTTACTATATTTTTCAGGATTTTTTGAAACTAACGAGATTAATAGTCTAAAGCAATATATCAAAAAGATAAAGTGGAAATTCTAAAATCATGAAATTTTTGTTGGTGTAAACGTTCGCTAGGTGAAATTGAAGATTTGAATGGAAAAACCAACGGATGAGCAGCCAACTGATTTGAGAGGAATAAGAGTTAGATGAATACAATAAAAAGAAAATTAAAAATATTTTATGAAGAAGTCGGAGAAAAATACCCCGAAGAAGAGATTGTTTATAAAACGCTAAGAGGTAAATTAAGGAAAAAATTTATACTCACTTATTTAAATAACTTTAAAGGTTCTTTGCTCGACATTGGCTGCAACCAAGGCATGTATTTGGATGAATATGAGGGGGGAAGTCGTTTTGGTGTTGATATTAGCTTTAATGTTCTTAAAAAAACGAGTAAAAAAAAGATACAACATTTAGTTGTTGCTGATGCTGAACAATTGCAATGCTTTAAAAAGTCCTCATTTGATAATGTTTTATGCAGCGAAGTGCTTGAACACTGTTTAAATCCAATAGAAATTTTTAAAGGCATATCTCACGTATTAATAGATGATGGTTATGCTCTGTTAACAACCCCCAATTATAAGCGCTATCGACCGAAGTGGATAGGATTAGGAAGGTTGCCTCAATACGGTGTGTCCTTTGACAATAAAGACGGATATTTTCACACTGCATATCGTCCTGAGCAATTAGTCGAATTTGCAAAAAAAGCAGGGCTAAAGATAGTCGAATCCGGTACATTGGAAAAAGAAGTAAAATATGCTGCAAAAATTCCTGCGGCTATTCTTCTATTTGGAAGATTTGTGAACAAAATCTTTCGCTCCCAAAAATTCAATCAAATGAACCAGCAAGTGTTTGATAATTTAACATTACTCATTTATCATGGATGTCGAATACTGAAAATAGAGAAAATTTTGCTCAAAATTTTTACCGATGGCGTTCGTTCATACATTTTGGTTAAGAAAAGTTAAAATAATTAGAGTCAAAATTATTTAAATGAATAAAGTAATCCTACATATCGATATGGATGCATTCTTCGCCGCAATCGAAGAATTGGATTTTCCGGAATACCGCGGAAAACCGGTTGTTGTCGGGGCAGATCCTAAAGATGGTAAAGGCAGGGGCGTTGTATCAACATGTAATTATGAGGCGCGGAAATATGGCATCCATTCAGCCATGCCGATATCCCAGGCTTATAAGAGATGTCCATCTGCAATCTATGCGTTTCCTCGTATGAAGCGATATGTTGAATTTTCAAAAAAGATACATTCAATTTTTTATGAATTCACGCCTAAAGTTGAACCGATCAGTATCGATGAGGCTTTTTTAGATGTGAGCGGCTGTATTCGTCTTTTGGGCGAACCTGTTGAAATTGCTAAAAAAATCAAACAACGAATTAAAAGCCAAACAGGATTGACCGCTTCGGTTGGCGTGGCACCTATTAAATTTGTCGCGAAAATAGCATCAGATTTAGATAAACCGGATGGACTGGTGGTTGTCGAAGAAGGGAAAGTGATTGAATTTTTAAAACCTTTGCCTATTTCAAAAATGTGGGGTGTTGGAAAGAAAACCGAAGTGAAATTAAAAGCAAAAGGAATCGATACCATTGGCAAACTGGCTCAAATTCCCAGGGAAACAATCGTGAAAAGAATGGGCAAAGTGGGACTTCATTTTTGGAGTTTAGCTAATGGCATCGATGATCGGGATGTTGAGATAGGGCACAAAGTTAAATCTGTCAGCCTGGAAAATACGTATTATGAAGATGTTGAAAATGAGAAGATAATTGAAGAATCTATTAGAAGTCTATCAGATAATGTCAGCCGAATTCTCAGAAAGAAAAAGTTCAGGGGAAAAACAATTACATTAAAGATCAGGTTGGGAGATTTCAGCACCTTTACGCGGGCACATAGTTACAAAAGTCTTATCGACTCATCTCAAATTATTGCCTCGGTTTGTATGGACTTATATCACAATTTCGACAGGAAAGGAAAAAATGTCAGGTTACTTGGCGTAGCCGTGTCCAACCTAAATACGGAAAGCGGCGACCAACTTGGTTTTTTTGATGAATCAAACAGGGAACAGCAAAAAATTGATAAAGTGATTGATATGGTTCAAAATAAATTTGGAGTTGACAAAATAAAAAAAGCGAGTTTGTTGAATAAACATTCGAGAAGGATTGATGAAGGTGATATAACCTGAATTATTCATGAATTCTTGCCACCAAGACACGAAGAAACAATAAGATAGAAGCTAATTAAATTTTAAACTCATTTTTATTTTAATAATTTATGAATAATATTCTTATTCATTGTTTTTTAAAACTTTGTGCCTTTGTGTCTTTGTGGCGAAAGAATAATTCAGGATAAATACTAAATAACCGAAAGGGTAATTAAGTGGAAATACAAAAATTAAAAACATCAGCGCCAGGCAGAATTTGCCTTTTTGGGGAACACCAGGACTATTTACATTTACCAGTCATTACAGCCGCAATTAATCTGCGAATAGAAATTGAAGGCACAAAAAGGAACGACAGAAAATTCACATTTGATCTACCTGATTTAAATGAAACAGATCGTTTTTCCTTTGATGGTACTGTGAAATACACCAAAGAAAGAGATTACCTACGAAGCGCTTTTAATGTGCTGGTACGGGAAAACGTAAACATCCCGTCGGGTTACGATTGTACGATTCGAGGTAAAATTCCGATTAACTCGGGGACATCAAGTTCGTCCGCGCTAATTGTTGTCTGGATAAAATTTTTACTAACAATTGCAGAAGACTACAGAGCAGATGACCCAATGGAGATCGCAAAATTAGCTCATCGGGCTGAGGTTATAGAATTCAATGAACCGGGGGGAATGATGGATCATTATGCTACCAGTTTGGGAGGCGTTTTATTCATTGAGTTTAAAAACCCGGTAAAAGTTGAAAAGTTGAAATCAAATTTGGGAAGTTTTGTTCTTGGAGATTCAGAAGAACCAAAAGATACGACGGGAATTTTAGCCAGGGTAAAGGATGGTGTTTTAGATATATTGAAAGATATTAAAAGCAATGGAGTGGACATAAATCTTGAAAAAACTTTATTTCCTGAAATAAAATCAAAAATACAACATCTTTCGGCAGATAAAATTGCCCTTGTTGAGGGAGCTTTGTCTAACAGGGAAGTTACACTAAAAGCATATAAATTATTTCACCAGGATAATATTGAAACAAAGGTAGTTGGATCACTCTTAAGTGACTGCCAATCAATCCTTAGAGATAAGCTTTATATTTCAACTCCAAAACTGGACAGAATGATAAATGCTGCTATCGATGCCGGAGCAACCGGGGGAAAACTAAATGGTTCGGGTGGCGGTGGTTGCATGTTTGTTTGTGCGCCGAATGATCCGGGAAAAGTTGCACAGGCAATATCACATGTTGGGGGAAAACCATTTATAATTGAAGTGGATGAAGGAGTAAGGTTGGACTATTTTCATTAAATTATGATTCTGTCATCTATAATTTTATCATCAAATATTATTTATTAGTTTTCAAGCAAAAAAATAAAGAGACAAAATGCCTGTCCCGAGTTTTTTCCGGGGATAGACGACAAAATAATTAAAAGAGGGGGGCGGGATTATTTTGTCGTCCATTATTTTGTCTTTACTAATTGGTAGTTGACGAATAAAGGTTTAGCATTCATATAAAAAAATGACTTGCAAATTATATAATTTTTTTTAAATTATATGCTTTACCAACAACCAAAAAATTAAGAACTTCACCCATTAATAATAAGAAAGGAAAATAAATGATCATCGAATCAAGCGCTTATGCCAGGGCTGGATTATTGGGTAATCCTTCGGATGGGTATTTTGGAAAAACCATTTCTATTATTGTTCGGAATTTTGGCGCGCATGTAACCCTGTATCAAACACCGGAATTAAATATTGAACCGATTGAAGAGGACCTCCATGAATACAAAAGTGTGTACCATTTAGCAGAGTCTGTTAATCTGCTTGGCTATTATGGTGGTCAACGTTTGATTAAAGCTGCGATAAAGAAATTTCTCGACTATTGTGAAGAAAACGAAATTAAATTGGTGAATAAAAATTTTACCATTCGTTATCATTCTTCAATCCCCAGACAGGTGGGATTAGCCGGCTCAAGCGCTATTATTACTGCGACGATGAAAGCGTTGATGAAATTCTACAATGTCAAAATCCCTGTGGAAATTTTACCGAATGTTGTGCTTGCAGCCGAAATTGATGAATTGGGAATCAGCGCCGGGTTACAGGATCGTGTGATTCAGGCGTACGAGGGATGCGTTTTTATGGATTTTGATAAACAATACATAGAAGAAAATAAGACCGGAAAATATGAACGGATTGATCCTAAATTACTGCCCAATCTTTATATCGCATACAAGATAGAGTTAGGCAAAGTTTCCGGCAAGGTTTTGAACGATATTCGTACCCGTTTTGAAAAGGGTGATTCGTTTGTTGTTGATAAATTACGTCAAATTGCGGACTGTGCGGAGCAGGGCAAAAAAGCAATTTTGAAAAAGGATTATAAAAAGTTAAATAAAATTATGAATAATAATTTTGATCTTCGGGCTGAAATAATGAACATTAATAAGAGCAATATGGAATTAATCGAAACTGCCAGAAAATGTGGCGCTCCGGCAAAATTTACCGGTTCGGGAGGATCAATAATCGGCACGTACAAAGATGATGAAATGTTGACAAATTTAATCGTTGAGTTAAAAAAGATAAAAGCGCGCGTTATAAAACCATATATTATGTAAGGAGTGATAAATAAATGATAAAAAAAGCAGTTATACCAGCCGCAGGAATTGGTACCCGTTTTTTACCGGCAACTAAAGCACAACCAAAAGAAATGCTGCCCATAATTGATACACCGACAATACAATATGTTGTTCAAGAGGCAGTTGATTCAGGGATTGAAGATATTCTCATTATTTCCGGAAAAGGTAAAAGAGCCATTGAAGATCATTTTGATAGAAATTTTGAGCTTGAATATATGCTGGAAAATAAAAATAATGGCGGCGTATTAAATGAGATCCGCCGTATTTCGGATATGGCTAATATTCATTTCATTCGTCAAAAAGAAATGAAAGGCTTAGGTGATGCAATTTATCATGCCAGGCTTCATACCGGCGATGAACCTTTTGCCGTACTGCTGGGAGATACAGTGATCGATTCCATTATTCCGGTGACACAGCAATTAGCTGATATTTATAACCAATATCAACAATCTATTTTAGGCGTTGAAGTTGTACCCCAGGAAAAGGTTAACCGTTATGGTATTGTTGGTGGAAATAATATCAGTGACAGAATAATGGAAATATCCAACCTTGTTGAAAAACCAACGGTGAAGCAAGCCCCATCCAATTTAGCCATCGCCGGTAGATATATCCTAACACCGGAAATATACAAAGCGCTTGAACAAACCAAACCAGGGAAGAATAATGAACTACAATTGACCGATGCGTTAAAAATTTTGCTCAAAAGAGAGAATATTTATTCCTATACTATCGAAGGTAAAAGATACGACATCGGAAGTAAAATTGATTATTTAAAAACTATTGTTGAATTTGGTTTGAAACGAAAAGAATTTTCCAAAGAATTCAGGGCATTTTTAAAAGAACGGTTAAGTTCAAAAAATTAATTAGATCACTTGATAAATAGGTAAGAGTTCACTGAAGTCCGTCTGACTTTGTCATTCCCGCACGTTTTTAGCGGGAATCCATTGTATGATAACGAACTGGATGCCCGATAGAAACATTCGGGCATGACAACCATGGAATTAATTATTAATAATGATACATTGGAAGGCGTTCACTGATCTCTTACATAAAAAGCAACAATCACGAATTATACTAATTTTACGAAGAAAAAATAAATCAATTAGTGAAACTGAAAGTTCTCCTTCGGCGAATCAATTCATAATAAAAATCTGCCGAAGGTAGATCCGCCGTCTTTTTGGCGGATTCGTGGTTCAGAATTAGTAATGTTAGAAGAGGAAAAATTTGTCACAATCAAATACCTTAGTAGTCAATGAGAATAGATTCTTTGACCCAGATCTGGCAATTCGCAAAATTGCCAGAGAATTGTATGAGGGTGTAAAAGACTTACCAATCGTCAGTCCCCATGGTCACGTTGATCCATCAATATTAGCGGACAACAAGCCTTTTCCTAATCCGACTGAATTAATACTTATCCCGGATCACTACATTTTCCGGATGCTTTATTCACAGGGCATTAGCCTGGAATCGCTGGGCATTCCAACAAAGGACGGCAGCCCTATGGAAACTGATTTCCGAAAGATCTGGCAAACTTTTGGCGATAATTTTTACCTTTTTTATGGCACGCCGACCTGGGCCTGGTTAAGCCACGTGTTTTCTGCTGTTTTTGGAATAAAGGAAAAATTATCCGGGGAGACTGCACAATCCATTTATGATCAAATAGATGAAAAACTGAAATCCCCGGAATTTTTACCCCGTGCCATGTTCGATCGTTTTAATATCGAAGCGCTTACCACAACCGAAGGCGCAGAAGATGATTTACGATTCCACAAAACAATCAAAGACTCCGGATGGGGAGGAAAGGTAATTACCTGTTTCCGACCGGATGGCGTCGTCAACATCTCCGCTAAAGGGTGGAAAGAAAATATAGACCTATTAAGCGAAAGATGTGGTTTTGAAATTAATTCTTATGATGATTTCATTAAAGCGTTTGAAAATCGAAGAGAATTTTTTAAATCAATGGGCGCGGTTTCCACTGACCAGGGAGTAACCAGTCCTTATACTTTTGAATTAACAAAATCAGATGCAAATAAATTATTTCAAAAAGCGCTGAAAGGTGAAACAAATGGGGCGGATCAGGCGCAATTCACCGGAAATATTTTAATGGAAATGGCTCGTTTGAGCATTGAAGATGGGCTGGTCATGCAAATTCACCCTGGATCATATCGGAATCACAATCAACCTGTTTTTGATAAATTCGGCGCTGACAAAGGATGTGACATTCCTTTACAAACAGAATACACAAGAAATTTGCGCGCTTTATTAAATAAATATGGCAATGATCCGAGATTAACCCTGATCGTTTTTACTTTAGACGAAGATTCTTATACCAGGGAATTAGCCCCGTTAGCCGGTCATTATCCTGCGATGAAGTTAGGCCCTGCCTGGTGGTTTCACGACTCCATTGAAGGAATGACCAGATACCGACAAATGGTTACGGAAACAGCCGGCATATTTAACACCGTTGGCTTTAACGATGATACCCGCGCCTTCCCATCAATTCCAGCCAGGCATGATTTATCACGCCGTGTAGATAGCAATTTTCTCGCCGGACTGGTGACTCGTCATATTGTTGATATGGAAGAAGCCCGGGTTATGAGCAGGGCACTGGCTTATGATTTGGTGAAACAGGCGTATAAGCTTTGATCGCATGGAGCATGGCGTGTGTGGGAGACATGGAGAAGGGGAGAGAGTGAGAGTGGGAGAGTGGGAGAAAGGGTGAATTGGAGAAAGAGAATTTATATCGTGATTGAAATTCTCCCTCTCACCTTGTCTCCCACTCACCTTGTCGCCATGTCAAATAGCGTCTTGCTGTTGTTTGCATAGTTCTAAAATAAATCCGCTATGCTAAATAAAAATTAAACCCAAAACAGAAAGGGACAAAAAATGCAATTAGGATTACTCGATATTACTACGTTTATAATATTCTTCGGCATTGTTATCAGCGTCAGCATGTACAAAAGCAGAAAAGAAGAAACCAGTGAGGATTTCTTTCTGGCAAGTCGCGGACTTGTTTGGCCCCTTATCGGTTTATCTCTAATCGCTGCCAATAT
>JADHVV010000075.1 GCA_016783825.1 Candidatus Zhuqueibacterota bacterium | reverse complement strand
AAACTCGGATTGCTTGTTAATTTTGGGCAACAAAGTCTTAAATATAAACGAATAGTATTATAAAAAGACCATCTTACAAATATCAATTCGTGATAATTAGTGTAATTCGTGGATAAACAATGAAAAAAGCACTCATAACAGGCATCACCGGTCAAGACGGATCCTACTTGGCAGAGTTATTACTAGAAAAAGGCTACGAAGTTCATGGGATGATAAGGCGTAGTAGTTCATTTAATACTGGCCGGATCGATCATTTATTTAATGATCCTATGGTTCACGAGAAGTCATTCTTTCTTTATCATGGGGATATGACAGATTCTAGTAATTTGAACAGGTTATTGGAAAAAATTAAACCAGATGAAATTTACAACCTTGCAGCACAAAGCCATGTAAAAGTTTCCTTTGAAGTACCTGAGTATACGGCTGAAGTTGATGCCATTGGAACTCTTCGATTCCTTGATGCCATAAAGGAATCACAAATTCCAACAAAATTTTATCAGGCTTCCACCAGTGAACTCTACGGAAAAGCTCAGGAAATACCACAGACGGAAAAAACAATATTTTATCCTCGTTCTCCCTATGGAGTAGCCAAACTTTATGGATACTGGATAATTGTGAACTATAGAGAAGCTTATGACTTATTTGCCTGTAATGGAATCTTATTTAATCACGAATCCCCAAGAAGAGGAGAAACTTTTGTAACGCGCAAAATTACCCGAGCTGCTGCGAAAATAAAATTAGGATTACAAGAAAAACTTTATCTTGGGAATCTTAACGCTAAACGTGACTGGGGTTACGCTCCTGAATATGCTGAAGGGATGTGGCGTATACTTCAACAGGAAAAACCGGATGATTACGTTTTGGCCACAGGAGAGAACCATACTGTGAGAGAGTTTGCTGACGTAGCATTTAAGGAATTGGATATGGAACTGGAATGGACTGGCGAAAGTGAAAATGAAAAGGGTATAGAGAAGAGAACAGGAATAACACGTGTTAAAGTTGATCCTTTTTATTATCGACCTACAGAAGTTGAAGAATTAGTAGGCGATGCCGCCAAGGCAAAAGAAAAACTGGGTTGGGAACCGAATGTGATGTTTGAAGAATTGGTGAAGATTATGGTACAGGCTGACTTTGAGAAAGTTAAAAAACCGGTTATTAACCACCGAGTTCACCGAGAAAAACCAAAAAATGACAAAAATAATAAAAGCTATTTATCCTTTAGAAATCTCGGTGTTTTCGGTGGTAAAACAATTAGACTTTATCTTTAATACCTTCGGTGTTCTCGGTGGTAAATAAAACATGATACATCAAAAAGAATTATCAGATAAAATTATCGGTATAGCAATTGAAGTTCATAAAACTTTAGGAAATGGCTATCTTGAAAAAGTATATGAAAATGCTATGATGTTAGACTTTTACCAAAATAAAATCCCAGCTGAACAGCAAGTGACACTCCCAGTAAAGTATAAGAATAAAATCATTGGTGATTATTATGCTGATATTGTTGTAGATGTTGCTATCATATTGGAATTAAAAACAGTCACTAAAATATTACCTATCCATGAAGCTCAACTACTTCATTATTTAAAATCTACAGGATTGAAGACAGGGTATCTATTAAATTTTGGCTCTGAGAGAAAGTTAGAGTTCAAAAGGATGGTCTATTAAAATAAATATGATAGTAATACATATAATATCTCGGTGTTCTCGGTGGTAAATATAGTATTTTCTATTGTTTTCACTCGGTGTTTTCGGTGGTTAATCTAATAAAAGCTCTAGTAATTAAATCTCGGTGTTCTCGGTGGTTATGAATAAAAACTCCAAAATCTACATCGCCGGTAACACCGGATTAGTCGGCTCGGCAATAGTACGAAAACTAAGATCAGAGGGCTACAATAATCTGGTCTTCACACAATATCCTGAATACGACCTGCGCAATCAGAAACAAGTGAATGATTTTTTTGCAAAAGAAAAACCTGAATATGTATTCATTGCTGCTGCAAAAGTAGGTGGAATTAATGCTAACGAAACCTATCCGGCTGAATTTGTCTACGACAACATGATGATCGAATTCAATACAATTCACGCTGCCTATCAGAATGATGTCAAAAAACTACTATTCCTGGGCAGTTCCTGTATCTATCCCAAATATGCAGACCAACCCATGTCAGAAGACGAACTCCTCACCGGCGAACTGGAACCCACCAATGAACCTTATGCCATAGCGAAAATTAGTGGACTAAAAATGTGTGATTACTATCGCCGGCAATACAGATGTGATTTTATCTCTGCAATGCCAACTAACCTCTATGGCCCTAATGATAACTATAATTTGGAAACTTCTCATGTTCTCCCAGCTCTTATACGTAAAATTCATTTAGCAAAGTGTTTGGAAAATAATGATTTCAAAGCAATAAGAAAAGATCTGAAAACTCGACCTTTCTCTGTTGAGACAAAATACGATTCAAACTGGTCAGATAATGGTATTAAGGAGCTACTTAATTCTTTTGGAATTAAAGTAATTAATTCGGTGTCTTCGGTGAACTCGGTGGTTAGTCTAACCCTCTGGGGCTCCGGCTCTCCCTACCGGGAATTCCTCCATGTAGATGATCTAACCGACGCCCTACTTTTTCTCATGAATAATTATTCCGACTACGGTCATATAAATGTCGGAACTGGCAAAGATATAACCATAAAAAATCTGGCTGAAATGATAAAAGGTATTGTTGGCTTCCAGGGTAAGATAGAGTGGGATACTTCTAAACCGGATGGGACTCCGAGGAAGATGCTGGATGTGAGTAAATTGAATGATGAGGGGTGGAGAGAAAATATATCATTGGAAGATGGAATAACAAAAGTATATGAAAAATATCTGAATTGAAACATCTAAACAGTATGAGATTAATTTTGTTGAGATAGGCTAAGAATTTGATCACGTTCATTTTTTGGTTCAAAGTGTATCTACTAAATGTGTTTCGAAAATTATCAGGATTGTAAAGAGCATAACTGGAAGGAGTTTATATCAAAGGTACCTAGGGATAAAGACAAAATTATGGGGTGGTATTTTTTGGACGAGCAGATATTAAGTAAATATAGTAGGTCAATACCTTAATAAGGAAGTAATAAAAAGATATGTTTAAGAATGAGGTAAAGAGAAATAATACCATAAGGTATATAAAAGACAAATAAAATCATTTTAAATTTTTTAGATAATTCGAGGTAGTTAATTTTATCCTCTAAAATAGATTTTTTGGTAAATTATTTTTATTTCAACTTTTACGAAATTAATAATAATATGGAAGGACTAACAAAATGATAAAAAA
This sequence comes from Candidatus Zhuqueibacterota bacterium, assembly GCA_016783825.1. Taxonomy (GTDB): domain Bacteria; phylum Zhuqueibacterota; class Zhuqueibacteria; order Thermofontimicrobiales; family Thermofontimicrobiaceae; genus Nigeripontimicrobium. The sequence goes on along the minus strand of JADHVV010000075.1, from coordinate 18,001 downwards.
AATGATAAAAAAAATTATTGGTCAAGGTAATATAAAATATTTAAAATATTTATTGTCAAAAAAAGATAAAGATTTGATATATAATAGGTATAGTTTTTATTCACAATTTTTAAATGAAGGAGATATATTCTTTGATGTTGGAGCTAATTATGGTAATAGAATAGAACCTTTAATTGATAAAGGAATAAACATTGTAGCAATCGAACCTCAGTATGAATGCGTTAAATATCTCAAGAAACGATTTGGAGATAAAATCACAGTTGTTCCAAAAGGGTTAGGAAAAAAAGTCGGGTATAAAAAGATGTTTATTTCTGATGCTGATACTCTCTCATCCTTTTCTAGAAATTGGATATCATCCACTAAAAAAAGTGGCAGGTTTACTCAATACGAATGGAATGAGAAAAGAAGGATTAGAATGACTACCCTTGATAATTTGATTAACAAATTTGGTATTCCTCAATTTATTAAAATTGACGTTGAAGGATATGAATTGGAGGTGTTAAAGGGTCTTAGTACACCAGTTAAATTTATATCATTTGAGTATACTGTTCCAGAACAAACACATAAAGCCTTACAATGTTTAAATTATATCAAGAGTATCACTGATAACAACATGAAATGTAATTATTCAATAGGTGAAAGCATGGAATGTGCATTGAACGAATGGATAAAGCCAGAAGAAATGTTTTTAGAAATTAGGAAAGAAAATTTCATTAAGTCTAGTAATGGGGATATATACACAAAATATACAAAATTTTAATTCTCACTATGAATTTTTTATATTTTGTATGCCATATAGATATTATAATACCATTTAGTTGTTTGAAAAAGTATAGAGGTATTTAAATGATTATAGTAAAATTCATAGGTGGTCTCGGTAATCAAATGTATCAATATGCATTTTATCTTTTCCTAAAAGAAAATTACGATGATGTTAAAGCTGATATTACAGATTTTTTTGGTTACAAACTGCATAATGGATATGAAATTGAGGAAATTTTTGATGTTGAAGTTGAAAAAGCAAATTTCTATGATATTCTTTCTGTTAGGGAGGAAAAGAAAAAAGACATATATCATAAAATTAAACGGAAAATTATAGGGAAAAAATCTTCTCATATAGTTGAACAAAAATTTGATATGCTTATTAAGACAATCAGCAAGTCCACTGAAGGCATATTTTACGACGGTCAAATATTTGATGCCTATCAATTTGTATCATACCTTATTAAATCGGCTAAAAAGTCTATAGTACTCATTAATAATTCTATGCTGAGGAAGTAAAAATGATAGGAAAAAGTTATTAATCTGATTGTGTAACTATGTTTAAACTAAAAAAACTGCAAATTAAAATAAAATCATTGGTTGATCATAAACTAAAAAAGGGAACATATAAATTTGAAGAAGTTTCCTGTTGCGTTTGTGGTTCAAAAATAAAGCTGAGAAAGAAATACAATTCGCACGTATTAGTGTTCTCTCTAAAGACATTCATAAAGGATTTTCTTCCATATTTTGATTTCGTTATTCCAAATTTTATTCCAAAACTAAAGAAACACTCAAGTAAAAAACGAAATATATTTTTCGGCTATATTAGCATCTGTAGTAATTGTGGTCACGGTGTAATGGAAAATCCACCGAAAATCGATGATTTATATAGATATTAAGAAGTGGACCCTTAAAACTGGACACTTGCTTAGTGTAAATTCTGTACGAACTTAAAGTAAAAGGAATAACAGAACATGAGCAAGAAACGACGTAATCATTCGGCTTCATTTAAAGCGAAAGTAGCTTTGGAAGCCATTAAGGGAGAAAAGACTTTGAGTGAACTGGCCGCACATTTTTCTCTTCATCCCAATCAGATCCAGCAATGCCTGTCCGACGCAGGCGGGGAAAAAGCAGTTGTTTGAGTGTTCAAAAGATGTTTTTGGAGCATCGGTGAAAGAACGAAAGAAATTTGAATTGGAGGTTAAAGATCTCCATGCTAAAATTGGTCAGTTGACAATGGAGCGTGATTTTTTGGCCATCCGCCAGCTGGCGGACGGTCATTAAGTATGGCTGAACGCAAAATAAAAATCCAGGAGTACAGGAGTTTAGCGGTGAATAGAAAATGTATCCTGATGGATGTAAGTCGATCTACCCTGTACTATAAACCTGTTGAGCAAGAACCGGACTTAGAAGAATTTCCCGCCTGCTGCCGAAGGGCGGGCAGGGAGATAAAGAAGCATATGGATAAGCTTCATATTAAGCATCCGTTCATGGGGTCAAGAAGTTTTTGCGATCAATTACGGTTAAAAGGCTATGTGATCAATCGCAAGCGTGTTCAAAGGCTCATGAACGAAATGAATATTCATTCAACCTCCCCCAAGCCTAATACAAGCAAACCCGGAAAGCAGCATAAGATTTATCCGTACCTTCTGAGAAACTTAACGATAGATCAACCGAACCAGGTGTGGGCTACATACGTTACCTACATTCCCATGTCCAGAGGTTTTCTTTATCTGATAGCCATCATGGATTGGTATAGTCGTAAAGTGTTGAGCTGGCGACTATCCAATAGTATGGACACAACATTTTGCATTGACGCGTTACATGAGGCCACTGTGAAATACGGAGTGCCTGAAATCTTTAACACAGATCAGGGCTCACAGTTTACCAGTGAGGAATTTACCGGTGCGTTAAAATCATCTGACATTAAAATCAGTATGGATGGTAAAGGACGCTGGATGGATAATGTATTTATTGAAAGATTGTGGCGGAGTTTAAAATATGAGGAAGTTTATCTGAAAGCTTACGCCACACCATCTGAAGCAAGAGCAGGCATTGATGAGTGGATGAGGTTTTACAACCTTGAAAGAACACACCAATCTCTTGGAAGAAAAACACCGGAATCAGTATATTTGAACTGGCCATCAGTGAAGGTAGCAGCATAATGAACACTGTGGCGGAAAAACACTACAACTTAAAAATAGAAAAAAGTGTCCAGGCCGTGGGGTCCACCTCTATTATAAAAAACAGTATTGGTCACAAAGGAAATCTAAAATTGACAAAGTAATTGTAAAATCTGATGATTATAGGAGTGCTTCAAGAGCAAATTGGCAAGTTAAATTTTCTTTCTTTCATTTAACTGGGATTTCACAAGGTAAATCGGATAAATTAAAATTTGAGTATAAGGTATTTATGAATATTGAGCGAATATTGGTTACTGGTTCAGCGGGGTTCATTGGCTTTCATCTATCAAAGTCTCTTTTAGACGTTGGTTATGAAGTTCTAGGTATAGATAACCTTAATGATTATTATGACCCCAAACTAAAACTCGCCCGCTTGGAGCAATTAAAACCTTACAAAAACTTCAAGTTTGAAAAAATAGACATTTCTGATAGGGAAAACCTCAATAAAGCGTTTACTGATTTCAAACCACAAAAGGTTGTCAACCTTGCTGCCCAAGCCGGGGTGCGGTACAGTATCGAAAATCCCTATGCCTATATGGATTCAAATCTGGTCGGGTTTTTAAACGTTCTTGAATTATGCCGACATAATAAGGTAGAGGGTTTAATCTACGCTTCCAGTTCATCGGTGTACGGCGGAAATACCAAAAACCCGTTCAGTGTGGAAGATCGGGTGGATAATCCGATTTCATTGTATGCCGCTACAAAAAAAGCAAATGAACTGATTGCAAATACGTATTCTCACCTCTACGGCCTCCGGTCTACCGGTCTCCGTTTTTTCACCGTGTACGGTCCCTGGGGTCGCCCCGATATGGCGTATTATCTATTCACCGAAAAAATTGCGAATGGTGAAACTATTCCGGTTTATAACAACGGCAACATGAAACGCGACTTCACCTACATTGATGACATCATTGCCGGAACCCGTTCAGCCATCGATAAAAACTACCCATGTGAAATCTTCAACCTGGGGAATCATCGCAGCGAAGAGCTGATGGATGTGGTTCATCTCATTGAAGAAAATCTTGATAAAAAAGCGATCATCAATTTTCAACCGATGCAGCCCGGAGATGTGAAAGAATCATTTGCGGATATTGAGAAGTCAACGAAATTGTTAGGGTACAAGCCAACCACAAATGTGGATATTGGGATAAGGAATTTTATTAACTGGTATAACGAATACACTACGTGAACAGTCGTCCGTTATCCGCTGTCAGTTTACAGAGAAGGAACTAATAAAGATGAACGATAGATTACAGAATAATGAAGAATTAAAAAAAGAAGCAATAAACTACACATCACTACAGCTGACCGAACGTCAGATCTGCGATATCGAATTATTAATGAACGGAGCCTTCTCGCCGCTGAAAGGATTCCTTGGTAAGGCCGATTATGAATCCGTACTGGACAACATGCGCCTGGCAAACGGCACCCTTTGGCCCATGCCGATCACACTGGACGTTACCGAAGCCTTCGCGGGCGGAGTATCCCCCGGACAGAAAATCACATTACGAGATCATGAAGGATTCGCCCTGGCCATCATGACTGTATCAGATATTTACACACCCGATTTTGGAAAAGAAGCAAAAGCAGTATATGACACCACGGATGAAACACACCCTGCGGTAAACTATCTCTTCCATCACAGTCGACCGGTTTATTTGGGCGGAGGACTGGAAAAGATTGCCCTGCCCCATCATTATGATTATATAGAAAACCGCCATACGCCAGAAGAATTAAAAGCCATATTTAAAGAAAAAGGCTGGGATAAGATTGTGGCGTTTCAGACCCGAAATCCTTTACATAGAGCCCATGTGGAAATGACCATGCGCGCCAGCCAAGATTTGAATGCAAATATACTGATCCATCCTGTGGTCGGAATGACAAAGCCTGGCGATGTGGATCATTATACCCGTGTCCGATGCTATCAACACGTGCTTCCCAAGTATCCTGAAAATTCAGCGATGATGAGTTTACTTCCGTTAGCGATGCGAATGGGTGGCCCCAGAGAAGCAGTATGGCATGCGCTGATTCGTAAGAATTTTGGCTGCACTCATTTGGTGGTTGGAAGAGATCACGCCGGACCGGGAAACGATAAAAACGGCAATCCGTTCTACGGACCCTATGACGCCCAGGAATTATTGGTAAAACATCAGGATGAAATCGGACTGGAAATGGTTCCGTTTAAGTTTATGGTCTACCTACCGAAAGAAGATCGATACGAAGCCATCGATGCCGTACCAAAAGGGGCTGAGTTTCTAACCCTGTCCGGTACCGAATTGCGGGGATTGCTGGATAAAGGGGAAGGCATCCCGGAGTGGTTTACTTATAAAGAGGTCGCGAAAGAGCTGGAAGCATCCCGCCCGCCGTTAACGGTACGCGGATTTACTATCTTTTTTACGGGGCTTTCCGGATCCGGGAAATCTACTTTAGCAAATGGACTGCTGGTTAAATTACTGGAAGAAGGCAGTCGTCCTGTAACCTTATTAGACGGTGATATTGTTCGTACTCATCTTTCAAGTGAACTAGGGTTTTCGAAAGAACATCGTTCTATCAATGTTCAACGTATCGGGTTTGTTGCAAGTGAAATCACAAAAAACGGCGGTATTGCCATCTGTGCCCCGATCGCTCCCTATAGAGCGGATCGCAGGGTAAATCGCGAGCTGATATCAAAACTGGGTGGATACATTGAAGTCTTTGTAAACACACCGCTTGAAACGTGTGAAAAACGGGATGTCAAAGGACTTTATGCTCTCGCCCGTAAAGGTGTCATTAAAGAATTCACCGGTATATCCGATCCCTACGAAATCCCCGAGAATGCGTAGATTGTAATCAATTCAAGCGACGTATCTCCCGAGATATTGGTTAAAGAGATATTTAATAAAATCAAAGAGATTGGATATATATAAGAGGACATAATGAAAAAAGCGTTAATTACCGGTATAACAGGTCCCCGATACGCTCCTTCGTCGCTACGGGGCAGGCAAGATGGTTCTTATTTAGAGAAATTATGTAGACTAAATTGGATGGTTAAAATAGAAATAAAATTATACATTTTGAATGTGTAAATAATATTAACTTAAAATAGAAAGGAATAGATAAAATGAAAACAGCATTAGTATGTGGAGGGGGCGGCTTTATAGGTGGCCATTTAGTAAAACGCTTAAAAAAGGAAGGATATTGGGTACGTGGTGTCGATATAAAGTACCATGAATATGTAGAATCAAATGCGGATGAATTTATCAAAGGTGATTTACGTGATCCCCGTCTTGTGGCGGAAGTAGTAGATCAACCATTTGATGAGATATATCAATTAGCCGCAGACATGGGGGGTGCTGGTTTTGTTTTTACTGGTGACAACGATGCCGATATTATGCATAATTCAGGCCTTATCAATATGAATGTTCTTGATGAATCATACAGGCGCAATGTTAAAAAGATTTTCTACTCCTCATCAGCATGTATGTACCCAGAACACAACCAGATGGATCCTGATAACCCAATGTGCAGTGAGGGTTCGGCATATCCTGCAAATCCTGATTCAGAATATGGTTGGGAAAAGTTATTTAGCGAGCATCTTTACCTTGCTTATGCTAGGAACAAGGAAATGCAAGTGCGCATTGCCCGCTTCCATAATATTTTTGGGCCTGAAGGATCGTGGAAAGATGGTCGAGAAAAGGCCCCGGCTGCATTTTGTAGAAAAGTAGCAGAAACGCCTCCTGGAGGCACAATTGATATGTGGGGTGATGGAAAACAAACACGTTCCTTTTTATATATTGATGAATGTATTGAAGGTGTTCGGCGTTTAATGGAATCCTGTTTTCAAGGACCAGTTAATATTGGATCTGAAGAAATGGTGTCAATAAATCAGCTTGCGGAAATGATCATGAATATTGCAGGAAAGAATCAAGATATTAATCACATCCCAGGACCTTTGGGTGTTCGCGGCAGAAACTCTGATAATACACTAATTAAAGAAAAACTTGGATGGGAACCAAATTACTCACTAATGAAAGGGTTGGAAAAAACATATAGTTGGATTTCTAGTGAAATTAACAAATAGAGTAGGATGAAAATGGATAATTAGATTATCAAGGGTAAATAATAGATGGTAATTGTAAGATTGAAGGGTGGACTAGGTAATCAACTTTTTCAATATGCTTTAGGGCGTAGGATAGCTCATGATAGTGGGATACAATTAAAGTTTGATATTATTTCTGGTTTTAAAAATGATTTTTATAAGCGAACATACAGCTTAAAATATTTTAATATTCAAGGAGTTATTGCATCAGAAAGGGAACTTAAACGTTATAGCAAACTTTTACTGTCAAAGAAAGCAACTAAATTGTTGAAACTGTTAAACAGAATAAATCCAAACCCGATAAATATTATCAAAGAAGAAAATTTTAATTATGATGATAAAATATTAAAACCATATCTTGAAGTATATATAGATGGTTATTGGCAAAGTGAAAAATATTTTAAATCAATTGAGAAAATTATTCATAAAGAATTACAAGTATCCAGTCCATTAGAAGGTTATAACAAGCAAATTGCTAATAAAATAAGCAAAACAAATTCAGTAAGTGTACATATTAGAAGATTGCATGGCATATCATCTGAGGGAAATATTAATGCAAAAGGCGTAAATATGCATGGTGCAAACAGTTTAGAATACTATTATAAAGCAATTAATTATATTCAACATAAACACCAAGGAATTCACATTTTTGTTTTCTCAGATGATGTTGATTGGGTTCAAAATAACCTAATACAAACCCAGCCAACCACATTTGTAAATTCTGATGTTGCCGATAAAGATTATGAGGAAATGATACTTATGAGTTTATGTAAACACAATATCATTGCAAATAGCTCGTTTAGTTGGTGGGGTGCGTGGTTGAATAAAAATCCAGATAAAGTGGTAATTGCACCAACAAATTGGTTTGCTGATAATGAAATGAATAAAAAAACAGATGATTTAATTCCAGAGAATTGGATTCGTCTATAATTTTAGGGTAATAATATTTCGATTAACTCCTACATGGAATTTAATAAAATATGAATAGGATTTATTTTAAGTTTTCCAATACATAATAACCGATTTATTAAGTTGGTAAATTAGATTTACACTATAGTCAAATATTTGATTTTTTTTAGTTTGAGACTAACATGAATTTAATATTAATGATATGTTTCGCAAGATCTGGGGGTACTCTTCTCAATAGATGCCTTGGATCTCTGGAGAACACAGTTATTTTATCGGAAGTAAGCCCGCTTGGTGGAGGTTGGGGTTCTCGCGGTGAGAAATCTTATACCACAATCAAGGAACAAGCCTATAATTGGTGGGGCATCAATATAGAATCTGATGACTATTTTGATGGTATAGTTGAATTACATAAAATCTGTAACGAGGAAAATAAACATTTGATAATCAGAGATTGGTCATTTATTAATTTTGTACCGTATGTAAATAATAAATTGAACCCTCCGAATAGATTATTAACCTTTGACGGTCTAAGAAATTATACTGATATTATTCCTTTTGCTTTTGTACGAGACTCTATAGATATATGGATTTCTAGGGGGACACCACCAATAAATAAATTTTATCAACAGTATTTAAAATACATAGAAGTGTTATTAAGGGAAGGTATTCGTATTTTTAAATTTGAGGACTTTGTCAATGATCCGAACAAAATCATGTCAGAGTTATGCATTTTTCTAAACATTGAATATTCTGAACTTTTCCTCAATTTTGAAAATTTTAATAAAATTAATGGTGATAGTTTTGGCTCTGATTCACGTGGATATAAAAGAAGTATAATTAGGCCATTACCAAGAAAAATTATTAAAAAGGAAAAAATTCAAGAAATAAATAAATGTGAATTATTAGTTGAGGCTAACAGATTACTTAATTATCCAACTTTATATGATAATGGATCGCTAGAAAATAGACTGATGAAGAACTTACGAAGATTAAAAAGTTATCTTGAATAAAGACTATATTTTGCAGTTAAATTATTTACAAATACGTCACTCGATTTTTAATCAGCAGATATAAATCGATTATTGACCACAATCTAATACCTATTCATCAAATAATGAATACTATTCAATTTATGTATATCACTCTGTTTATACACATGATAGAATATTGAAAAAATTAATTCAAAGCGCTTCTCTGATAGGTACAACAGAAATTGCACTAGTTTTTGTTTCGATAATTAGAAACAAATATCTAGCGGTAAGGATTGGTCCAGAGGGATTTGGATTATATGGAGTTTTGAATTCATTTTTTATTTTTGCTTCGGTGTTTACTGCCTCTTGGTTAGCCAATGCCACAATTAAATATATTGCCGAGTATCAAGGCAATAAAGAATCTCTTCAAAAACTATATAATTACACACTGTCAATTGCTTCTGTTTCGTCAATATTCTTAACCCTTATGTTTTTCGTATTTCAATCAATTATCAAAAAATATTTCCTGTCATCTGATGTAATATTTTTATATTTTGCATTGTTTAATGCAACCTTTGTGTTTAAGAGTGTTAATATAGTTTTTGCAAATGTACTTCAAGGTCTTAAGCTGATAAAAAAAATTGTCAGAATTAGAATTATTAATTCAGCTATCGAATTTATTTCAATTATTATTTTTGTTTATTTCTTTGATTTGACTGGTTTTTTCATAAGTATTGTCTTTTCTACAATATTTTCCACTATAGTCTATTGGAGCGAAATAAGAAAAGTATTTACTACTAAAATTGTAATACCCCAATTTGGTAATCGTATTTTAAAAAAATTATTAGTATTTGGTGGTGCTGCATTTATTTTAAACCTTTTATCAATGCTTAGCAATTATATCTTAAGAGTAGTTGTGCTAAGAGAAACAGATTTAGCGACAACAGGGTTATTACAAGTAAGTTTGGTACTTATGGGGATGCTCGGAGTGGTTAATAGAGGATCACATTTTTACTTTTTTCCAAATGTTTCAAGAAAAATGCATATAAAAGAGCGAAATTCTGAAACTAACGAATATTTAAGATTCACGCTTTTAACATCATCTTTCATTTCAGTAATTGCCATATTGTTTGTACCAACATTAATTTTGATTTTATACAGCTCAAAGTTTCTGTCTCTATCAACGGTGTTTTATTGGTTTGTTATTGCGGGTTTTTTGGCAAATCTTGCCAATGCCTTTCATACAAATATGATGGGATTAGGGTTTGTTAAAAGTTTTACGGGAATTGGCATCTTTGGATGGGCTATTCTAGTGCTAACGCCAATTATTGCTGTTGGCAAATACGGTATTTCATCTGTAGCTATGGGGTATATTTTAAGCTACTTGGCAACCATTCCAGTACTCTATTGGTATCTGTATAAAATTGCGTTATTAAGGATACATATAAAAGTTATAACATGTTTTCTAATTTCTATTATTATGATAGGCGGGGCAATTTATTTTATGTCAAGCACATTATTATTGAAGCTGGTTTGGTGTTTAACATCTTTGGGGTTGGCTAGTGTCATGATAAAAAAAGATGAGTACCAACGCTTATATGATATGTTTCGTAAAGCATAATTTCTTTCAAAAATTATAGAATATATCGCACTCATACCGACAGGGGCTAAGAAATAAATAAAAAAGGTACAATGAAGATTATTAAGAAACTGCACAATAAAATAAAGAGATATTTTATTAAGATATTAAATACGGGGATTATTTCAAAAATGATCGTTAGCCTATTTCATCGTATTTACTATTATAACAAAGAGAGAACTTATGGAAACACCTATTGGCAAGGAATTCCATTATTGAAGTGTCCGTTAGATCTTTGGATTTATCAGGAAATTATTTATGAAGTCAAGCCTGATATTATCATTGAATGCGGAACACAGGAAGGAGGTAGTGCATTATATTTAGCTAACATTTTAGATATTATTGGAAAGGGTCAAATTGTCACAGTGGATGTGGTTGAATATAAAAACAGACCAAAACATAACCGTATCTTCTATTTAATGGGGTCCTCTACTTCTATTGACATATTTACAAAAATAACAAATATTGTCAAGAACAATAATACTGTTATGGTAATACTAGACTCAGACCATACGATGGATCATGTTTTGCAGGAGTTGAAACTCTATGGAGATTTAGTATCAAAATCCAGCTACTTAATAGTTGAAGATGGTAATATTAATGGTCATCCAGTCGAAGGACGCTGGGGGCCAGGGCCATATGAAGCGATAACAACCTTTTTAGCAGGAAATGATTCCTTTACTATTGATAGAAAGAGAGAAAAATTTTATTTGACAATGAATCCTAATGGATATCTAAAAAAAGTTTAATTTTAAATATTCAACACACTATTGAACTATATTGTATAATCCATATGAATAATAAATAAAAGCATAGCAAATAATTAGGTTATAATGAAGCCCAAAGTATCTATTTGCATTCCTGTTTATAAAGAATTAAAATATTTACGGAAGACCCTTGATTCTATAAAAATGCAAGTATATAAAGATTATGAAATTATCTTAACCGACGATACGCCGGATGACTCAGTTAAGCAGTTGGTGGAAGAATATAATTTTTATGGGAAGCTAAAATATGTTAAAAATAAAAAAAGAAAGGGTTCACCTGGGAATTGGAATGAAGCGGTTAAGCATGCAAGGGGCGATTATATTAAGTTCCTTCATCACGACGACTGCTTGGCTTCTGAGGACTCTATTTCAGAATATGTAAAAATGCTAGATAATAATCCAGATGCAAACTTTGGGTTTAGCTCAGCCTATCGTGTTTTATACAAGGACATTCTTACTCCGAGTAAAAAACAAATAAAAAGGCTCAATAAAGACCCAATGTGCTTATTGTTTTTCAACGCGGTAATCGGACCTCCAAGTCTAACAATTTACAGAAAAAACGTGAAAATTTACTTTGACAAAAAGATGAAATGGTATGTTGACATTGATTTCTATATACGTTTATTAACTCAAAACAAACAATTTGCCTTCAATTCCAAGCCACTTGTTTATGTGTCTGGGGGTAGCGTGGGAAGAGTTACAGAAGAATGCCAAAACAGTCGAGAAATCAATCTTTTTGAGTTTTTCTATTTATTTAAAAAATTTGAAGCAGGTAATATTGCAGATTATAAATATTTTAAATATATAATCAGCAAAATACTATTTAAATATAGAGTTACAACAGAAAATGAAATAATTAAGTTAGGTGTGAAACCTCCACTATCTCGTATGATTAAGCAGGCCATTGTAGTAAATAAATTTCTCATTCGGAATAGGCCATTTCTAAAATATGCTCGGAATTGGTTACATTTAAGTTGAGATCAATAAATAAATTATGTCTGTATGTTTTGCTTATTATTATTTTTCCCAAGGGCATGGGGTTGTCAATTGGATTAAGTTTATGGTTGATAGCAACTGTGATATTACTTTTCCCGGATATTTTTAAAACACTATATCGTGCAAAGGTTAATATCGATCTTTCTAACGTCATGATGTTAATGTTAATCTTAACTCCAATGCTTGGAGCCCTATATTTAGGGGGTGGCAGCACTGGATTGAAAACGGTGATAAATCAATTATTATACTTTGGATTCCCTTTTATTGCCGGAAAATATATAGTAAAAGACGTAAAAGATTTTAATAAGATAATAAGTACACTTGCACTTGCTTCTTTTATTATCTGCACAATGACATTATTTGAATTTATTTCAAAACAAAGTATTTTTTCTTACCTCAGCTTTTTAATGATTGATCCGAGTGCAAAATGGGAAAACAGTCAATTTATGGGCTATAGAGGTGAACTTATAAGACCAATTGCAAGTTTTGGACAAGGAATCTATTTAGGTTTATTTCTAGGTTTAATAATTATAATTGCTATAACGATATTATTTCGTAAAGGCACCGTTGTTAGTATTCGGAATAGAAGCATTATAATATTGCTATTATCTTTAACATCATTTAGCTTAATGTTATCGCAATCTCGTACAGCTATTGTCTCGTTAATTATTATTATAGTGATATTTATATTTATAAATATCAAGAGACTTAAGGTGCTGAATATTATGTTTTTATTAGCAACGATATTTTTCTCTTTATTTGTATTTAAAAATATTATATATCATATCGTCGATGAATTGTTATTTAGGAATATTACATCAACTTCAGCATGGTTAAATTTTATTAGTAGACTTGATATATTTGAAACGGGGTGGCAAATATTATATTCAGATGTTTCATTTTGGGGTGCTCTGACACCAAATGTTATATGGTACAGAGAAAATGTTGATTTGCTTAACGGATTTTTGTGGAAATATATGTTTCACGGTTATTTTTATGGTACTATTAATTTGTTATTTTGGTTTTTAACTATATGGAGATCGTTAAAAATTGGGAAAACTAACCAATATGGATATATGTTATTTTTAATAATGATATATTTTTTTATTAGTAATAATATAACAACGATTTACTTTCAGAATGAATTATTATTTTATCTTATAGCGGGAATTATTTTTAATCCTGTGCATATTTTAAGGAAAGGTGAAGTTGTTCGATTTCGATAGTTTCAATGTACCAAGCACCTAATTCCAGACTATTTTCAATATAAGTGTATCTTTAAGATTGATTTGTGGCCGATGAAATATGTGAGAATACGCCATATGATATTGACATTTACGAGATTAATGCGTGCTTAAACCCTATTATGAAATTAGAAGATCATTAAGTTTTTTTCGATCTTATATTGGATCGGCAAGAATTATCCCCCAAAGTACCGGTGATTTGATCATATGTTTTCATGGCTTTGGTTCAAGATGGCTAAAGGGAAACTCATTATATAAGGCCACTGTCTATGAGTTGAAATATACATTGTATATAATTCGCAAATATTTTTCAATTGTTACGCTTGAAGAATTACTTCATGAGTCAAAAAAAAATAACCGTCAGAATAGGTTAGCAGCTATTACAATGGACGATGGTTATTCATCGATTTTAAATATTATGGATATTTTTTATTCGGTTAATGTAATACCATCAGTATTTATCTGTCCTAACCTTATTGATAATTGCTCGGTTCCATTCCCTGAAATAATTAGAGCTTCCGTGTTCTCTTCTTCTAAAGTAATTCTTAATTGTCAATTTTTAAATAAAAGCATTAGTCTTTGGCGAAATAATGAAAAACGCCGAGCTATATCAATTTTAATTGAGATTTTTAAAAACTACTATGGTAATAAGCTAAAAGAGAACCTTTGTATCTTACTTTACGATTTAGAGGTATCAAATGAACAAATACAATCGCATGAGATATATGATCCATTATTGAGTTGGAATCAGATCGATTCCCTTTCTGGTGATATTCACATTGGATCGCACACGTTAAATCATTATCATCTTTCGACAATTTCTGATGCCGCTGCAGGTCAGGAAATTTTAAACTCAAAGCAAATTATTGAAAAACGGATTGGTAGATCTTGTGATATTTTTTGCTATCCATTTGGTAATCAAAATAGTTTTTCAACTAGGGAAATTGAGCTAATACGAGGTGCTGACTATAATTATTCTGTTACTCTGGAGCCCAGTTTTATTAGCAATAAGTGTGGCAAGTTTGAAATTCCTCGGTTTAATGGCTTAAGACATTTATGTAAATCTTTTAAATGATCAGAATCATAGAGATTACTGATATTAGCGGATTTGATAATATTAAATCAGAATGGGACTCCCTGTTTAATAAGACCTCCGAGGTTACAGTATTTCAGTCTTATGAATTTCAAAGAACTTGGTGGGAATATTTTAAAAATCGCAGCTCATTACATATTATTATTGTACAAGATGTTTCTACGAATAAATTCCGAGCAATTTTGTCTTTGTACATTGAAAGGAAATATGGTTTTCGTAAACTACGTTTTATAGGAGATAACTTTGGAGATTATATACATATTCTGTCTGATATGGAAAAGGAGGATTTGGCCTATTGCGTAGTAAAGTTTTTGAAACAAAATAAATATTGGGACATCATTCAATTCAATGGATTAGTTCTTGGTTCGTACACACATATGGTTTTACAACACTTTATGAAAAACGGATTAAAAATGTTTGTACAAGAACAAACACCAGCGCCGTTCATGAGATTGGGAAACAACTGGAATGATTTTTATGCAGGTTTAAGTAAAAAAACAAGAAAGAGTTCTGAATATTACCTTCGAAGGCTTTCAAAACAGGGAGAAGTAAAATATGTGAAAGTGAATAATATTGATATTGGAGATGAATTGAATCATTTTTTTTTAATGCATCGCAATCGGTGGGAGACCAGAAATGGCTCATCAATATTTTCAAGTGAAAATATATGTAGTTTTTTTCAAACAATTGCCCAAAAGTTCGCTGATAAAGGTTATCTTTCATTTTCATTGTTAAAAGTTGGAGAGGTGACTGTTGCTATGCATATGGGATTCCAGTACCAGAATAGGGGTTATTATTATATTCCCACAATGAATATAGAGTATTCGAAATATTCCCCAGGGATAATTCATTTACTTCAGATTTTAAGGGATAGTTTTTCGCAGGATTTGCAGATTTTTGATTTTATGTCAGGAAATGAAAAATATAAATATTCTTTTTCAAATGAGGAAGCTCAATTATTAAGAGGATACCTGAACAATAATAATTTTAGAGGGACACTTTATCAACTTTTCACTTTGCACTTAAAACCCGTTCTGTTACGTATGACAAAACATAAAGGTTAACTCTTTCTATTTATGGAGTATGTCCCACCCAACTTATTAAAAAATCTTCAAAGAAAACATTTATTTCACTCTGGGGAACTTGGATTTACTCAGTCGATCGGCAATTCAGACCTGTTGTCTGGGAATGTATATTGGTTTGCTTATGCGCGACAAGCCCTGCTACACGGAATGAGGTTTCTTAAGATTAAGAAGGGCGACAAAGTGCTTGTACCGGCATATATTTGTAATGTAATTGAAAGTCCATTCAAGGAAATGGGTGTGGAAATAGAGTATTTTGATAGTAATTGGGATTTGACACCAGATTTTAATTTAATAGAAAGTAAAATAACCAAAAATACAAAGGCGCTGTTGTGGGTTAATTATTTTGGATTTCCCGCACCGTTTAAGCAAATAAAGGAATTTTGTGATAAGCACAACCTTTTTTTCATTGAGGATAATGCTCATGGATTTCTCAGTAAATATCAGGGAAAATGGCTAGGTACAATTGGGGACATCAGCATTACAAGTATAAGGAAATCGTTACCAATTGTTAACGGCGCGATTCTTAGGATTAACAATAAGGCTATATTTCAAAAACACTCATATCAACTTGAAAAGCTTCATCACGCAGATAGCTTAATAAAATATGTAAGGAATTACTTATTATGGTATTTTAAGTCTAAAGGCATGATTAATAAACGTAGCGATCGTAATTCTCAGGATCATGTAGTTTATGATTTTGGAAATTCACTTGTACAATTTCCCGATCCCATTCTTGATATTCGCATAAATTCTATTACCCTGATAATTATAAAATCACTGAATTATGAAATATTTTATTTAAATAGACGTAGATCAGTTGAAAGAGTAAATAAGTTCATTAAAATTTTAGAAAAATATTCCTTTAGTAGTTTATTTAATAATATCCCAAAGGGGACTATTCCGCTTCAGATACCATTAATATGGCAAGAGGAAGAAAAACGTATGAAAGAAGTGCTAAGGTATTTTAATCGTTATGGAGTGGAAGCTTTCTATTGGCCAGATTTACCGGACTGCGTAGTAAGAAATAATCAAAAGTATCAGATTGCTAATAGACTTAGAAACAAATTACTACATTTCCCAATATAATTATAAAAAGGAATGAATAGAACAATTCCATTTTTTAGCGTTGTGATTCCGTGTTACAACTGCGAAAAAATAATATTACCAACTCTCAAATCTCTTAACACCCAAAAATTCCGGGATTTCGAAGTTGTTTTTGTTAACGATGGTTCAACTGATAACACGATTGATATACTTAATTCGTTTCAATTTGATGGGATTAAAAAAGTTATCTCTCAAGAGAATTTGGGGCTTGGAGCTGCAAGAAATACTGGCATTAGAAATAGTGTAGGATTCTATGTTTCACTATTAGATCATGATGATATTTGGGAACCAGAAAAATTGCTTGTCATATATAAAATACTTAATGATGGTAAGTATGATTTAGTCTGCCACAATGAGGCTGTTCTAAACAATCATGGAGAAACATTAAGAATCAATAAGTATGGACCATTTAAGACATTTTATGAATTGTATTTTAACTATAATTGTTTATCTCCATCAGCTGTGACGATTAGTATGACAACGTTTCAAAAAGTAGGCTACTTCACGGAGGATGAAAGTCTATGGGGGGTTGAGGATTATGATATGTGGCTAAGGATATCGTTAGAAAAATTAAAATTTAAATATGTAAATCAAGTGCTTGGAAGTTATATAATGCACGGCAGCAATATGTCAAAAGCATATAGACTATATGCTAGCATTGAGCAATTAATGATTAATAATATCTCCAACTTAGATACAACAAAGAACAGTGTTAATAAAATGATAAAAGTAAAATTCCGAAATTATTATTTTCAAAAAATAAAACATGCAATTATTAAATTCTATGGTTTCGAAGTCCTTAGAATATTCCTACAATTGCTTAGGTGTTTATTCCCTGCACGATACTGCGTTGCACATCTTTGTAGAATGAGCACTAAACCATAAATAGTTATTCTTGCTAAATTAATTAACATCTGCTTGATAAGTCATTGTAATAAAACCATATTTACTGTTAATTATTTCTAACCTGACTAATTCATCAGCTTTCAAAATAGGTTGATTTGTGTATTTTATTGTCATTTTGTCAGTGTGTATGCCTACGTTACGGGTTTAAGATGTGGCTGTTGAGGACATGAGCGAGGAAACTAACATTCACCAAGCCAAATATAGTGGTTATAATTGAAAAGATCACACATCAAGACACAGTTTGCCGCCGACGATAACCGTCTC